>DASREB010000137.1:0-53621 GCA_035652275.1 Burkholderiales bacterium
CAGATGGCGGCGCGCGTGGCGCGCGACATTCCGGAAGGCTCCTACGTCAATCTCGGCATCGGCCTGCCGACGCTCGTCGCTGACCATTTGCCGAAAGGCCGCGAGATCATCCTGCACAGCGAGAACGGCGTTCTCGGCGTCGGCCCGAAGCCGGCACCGGGCGAGGAAGACGAAGACCTGATCAACGCCGGCAAGGAGCCGGTCACGCTGCTTTCGGGCGGCGCCTACTTCCATCATGCCGACTCCTTCGCCATGATCCGCGGCCGGCATCTCGACTTCGCGGTGCTCGGCGCGTTTCAGGTCTCGATCGCCGGCGATCTCGCCAACTGGCACACCGGCGGTGCCGACGCGATTCCCGCGGTTGGCGGTGCCATGGACCTCGCCATGGGAGCGAAGAAGGTGCTCGTGATGATGGAGCACCTCACCAAGAAGGGCGAGAGCAAGATCGTTGCGCGCTGCAGTTACCCGCTCACCGGCGCACGCTGCGTAAACCGAATCTACACCGACCTGGCGGTGATCGACGTGAAAGCCGACGGCCTGCACGTCGTCGAAACGGTCGAAGGGCTTTCCTTCGAAGAGCTCGAGCGCCTGACCGGCGTGCCGCTGAAACGCTTCGCTACGGCGGCTTGAATTGCGCGGCGCGGTGCTGCGCCGCGCCTATTGGGGTTTAACGCCCGCCGCTTTCAGCACGCTGGCGTAGTCCTTCATCTCGGTGCGCACGAGTTTCGCGAACTCCTGCGGCGACATGTCCATCGTGTCGTTGCCGAGGCTCTGCAGCTTCGATTTCACGCCCGGATCGGCAAGCGCCTTGCGCGCATCCGCGTTGATCTTGTTGACGAGCTCACGACTCATGCCGGCCGGGCCCCACATTGCGACCCAAAGCGCGGACTCGGCACCCTTGACGCCTGCTTCGCCGATGCTCGGCACATCGGGCAGTACGGGGCTGCGCTTTGCTGTCGTTACGGCGAGCGCGCGCAGCTTGCCGCTCTTGATATTCGAGAGCCCCGCCGAGATCGGCGCCCAGTAGCCGTCGACATTGTGGCTGAGGATCGCGGCGATAACCTCCGGCGTCCCCTTGAATGGCACCTCGACCACCTTGATATTTGCGACGGCAATGAACTTCTCGGTGCTCAGATGCGTGCCGCTGCCGATGCCGGCGTGGCCCAGGTTGATGACGCCGGGCTTCGCCTTCGCGGCGGCGACCAAGTCGCGAAGTGAGTGGTAGGGCGAGTCGGCGCCGACCACCATGACGTTCGGTTGCTCTGCGAAGGGCACGATGTCGGTGAAGTCCTTCAGCGTGTCGTACGGCAGATGCGCAAAGATTGCCGGATTCACCGTGTGCGCGTTCGAGGTCACGAGCAGCGTATAGCCGTCCGGGGCGGCGCGTGCCACCGCGGCCGAGCCGATGGAGCCGCCGGCGCCAGCCCGATTGTCGTTGACGACCGGCTGGCCCCACATCTCAGAGAGCTTGGCGCTGACGATACGGCCGACGATGTCGACCGCGCTGCCCGGCGTAAAGGCGAGAACCACCTGGACCGGCTTGGTCGGATAGTTCTGCGCCGTCGCCGACAGCGTCAGCGCGGCCGCCAGAAGGCCAATCCATGCGCACTTCCATTGCTTCATTGACATCCTCCTAGGTTTTTCTATTCAACGCGCGAGACGCGTCGGCGTTTACGCCGCTCCGCCTCAGGCGCGCTTCGATTTCGCCCAGTAGTCGGCGGACGATTTGGACTGGTGCAGCGCCTCGGGCGTCTCGTAGCCGGGCGCCATCGAGGCGCTGGTGCCGGCGAGCACCTGGTGGTGCTCGATGTTGAGCAGGCGCAGCCAGCTCTGTTGGCCCATGGTCAGTGCGATGAAGCAGCCGAGCTCCACCAGCTCGGGCTCGTTGTAGTGTCGGTAGAGCCGCTCCCAGAAAGCGTCATCCGTCTCCAGATGCCAAGTAATCGCTTCGGCATAGGCGAGCGCGGCCTTCTCGCGCTCGCTGTAGCGCGTCGATTTCTCGAAGTTGAGCAGGTCGCGCACATGATCTTCGATCACGCCCGCGCCGGCGGCCTTGATCGAGCGCTGGTTGCCGCAGTAATCGCACTGCACCGAGCGCGATACGTACAGCCGGCAAAGCTCCTTGATGGCGTGATCGCAGACACCGCGGTGGAAGAGATCGCGCCACGAGTTGGCGAAGGACCAGAAGGCGGCCGGCACATGCCCGCGAACCGCTGAGCTTTCCGGACGCGGCGTGCCTTCGCGCCGACAGCGCTCCATCTCCGCGCGCATGTCGGCATCCATCTTCTCCAAAGGGAAATAACTGATGCGCTGCTTACCGGGCATTGCGGGTCTCCTCTACGTGCTCTTCATCGGCGGGTAGTCGCGCGACCACACCGGATGCTTCAGGAACTCCTTCGGCTCGTACGTCCAGAACTGGCTCACCTTTGGGTAGGTGTGGATGTTGGTGTTGACCAGCCGCCCGTCCTTGCGTTCCACCTTGCGGATGTAGATGTTGCCGACGACGTTGCCGTACTCGTCGAATTCGATCGGGCCGCGCAGGGTATCGACCCGAACGGCGCGCAGCGCCTTGATGAAGGCTTGCTTGTCCTCCACCCGCCCCTTTAGCGCCTCGATGGCGGCGTACAGCACTTCGCCGTACAAGTAGGTGCCCGCCGCATACTGACCGGGGTCGTAGCCGTTCTCGCCGCGATAGGTGCCGACGAAACGGCGATTGTTGGCATTGTCGAGTTGCGCGGTGTACCAGCAGCTCGAGAGCTTGCCGATGGCGTAATCGCCCATGTTGCGCACCGCCACTTCATCAAACGCCGTCATGCCGCCGACAATCGGCGTCTTAATGCCGTACTCGTTGTACTGCTTGAGAAAACGAAAGCCGTTACTGCCGGCGAAGCCGAGGAACACGCCGTCGACATCGGGCTTGATCTGGGCGATGTAGGAGCCGTAGTCCGGCGCATTGAGCGGCGAGAAGAGCTTCTGCGCGAGCGCCCCGCCGGCGTCCTCGAACACCTGCTGGAAGCCCCCGAGCATCTCGTGACCGTAGGCGAAGTCGTCGGCGATCGCCGTCATGCGCTTGTACTTCAGATGCTTCGCGCAATAGTCGGCCATCGGGTAAGCACACTGCGCGGAGGTCGAAGTGGCGCGCACGAACCAGGGATTCGCCTTGCGCTGCGTCATGTCCTCGGCGCCGGCGATGGGCAGCGTCGGGATCTGCGCGGTGCGGATGTAATCGTCCATCGCGAGCGCCTCGAACGCGGCGAGCGGACCGACGACGGCATGGACACGCTCGCGCTCGACGAGCTCTTGCATCTTGGTGCGCGCCTGCGCCGGGATGGCGGCCGTATCGGCGACCGTCAATTCCACCTTGCGGCCGCCCATGGTGTAGTTCTTTTCCTTAAGGAAGATGGTGAGGCCGCGCTCCATGTCAATGCCACCGGAGGCAAGCGCCCCGGTCTTCACGGTGAGGAGCCCGATGCGAATCGGCTCCGCTTGCGCGCGCACTACGGCGGGGAAGCCGAGCGGCGCCACGCCAGCGACAGCACCGGCGGCCTTGATGAACTTCCTGCGATCGAACGTCATGCTGCCTCCTCCTCCAAGTTGGCGCTATTCGCTTTCTATCATCGAATATCGCGACTCCGCGGCCAAGCACGGCGCCGGCGGCACGCCTAGCTCGCGGCGCACGAGGTTTGTGCCGAGCACAATGGAGACCATCTTGTAGAACGCATGCCGGCGGCTCATGCCTTCGCGCCCCATGCCGCAGTCCGAAGCAAGCACCAGCCGCTCCGCGGGGATGTGCTCGAGCGCCTTGCGAACCAGCGCGGCGACCTGCTCGGGCGTCTCCACCTGCAACGTATGGTGATCCACTACGCCGATACAAATTTTCTGCTCGCGGATGCGCTTGCCGATCACTTCGAGGTCCATGCCACCCGAGCTGCAGGTCTCGAAGGTAATCACGTCCGCGTCTACGTCGCTTAGCGCATCGAGTGCCGGCGCATAGCTCGGCGTCTTTGCGAAAAGCCGCTGTGCCGCGGGATTGCCCCAGCAGGTGTGGCACCACACCTCGGTCTTGTTGCGCAGGCCGCGCACCGTATTGTTGAACACTTCGACCATGAAGCTTGCATTGAGCACCGCGTCGCTGAGCCCCTTGGCAGCGAGCAGATGGATCTGCGGCTCTTCCAGCTGGATCACCTTGCAGCCAGCGTCGGCGAGCTCATGCAGCTCTTCGTTCAGCGCATCGCTGATGGCGAGAATGCTCTTGCGCAGATCCCGGTAGTGGGCATCGCGCACCGACATGGCGATCAGCTCCGGCGTGATGGTGCCGAACTTCACCGGCCGGCTGGTCTGGCGCTGCGCCGCCTTCCAGATCGCCGTGTAGCGCAGCTTGCCGCGGCCGACCGGCCCGACGAGATCCGGCATGACGCGCGTCTCGAGCACATCGTGCAGGATGTGGCCCGGCTTGTGCGGGATGCCGGCGAGACCGCCCTTGACTGCATACGGACGTGCGCCGCTAAAACCCTCCATGTGCAGCGGAGCGTAAGAGAACCAGTTATGGCCCGCTACATCCGCATCGAAGCGACAGTCGCCATCGGTGAGAATGTCGAGACCGGCAGCTTCCTGATCGCGCAAGTACACCGCCAGGGCGTCGAGATACTGCTCGCGGTACGCGCGATCGACCATCGCATCGCGGAAATCGCGCGCGCCGAGATTGTGCGTGTACCAGACCGGGCGCGGCAGCGAGCCGATGATGCTCGTCGGCAGCACCAGATTGGCGGTGGCGCTGTACATCAGCTAAGCCCGTCGCTTACTTGCACGTTCTCGGGCTTGATATCGAGGTCCGAGTTTTGCGCCTGCATGACGAGGAGCGTGGAAAAATCCTCCTCGGTCATGCCGCGCCCGATCATCTGCTGCAGCAGGTCGCGCGTGATCGAGGTGAGTGGCATGGGCACGCCGAAGTGCCGACCGGCATCCAGGCCGAGGTCGAGGTCCTTGCGCAGCAGCTTCGGCGTAAAGGTGACGTGGAAATCGAGATTGACGAGCGCCGGCGTCTTGTAGCGGGTGAACATCGAGCCCATCACGCTCTTGTTGAGAAACTCGAGGAACGCGTGGCGCGGCATGCCAGCCTTCTCGGCGAGCACGGTGATCTCGCAAAGGTTCTGGATCACCACGCCGAGCATCACGTTGTGGCAGATCTTTGCAATGCGCGAGAGCTCTCCCTCCCCGACATAACTCGAGCCCGTGCCCATCATGTCGAGGTAGGGCTTCGCCGTCTCATAGGCCGATCTGGGACCGGAGACGACGAAAGTCAGTTTGCCGGCCTTGATGACCTTGGCGTTGCCGCTCACCGGCGCGGCAAGATATTCGATGCCTTTCGATTGCAACAGCGCTCGCAGCTCCGCCGATCCCTCGAGCGAGATGGAAGAGCACTCGACCACCATCTTCGGCTTGCCCTTGCCCAAGGCCCTGCCGAGGACCTGCTTGACGTCGTCGAAGGTCGACACCATGACGAACAGGATGTCGCTGGTCGAAAGCTCCTCCAGTTGATTGACCACCCTGGCGCCCGACTTCTCGAGCGGCAGCGCCTTTTCGCGCGTACGGTTCCAGACCGCGAGGTCGCAGCCGCCTTTCGCTAGGCGCTCCGCCATGGCATAGCCCATGCGGCCGGCGCCGATCCAGCCGAGCTTCTGATCAGTATGGGTTTGCAATTGGCAATTCCTCTGCGGGGTAAAGCGAAATGATGCGTGCGCCCTTCGGGGTGAGGATCACCTCTTCCTCGATGCGCGCCGCCGAGATGCCGTCGGTGGCCGGACAATAGGTCTCGACGGCGAACACCATGCCGGCCTTGAGCTCGATCGGCTCGCGCAGCGAGGTGAGGCGCGAAATCAGCGGACGCTCGTGCAGGCCGAGGCCGAGGCCGTGGCAGAAATTGAGGCCGAACGCGTCCATCTCGCTCGCGAAGCCGATCTCCTTTGCTTCCGGCATGGCAAGCGCGATCTTGTCGGTCGACATGCCGGGCTTCAGGAGCTCGATGGCGCGGTCCATCCATTCACGCGCCTTGCGGTAAGCGGTGCGCTGCGGCGGCGTCGCCCGGCCGACGTTGAAGGTGCGGTAGTAGCACGTGCGATAGCCCATGAAGGACTGGATGATGTCGAAGAACGCCTGGTCTCCCGGGCGAATCAGCCGATCGGTGAAATTGTGCGGGTGCGGGCTGCAGCGCTCGCCCGAGATCGAGTTGATCGCCTCGACGCAGTCGGAGCCCATCTCGTAGAGGCGTTTGGTGGCAAGCGCCACGATCTGCGATTCCTGCACGCCCGGCTTCAGCGCTTCGGCGATGTCCTGGTACACGCCGTCGACCATCGCGGATGCCATGTTGAGGAGCGTCAATTCATCGATGTTCTTCACTTCGCGCGCTTCGAGCATCACCTGCTGGCCGTCGCGCACTTCGATGCCGGCCTTTTGCAATTCAAACAGCATGGGGGGCTCGACGACATCGACGCCGAGCGGCGTGTCGGCAACGCCTTCAGCCTGCAGGATGGCGCGGATTTCCTTCGCCGCGTCGCGAAAAAGCGTGATGTCGCCGCCCGTGGCGCCGCGCAGGCCGAGCAGTCCGGCCCTGCAGTGATCCACCTTGAGCCACGGTGCATAGAGCTTGTGGTGTCGGGCCGCGCTGCCGAAGTCCCAGATATAGGGATCCCCCGTGCCGGTGAGGAGCGAATAGCGCGTGAGCTTGTCACGCGCCCACTCGCCGATCACGGTGCTCGTGGTATAGCGGATGTTGTGCTGATCGAAGCAAAGGAGCGCGCCGAGGCCGGAATGCGCGAGCGCCGCGCGCACGCGCCCAAGGCGGTAGTTATGGAGTCGGCGAAAATCGACACGCTCCTCGAAATCGACCTGCGTGCGCCCCGGCGCCTGCAGCGGCCGGTCCCAGCGATGGTGCGGATCGATATCGTCCGGACGGACCTGTTTTGGCTCCGGCGGACGCGGCTTCTTCGCCATGCGGTCTCCTCGAGGGAGGCAAATTCTACTGTTGTTTGTCAGGCAGGCGCGCTGCTTGCATCGCCTGGGTTCGCATGCGTCCATCGGGCAAAGCAGCGCTCGGCCTTGTAAAGGAAACCGCGAGCGCGTGGAGCGAGGACTATGCGCCGAGCATGGGGGCGGCGCTGTCCTACTACACCTTGTTCTCCATCGCGCCCTTGCTGCTCATCGTCATCGCCGTCGCGGGCCTGGTCTTCGGTGCGGATGCGGCGCGCGGCGAAATCTTCGGCCAGCTTGCCGGCCTGATCGGCCCCGATGGTGCAAAAGCCGTGGAAGGGCTGCTGCAGGCGGCCGATCGACCCGCGCAAGGCACGGTGGCGACGATCGTCGGCGTGGCGACTCTGCTTCTCGGCGCAACCACCGTGTTCGGCGAGCTGCAGAACGCGCTCGATCGGATCTGGCGCGCGCCGGCGCGCGAGCAGAGCAAAGGCTGGTGGAACCTGCTGCGCACGCGCTTTATCTCCTTTGGCATGGTGCTCGGCATCGCTTTCCTGCTCACCGTGTCGCTGATCCTCAGCGCCGCAATCGCCGCGCTCGGTAAATGGTGGGGCGCGGCGGAGATCATCGGCCACGTGCTCGAATTGGTGCTGAGCTTCGGCCTCACCACGGTGCTCTTCGCCCTCATCTACAAGTACATCCCGCGTGTGCACGTCGGCTGGCACGATGTGTGGATCGGTGCGGCAGTCACGGCAGCACTTTTTGCCGTCGGCAAATTTCTGATCGGCTTGTATCTGGGCAAGACCTCGGTCGCTTCAGCCTTCGGTGCCGCCGGGTCGCTGGTGGTGCTGATGGTGTGGGTCTACTACTCGGCGCAAATTTTCCTCTTCGGCGCCGAATTCACCTGGGTCTATGCGCACGAGTTCGGCTCGCGGCGCGGCAAAGCGCGTCCGCGCGCGGGCGACGCGGGCGCCGGAGTGCCGACGCCGGCGGCGCCGCTCATCGCGCGGCCGCCGGCGCCCCGCGTCCCTGTGGCAACGCCACTGCCGCCAGTCAGCGCCGAACCGAGTGTGCGCCGCCGGCACCCCTTCGGCAGCGTGGCGATAGCGTTCGTTGCGGGGGCCACGCTCGGCGCGGCAAAATGGTTCGCCATGGACCACCTGCGCGACCTGAAACGGCGGCTGACATGAAAAGACGCTGGATTGCTTTGCTGCTCGTCGCCGGCTGCTCGAGCGTGCAATGGGATAAGCCGGGCGCTACGCCGGCCAGCCTGGATGCCGACCTGCGCGCCTGCAACAGCGCCGCGCAAGCCGCTTCGACCGTGCCACAACTCAGGACGACTTCGACCGGCGCCGAGATCCAGCCGCATCCGACGAATATGGATGCCGACCGGCAGCTGCAGGAGGGCCAGCGCGTGCAGGCCTGCATGCGCGAGAAGGGCTACACGCTGCGGCGCGGCTGAGCCGCCGCTTATTGCGCGCGCGCCAGCGCCTGAACGCGTGCGCGCGCGAGCTTCAGCTTGTCGGCCGCACCCAGGATTTCTTCCCAGGTCGCCTCGTCCACCGGGACGCCGTCGCGGCTACGCCGTTCACGCATTTCGCGCTCCGGCTCGCCGGCAATGCGCACGCGATCGAAGCCCGGCGCGGCCCTGCTCTTTCGCAGCCAGTCGAGGAACAGGCGTGCCTCACGCTCGAAGGCGGCCGCAGTGCCGAGTTTGCGCGGGTCGAGCACGATGGTGAGCATGCCGTTCAGCACGCGTTGCTTGCTCGACTCGTCGTAATGCCAGGTGCCGCCACCGGTGAGCGCACCTCCCAACAGTTCGCACGCGATCGCCATGCCGTAACCCTTGTGCTCACCAAAGGCGAGCATGGCCCCGAAAGGCGGCAGCACCGCATAGCGCGGATCCTGGGTGGCATTGCCCTCCGGGTCGATCAACCGGCCCAGAGGCACCTTTACGCCTTTATTATGCGCAACGCGAAGCTTGCCTTGCGCTACCGCGCTCGTCGCATAGTCGAGCAAGAACGGCGGCTCGCCGGGCAACGGCACGCCGATACAGCAGGGGTTGGTGCCGAAGCGTGCATCGCGTCCGCCGTACGGCGCAACACGGGCATGGGAAATCACATTGACGAAGTGAATTGAAATCAGCCCCTGAGCCACCGCCATTTCGGCCCAGTGGCCGATGCGCCCGAGGTGATGCGAATTTCCCAGCGTCATGATGCAGGAGCCGTGGCGCTGGGCGCGCTCGATCGCCATCTGCATCGCGTCGCGTCCGATCGATTGCCCATAGCCTTTGCAGCCATCGAGGGCGAGCAACACACCCGTGTCGAGCGTCGCCTTGGGGTGCTGGTTGGGCGAAAGACCGCCTTCGAGCACCGCGTCGATGTAGCGCGGGATCATGCCAACGCCGTGCGAATCGTGGCCGAGCAGGTTGGCTGTGACCAGGTTATCGGCAACGAGCCGCGCTTCGGCCGGCTCGCTGCCGCCCGCGGCGACAATCGCCTCGATCGCGCGCCTGAGCGCTTCGGCTTGGAAGAGGGTTTCCATCAGTCGGGCTTGATGCCTCCTTTTTGCACCACGCGCGTCCAACGCTCGACTTCCTCGCGCATAAAGCGGCCGAATTCTTCCGGGCTGGAAGCGACGACGTCGAAGCCGATCTGGGTCATGCGCTCGCGGATCTCGGCCGAGTGCAACGCCTTGACCGTCGCCTGGTTCAGCTTCGCCAACACCGCTGGCGGCGTCTTCGCCGGCGCGGCCGCCGCCTGCCACGACGTGACGACCAGATCGGGAAACCCTGCCTCGACGGCCGTCGGCACATCGGGCAATTGCGGGTTGCGCGTCTTCGCGGTGACGGCGAGCGCTTTCATGCGGCCACCCTTGATGTAGTTGGTCACTGCGCCGAGGTTTTGGAACGAGTAGTCGACCTGGTTTCCCATGATGTCGGTCTGGCATGCCGCGCCGCCGCGATAAGGGACGTGCACCGCTTGACCGCCACTGATCTGCTTCAGCAGCTCGGCGGTGAGATGGTCCGACGACCCGGTCCCGCTCGAGCAGTAGGAGAGGCGGCCGCTCTTGTCCGCTTCGACCAACTCCTTCAGCGATTTCGCCGGCAGGGTCGACTTGGTGATCAGAACGTTCGGCGTCGTCACAGCCAGGCTGATCGGTGCGAAATCGCGCAGCGGGTCGTAGCGCAAATCCTTGAAGAGTGCCGGATTGATCGAAAAGACCCCGATTGAGCCGACGAGGATGGTGTGGCCGTCGGCATCAGCTTTGGCGACGTACTCGGCGGCGATGGCGCCGTTCGCGCCGGGCTTGTTCTCCACTACCGCCGGCTGGCCGAGAATCTCCTGAAACTTGGAGCCGATGGCGCGGCCAACGATATCGGAGGACCCGCCAGGGACGAAGGGGATGATCACCTTGATGGGCTTGGACGGGAACGACTGAGCGATGGCGGCCGAGCCCAGGAGCGCGGTTGCCAGGGGCAGCGCGCGGCGAGCGAACGAATGCATGAGGCTATCCTTTGGGCGAGGCCGGCAGTTTAGACTAAGAACTATGCGAATCTTGGCGGCCTTCCTCGGGTTTATTGCGTTTGCCGCCGCGCAGGCGCAGACGTATCCCACGAAACCGATCCGGCTAATCGTCCCGTATGCGGCCGGCGGCACTTCCGACATCCTCGCGCGCCAGCTCGGGCCGAAGTTGAGCGACATCTGGGGGCAGCCGGTCGTGGTCGAGAACAAGACCGGTGCCAACGGTAACGTCGGCGCCGATTTCGTCGCCAAGAGCGCGCCTGACGGCTACACGCTCCTTCTCACGGATCTCGGCGGCCTGGTGATCAGCGCGAGCGTCTATCCGCAGCTGCCGTTCAATCCATCGAAGGACTTCACGCCGGTGGCGATGGTGTCGTACTCGCCGCATGTGCTCGCAGTCCATCCGTCGGTGCCGGTGAACAACGTGAAGGAGCTGATCCAGCACGCGAGAGCGAATCCCGGCAAGCTCAACTTCGCGGTTTCCGGCATCGGCGGCGCGCCGCAGCTCGCCGGCATCGAGTTCGCTCAGCGTACCGGGGTGCAGTGGACCTACATCCCGTACAAGGGTGGCTCGGACGCAGTTGCGGCGGTCGCGGCCGGACAGGCCGACGTGCTCTTCAACGGCATGCTCGCGACCTGGCCAACGGTGCAAGGCGGCCGCCTGCGGGCGCTGGCGATCTCGAGCGCGCAGCGCGTGCCGTCGGCCGCCGACACGCCGACCGTGGCGGAGCAAGGCCTGCCCGGCTTCGAAACCGGTTCGTTTCAAGGGGTCGTCGGTCCGCTCGGCATGCCGCGCGAGACGGTGGCAAAGCTGAACGCGGAGCTGAATCGGATTCTCGCCACCGCGGATATGAAGGAGCGGTTCGCCAAGCAAGGTACCGAAATACGTACGGGCACGCCGGAGGGCCTCGGCACGTGGCTGCGCAGCGAGCAGGCGCGCTGGGCGAAGGTCGTCAAGGATTCCGGCGCAAAGTTCGAGTGAAGCGCAAGAAGCCCGAGGAGCTTCGCAGCCATCGCTGGTACGGCGCGCAGGATTTGCGCGCCTTCGGTCATCGCTCGCGCACCGCGCAGATGGGCTACGACCGCAGCGACTACGCCGGGAAGCCGGTCATCGGCATCATCAACACCTGGTCGGAAGCGAATACCTGCCATACGCACTTCAAGCAGCGCGTCGAGGAGGTGAAGCGCGGCGTCTGGCAGGCGGGCGGCTTCCCGATGGAGATGCCCGCGATCTCGCTCGGCGAGCAGCTGCAGAAGCCGACCACCATGATGTATCGCAACCTGCTCGCCATGGAGACGGAGGAGCTGTTGCGCTCGTATCCGGCCGATGGCGCGGTGCTGATGGGCGGCTGTGATAAGACAACGCCCGCGCTCATCATGGGCGCGACCAGCATGAACCTGCCGGCGATCTACGTGCCGGCCGGGCCGATGCTCTCCGGCCATTGGCGCGACCAGACGCTCGGCTCGGGCTCGGACACCTGGAAGTACTGGGCGGAGCTGCGCGCGGGCAATATCACCGAGCGCGACTGGCACGAGATCGAGGACGGCATCGCGCGCTCACCCGGCACCTGCATGACAATGGGCACCGCGGCGACGATGATGTCGATCGCCGAGGTGCTCGGCCTGACACTGCCCGGCTACGCGTCGATCCCGGCGCCGGACTCCAACCACTCGAAGATGGCGGCGCTCACCGGCAAGCGCATTGTCGACATGGTGTGGGAAGATCTGAAGCCGCGCGACATCCTCGAATCGAAGAGCTTCGACAACGCCGTGATCGCGCTCCTCGCCATGGGCGGCTCCACCAATGCCATCATCCATCTCATCGCCATGGCCGGACGGGCCGGCGTAAAGCTATCGCTCGAGCGATTTAACGAGTTCTCGGCGAAGACGCCGCTGCTCGCGAACGTGCGTCCCTCGGGCGAGCGCTATCTGATGGAGGACTTCTACTACGCCGGCGGCCTGCGCGCGCTGCTCGGTCAGCTGCAGGACCTCCTGAATCTGGATTGCCGCACCGTGAACGGCAAGACACTCGGCGAAAACCTGCAGGGTGCGCGCATCTACAACGAAGACGTCATCCGCACGCGCCAGCAGCCGCTGAAAAGCTCGGGCGGGCTGGTCGTGCTGCGTGGCAGCCTCGCGCCCGACGGCGCGGTGATCAAGGCGGCGGCGGCGATGCCGAAACTGCTCAGGCACACCGGCAAGGCGGTGGTGTTCGACGATTACAACGACATGGCGGCGCGCATCGACCGCGAGGATCTCGACGTGGACGCCGATTCGGTGCTGGTGCTGCGCAACTCGGGGCCGCTCGGCGGCCCCGGCATGCCGGAATGGGGCATGCTGCCGGTGCCGAAAAAATTGCTGAAGCAGGGCGTGCGCGACATGGTGCGTATCTCGGACGCACGCATGAGCGGCACGAGCTACGGCTGCTGCGTACTGCACGTGGCGCCCGAGTCGTACATCGGCGGGCCGCTCGCTTTGGTAAAGACCGGCGACCTTATCGAGCTCGATGTCGACAAGCGCGAGCTCAACCTCAAGGTCGACGCCGCCGAGCTCGCCCGCAGGAAGGCCGCGTGGCGGCCGCCCGAGCGAAAATTCGCGCGCGGCTACGGCGCGCTCTTCTCGCGCCACATTCGCCAGGCCAACGAAGGCTGCGACTTCGACTTCCTCGAAGGCACGGCGCCGATCCCCGAACCGGAGATCCACTAGCGGCGATGGAGTTGCCGCGCAACAGCTTCAAGCACGCGCTGGCCGCGCGCAAGCCGCAGATCGGGCTGTGGTCGAGCCTTTCGTCGAACTACAGCGTCGAGGTCATCGCCGGTGCCGGCTTCGACTGGATCCTGATCGACCTCGAGCATTCGCCGAACGACCTCGAAAGCCTGCTCGCGCAGCTCCAGGCGGCGGCCCCCTATAGCACGCATCCCGTAGTGCGAGTGCCGTGGAACGACATGGTGACAATGAAGCGCGTGCTCGACGTCGGCGCGCAGTCGCTGCTTGTGCCGTACGTCTCCAACGCGCAGGAAGCACGCGCCGCCGTCTCGTTCACGCGCTATCCGCCGCAGGGCGTGCGTGGCGTCGCCGGCACAACGCGCGCGACGCGCTTCGGCCGCATCAAGGACTACGCGCGGCACGCGCACGAGGAGATC
Organism: Burkholderiales bacterium; assembly: GCA_035652275.1. Classification (GTDB taxonomy): domain Bacteria; phylum Pseudomonadota; class Gammaproteobacteria; order Burkholderiales; family SG8-39; genus SCGC-AG-212-J23. The sequence continues at coordinate 13,634 of DASREB010000137.1, forward strand.
TGCGTGCTCGTGCAGGTGGAGACGCAAGGCGCGCTCGACAACATCGAAGCGATATGCGCGATCGAAGGCGTGGACGGCGTATTCATCGGTCCGGCGGATCTGCACGCCTCGCTCGGTCATCCGGGCGAGATCGCCAACCCGAAAGTGAAGCCGCTCATCGACGAGGCGGTGCGCCGCATCCGCAAAGCCGGAAAGGCACCCGGCATCCTGACGCCGAGCGAAGAAGACGCGCGTCGCTGGCTCGAATGCGGCGCCCTATTCGTCGCCGTCGGTGCGGATGTCGGCATCCTCGCGCGCGGCGCCGAAGCGCTGGCGCAGAAATTCAAAGGCTCATGAAACCCGAAATCATCATCACTGCCCGCGGCCATGCCGACACGATGGCCACCCTGCAGGCCGAATTCATGGCGCACCTGCTGCACGAGGCGCCCGACAAGAGCGCCTTTTTCAAGCAGCACGCACCGAAGGTACGTGGACTCGCCACCTTCGGCCCACTGATGGTCGACGGCAAGCTGATGGACCAGCTGCCAAAACTCGAGATCATCGCCAACTTCGGCGTCGGCGTGGACGCGATCAACCTGGACGACGCGAAGAGCCGCGGCGTCATCGTCACCAACACGCCCGACGTGCTGAACGAGACGGTGGCCGACACGGCGATGGCGCTGATTCTCAACACGGTGCGCCGGTTTCCGCAGTCGGAGCAGCACTTGCGCGCCGGCAACTGGGCCACACGCGGCGCTTATCCGCTCACGACGGACATTGGCGGCAAGACGCTGGGCGTGCTCGGTCTCGGCCGCATCGGCGAGGCGATCGCGAAGCGCGCGCAGACATTCGGCATGAAGATCCGCTATCACAACCGCCGGCGCAAGGAATCGCCCCACCCCTATGACCCCGATCCGGTGACCCTCGCGAAGAACTGCAACGTGCTGCTGGTCGTCACACCGGGCGGACCCGAGACCAACAAGCTGATCAATGCCAAGGTGCTCGATGCACTCGGGCCGCGCGGCTTCCTCGTCAATATCGCGCGCGGCTCGGTGGTGGATGAGCCGGTGCTACTTCGCTACCTGCAGGAGAACAAGATTGCCGGCGCCGGCCTCGATGTCTTCGTCGACGAGCCGCGCGTGCCGCCGGAGTTCTTTTCGCTCGAGAACGCGGTGCTTTTCCCGCACGTCGGCAGCGCGACGGTGGAGACGCGCAAGGCAATGGGAGACCTGCAGATCGAGAACCTGCGGCTGCACTTTGCTGGCAAGCCGGTAAAGACCCGCGTCGTCTAAGACGCGAGCGTCGTCCAGGGGAAGTTGTGGCGTCCTGAGATACAGCGTGTAGGTATCACCAAGCAGGCGCGACGGTGCTTCTGCATGCCGATGTCGATCTCATCGGAGCTCGCATCGAGCCGCCCAATGAATTAACCGCAATGCCCCTTCGGCGTTTCCTATGCGGGGCTGCCGGCCGCCGACTGCAGCCAGTTCTGCAGTCCGAGTCGATCGGCGAGGTCAATCTGCGTCTCGAGCCAATCGATATGGTCTTCCTCGCCCTCGAGGATTTCCCGCAGCAGATTGCGCGAGACGTAGTCCTTCACCGCCTCGCAGTGCGCGATGGCATCCTGCAGCACCGGACGCGCGAGGCGCTCCTGCTCGAGGTCGCACTTCAGTGCTTCGAGCGCGTTCTCGCCGATCAGCAGCTTGCCGAGATCCTGGAGGTTCGGCAGTCCCTCGAGAAACAGGATCCGCTCGATCAGGCGATCGGCATGCTTCATCTCGTCGATCGACTCCTTGCGCTCGTAGTCCTCGAGCTTCTTCAAACCCCAGTTGCCGAGCATGCGGGCGTGCAGGAAGTACTGGTTGACCGCGGTGAGCTCGTTGAACAGCACCTTGTTCAGGTGCTGGATGACCTTGCTGTCGCCTTTCATGCGGCCCCCGGACGCAAGCCGCGATTATGCGTTCAGGCGCCGGCGCCAGATAGCGCGTTCATTTCGCCTTGCACGTCACGCAAAACGTCGCTCGCGCAGTCGCGACAGCGGCCGCAGCCGGAACCGACGCCGAGCTCGAAAGAAAGCCGCTCGAGCGAGCAGGCGCCATTGCGCGCACATTCGCGGACGGCCTTCTCGGTGACGGCGTTGCAGATGCAGATGTACAAGGCTGCGGCCTCCTAGTTGAGAAGGATTATCACTCTGATTCCATCGAAATTGCAACTAGCGAGCGTTTACTCACAGATAAGTAACTGTTAGGGATTAGTAAACAGTTCATGAGAACCATTGACGAATATAGTGAGAACCATTATCGTCTAGCTATGAGCAAGCCCGCCGCGCCCGCGCAACCCTCGCCCATCCCGGCGAAGGTGGCGAGCCAAGCCCTGCTCGGCGCCCGAAAAGAACTGGTGATCACGCATAACGGGCGCGAGTACCGGCTGCGCGTTACTCAAAACGGCAAGCTCATCCTCACGGCCTAGCGCGCATGGGCCAGATCCTGCTCGTCACGCTGCGCGAAGGAATCGAAATGTTCCTGATCGTCGCGATCGCCTTCGCTTACTTGCGCAAGACCGGCCGTGCCGCGCTGCTTTCCGCTGTGACCTGGGGGACGATCGCCGCGGTGCTGGCCTCGGTGGTCCTTGGAGTTTGGCTCGCCGAAGTGGCGGTACTGCCTAAATGGGAGAGCCTGCTCGCGCTGATCGCTGCGGTACTTGTGGTTTCAATGGTCATTTACATGCTGCATGCGGCGAAACAGATGCGCCGCCATATCGGCGATCGCCTGGAGGCGGCAGCGCAGAGAGCTGGCGGCGGCGCATGGTGGGCCGTGTTTGCCTTCGTCGTGCTGATGATTACGCGCGAAGGCATGGAAACGGCCTTTATCACTGCTTCACTTTTCCGCCAGACCGAGACCGCACCGTTCGTCGTCGGTGCACTCGCCGGCCTTGCCCTGGCAGCCACGCTTGCCTGGGCGTGGTCCCACTACGGTCACCGCGTCGATCTCGCCTTGTTCTTTCGCGTGACTTCGGTGTTCCTGCTGCTTTTCGCCTTCCAGCTCGTGATCTACGCGTTTCACGAAGCGACCGAAGCGAACCTGCTGCCGCTCGACAACGCGTACTGGCATCTCAAGACCGAGCCGTATGGGCCCGAGGGCGAATATGGAGCGCTCCTCACCTACGCGCTGGTACTCATCCCAGCGGTGTGGCTCGGCCTCTCGGCATTCAAGGTGCGCTCAGCGAAGATGCGCTCCGCACGCGCCTGAGCTAAACCACGCCAGCCCGCGGCGCCTTCCGCGTCGCCAGCCAGCCTTCCTTAACCTCTGCAAGGAGACTGGCTTTGTCGCTTCGAAAGTTCGCGTTGGTGGCCGTTACCCTGTCGTTCGCGGTGCCGACGTTCGCCGGTGAATCACCCTTCGGTTACGTCTATACCACCGATACCCATCCGCGCGGCGAGCGCGAGATCGAACAGTGGCTGACCCGCCGCCACGGGCAGTCGCGCGGCGACTACGACTTGTGGCAGGCGCGCACCGAGTTCGAATACGGCATTACCGACCGGTTGCAGACCGCGCTTTACCTCAATTACGACCATGTGAGCGCGTTTCACAATCGTGCCGACGCTACGACCGGCCCTGGCGCCTTTGTCCCGGACTCGGTCGACCCCGATGCGCGTTACCGCCGCACGTTCTTCCAGTCGTTCTCGAACGAATGGATCTACCGGGTGCTCAGTCCCTACAAGGATCCCATCGGACTCGCGCTCTATATCGAGCCCACCTGGGGTCCGGATGAGCGCGAGCTCGAGACGAAGCTGATCCTGCAGAAAAATTTTCTGGAAGATCGGCTGGTCTGGGCGGCCAATCTCACGGCGGCGGCGGAAAAGGAGCGCTTCCATGGCGCCTGGGAGAACGAGGGCGAATTGGAATTCACTACCGGGCTTGCCTATCAAGTCGCGCCCGGCTGGCATGCAGGTCTCGAATACCGTCACCACCGCGGCTATGAAGGCCGCGGATTCTCTGCCGCCAAAAGGGTCTACGCCGTCAACTTCATCGGCCCGTCAGTGCACTACGCGTCGCGCAAGTGGTGGCTGACAGCCACGTTCCTGAGCCAGATCGCCAACGCCAAGGCGTACAACGATGAAGCGCGCGAAGATCTCATCGGCGGCCGCTTCTACGGCGAGCACCATGAGCGCAACGAGCTGCGCATCAAGGTGGGCTTCGAATTTTGAGCCACCGCTGGCCTGCCTTCATCGCCGCACCGCTTGCGTTCTCGATTCCGGCGGCGCATGCCACCGTCTATCTGACAGTGGAGCAGGCTCAGCAGTCGCTCTTTCCCGGCGCCAGCTTCGCGGCGCTAGATCCCGGGCGGCGCGAGCGCGTCTGGCGCGTGTCGCAGGGCGGCTGGTTCATCGTCGACCAGGTGCTCGGCAAGCGTGAGCTCATCACTTACGCGCTCGGCATCGACGCGCAGGGTCGCGCCCGCGGCATCGAGATCCTGGAGTACCGCGAATCACACGGCGGCCAAGTGCGCGAGGCCGCCTGGCGGGCGCAATTCGCCGGCAAGAGCGCCGGCGACCCGTTGCAGCTCGACCGCGACATCCGCAATATCAGCGGCGCAACCCTCTCCTGCCGGCACCTTACCGACGGCGTTAAACGCCTGCTCAAACTCTATGAAAACGAATTGCGCCAGCGTTAGACGCGCGCGGCCGCTGCTCGGCACGCTGGTCGAGATTCGCGTGCCGGCCGGCCGCGAGACCGAGCCTGCCATCGAGCGCGCCTTCTCGGCGATCGAGCGTGTGCACCGCGCCATGAGCGCCCAGGAGAGTACGAGCGACATCGCACGGCTGCGCGCCGCCCGCAGCTTCGCCCTGGACCCCTGGACTCGCCGCGTGCTCGAGAGGGCGGAAGAAATACGGCTCGCAACCGACGGACTGTTCGATTGCGCAGCTTGCGGCTATTCGCTGGACGGCATCGCCAAAGGTTTTGCTGTCGATCGGGCGGTAGAGGCGCTGCAAGTGGCTGGCATTCGAGCCGGTGTGGTGAATGCCGGCGGCGATCTGCGGGTGTTCGGCGAAGCGTACGAGGAGGTGTATGTGCGTCCGCCGCAACGTCCGCAAACGCTTGTGTACCTCGGGCGGGTGCGGGACGCGGCGGTTGCCACTTCGGCCGCCGCTCTGCTCGTCGACCCGCGGCCGAGCGGACGCGCGCGCCCCGCGACCGGCGCAACTGTGATCGCTGCGGAGTGCATGACCGCCGATGCACTGACCAAGCCGTGCCTGCTTGAACCGCAGCGCGCGCGAGAGCTCGCTGCGCGCTTCTGCGCGCATGCGTGCCTGTTCAGTACTGATGGCTGAGCGCAACCGCCAGCACCCGGTCGTTCGGGCGTTGATTTACACCGTGCTATTCGCCCTGGTGGCAACCGGCTTGTTGTGGAAGCTGAATGTGGAAGGCGCGCTGTTGATGAAAATCCACGGCGCCGCGGCGATGGCCAGCATGGTGCTATTCGGTGCCCTGCTCGCACGGCACGTGCCGTGCGGCTGGAGTGTGCGCGCCAGCCGAAGCTCGGGCGTTGCGCTCCTCGCGAGTTCGCTATGGCTCGTCATCAGCGGCTACGCCCTGTATTACGCAGGAAGCGAGGGCTTGCGGGCGTTTGCCTCGCAGACGCATTTCTGGATCGGCGTCGCGCTCGTGGTGACGTTCGGCCTGCACCTGCGTAGCCCCGGCTAACCGCGGGCCGCCGGGGGGGCGCTGCGCACCCGATCGAGCACGCTCATGGCGGTCGCTACGAATCCAGCGACGTCCCCGGCGTTCGCCGGAATGATCAGTGTGTTGGACTTGCTGGCGAGCAGGCCGAAAGCATCCACGTATTGCTGGGCCACCTTGAGGTTCGCCGCCTCGAGGCCGCCCCGGTCGGCGATCGCCTCGGCGACGGCGCGCACGCCGGCCGCGGTCGCCTCGGCGAGCACCCGGATGGCCGTGGCCTCGCCTTGGGCACGGTTGATCGCCGCCTGCTTCTCGCCCTCCGACTCGAGCACCGCTGCCTGCTTCTTGCCGTCGGCCAGGTTGATTTCCTGCTGGCGCTCGCCTTCGGACTTGGCGATCAGCGCGCGCTTCTCGCGCTCGGCGGTAATCTGCTGCTGCATGGCGCGCAGGATCGATTCGGGCGGCGTCAGGCTTTTGATCTCGTAACGCAGCACCTTGATGCCCCAGTTGCGCCCGGCTTCATCGAGCGCGTGCACGATCTGCCGATTGATCTCCTCGCGCGATTCGAAGGTCTTGTCGAGCTCCATCTTGCCGATCTCGCTGCGCAGCGTGGTCTGCGCAAGCTGGGTGATGGCCACGACGTAGTTGGACGACCCGTACGATGCAAGCCGCGGATCGGTGACCTGGTAATACAGGATGCCGTCGACACCGAGCTGGGTGTTGTCCTTCGTAATGCAGATCTGCTCGGGTACGTCGAGCGGCACTTCCTTGAGCGAATGGACGTACGCGACCTTGTCGAAGAACGGGATGATGAGATTCAGCCCGGGCTCGAGGGTGCCCTGGAAGCGTCCGAGCCGCTCCACAACCCAGGCGCTCTGCTGCGGCACGATACGCACGCCTTCGATGACGAAGGCGACGATAACGCCGATCAGCAGCACCCAGCCCCAATACGGCCTCAAGGCAGGCACCTGCGAGGCGATGATGGCGACGACGACGGCGGCCGCAAGCTTCCAGAACATCGTGTTCTCCCCTGGGACGTGCGATGCCCCACCGCTCTCAGGCGGGGCGGTTCTTGGCGACTTTGAGCGTGTTGCCATCGGTGGCAAGCACAAACACGGTGGCGCCCGGCTCCAGGGCTTCGCTGCCCTCGACGCGGGCCTCCCAGCTCGCACCGCGATAGCGCACGCGCGCGAGGCGCGCGCCTGCATCGAGCCAGCTTTCAAAGCTTGCCGGCATGCCGCTGTCGATCGGCGGCATGCGCATTCCGAGCGTGCGCGCGCGATAGACATGCACGCCATAGCAGCCGATCGCCGCGAGCAGTGCGGCAACGACGCACTGGGTGGGAAATGGCTGCTCGAAATAGGCAACGGCCGCGGCGCCAAATGCGGCGACCGCCAGCATCAGCAGATAGAAAGTGCCGCTCAGCAGCTCGGCAATGACCAGCACCAGTGCGGCGATGGCCCAGGCAAGCGCGGCGTCCATGAAGCGTCAATTTGGCATGCGGCCGGGCGTTGCGCAACCAGCCGCTACAATCGCCGGGATGCTGGCCCGCGAGCTGATCTCGCTCGATGAACAGCCGCGCGAGATCGCGCCGTTCAGCGAGCGCTATGCGGGGCTTACGGCCGACGACGGTTATCGAGCCGCGCGCGCGTTACACGAGCATCGCCTTGCACGCGGCTGGCGGCCGGTGGGCCGCAAGATCGGCTTCACCAATCGCACCCTCTGGCCGCGCTACGGCGTACATGAGCCGATCTGGGGCACGGTGTACGACCGAACTCTCACCCGCGCCGACGGCAATCGCGCACGCGTATCTCTCGAAGGTCTGGTCAATCCGCGCATCGAACCCGAGATCTGCTTTGGCCTGCGTAGCGCACCGCATGGAGAGCACCTAATCGATTGCATCGAGTGGATGGCGCACTCCGTCGAGATCGTGCAATGCCCGCACCCGAACTGGAAGCTTGCCCTCGCGGACAGCACGGCAAATAACGGTCTGCATGGGCGGCTGGTGATCGGCGCACCGATGGGATTACCCGACGATGTGGAGGAACGTCTGCCGGCGATCGAGGTACAGCTTTACCGCGCGGATCAGCTCGTCGACCGCGGCGCCGGCGCCAACGTGCTGGGGAGTCCGCTCGCCGCGCTCGCTTATCTGGTGGACCTCCTCGCCCGGCAACCCCAGGCGCCGGGGCTCGCGGCCGGCGAAGTCGTCACGACAGGCGTCATCACCGATGCACACGCGGTCGCGCCGGGCGAGCGCTGGAATACCCGGCTCAGTGGCGTCGCGCTCTCCGGTCTCGGCATCGAATTCACATGAGACCGCTCGAAGGCATCAAGGTGGTTGCTCTGGAACAGGTCATTGCCGGGCCTTTCGCCACGCGCCAGCTTGCAGAGCTTGGCGCGCGCGTCATCAAGATCGAGCGGCCGGCCGGCGGCGACGCCGCACGCGGTTACGACGGCACGGTGAAGGGCCAGTCCTCGCATTTCGTCTGGACCAATCGCTCGAAAGAGAGCCTGACTCTCGATGTGAAGCATGCGGCGGCAAGGCCGGTGCTCGACAAGCTTCTGGAAGAAGCCGACGTCTTCCTGCAGAACCTGGCACCGGGCGCGGCGGAGCGCCTCGGGCTTGGCGCGGCTGCGCTGCGCACGCGCAAGCCTTCGCTCATCTGGTGCGGCATTTCGGGCTATGGACCGAGCGGGCCTTACGCCGCCAAGAAAGCGTACGACTTGCTCGTGCAGTGCGAGGCGGGGCTGCTATCCGTTACCGGCACCGAGGACACGCCGTGCAAGGCAGGCATTCCGGTGGCGGATATCGCCGCCGGCATGTATGCGTTCTCGGCCATTCTCGCCGCCCTGGTGCGCCGCGAGCGCACTGGCGAAGGCGCCACCATCGACATCACGATGTTCGAAGCGCTGGGCGAGTGGATGGGATTTCCCGCCTACTTTACCGCCTACGGAGGCCGGGCGCCGTCCCGCTCCGGCGCGCATCACGCGACCATTGCGCCCTACGGTCCGTTTCAGGCCGGCGATGGCGGCGCCGTGTTCCTCAGTGTGCAGAACGAGCGGGAATTCGCGCGCTTCTGCGAACATGTCCTCGGTGACAAGGCACTGGCAGCCGATCCGCGCTTCGCCAGCTCGCCGGCACGGCTGGCCAATCGCCAAGCGCTGCACCAAGAAGTCGAACAGGTCTTCGGCAGCCTGACCACCGCCCAGGTGATCGCGCGGCTCGATGCCGCCGGGATCGCCAATGCGCGGCTGAACAGCATGGAGGATTTCTGGCGCCATGGACAGCTCGCTGCGCGCAACCGGTGGACCAGCGTGCCGTCTCCCGCCGGGCCGATCGACGCCCTTAAACCGCCCTTCAACCTGTCGGGCTTCGAACCCAAAATGGACCCCGTGCCGGCCCTAGGCGAGCACACGCACACGGTCCTCATGGAACTGGGCTACAGCGCGGGCGAGATCGAGCGCCTGGCGCGCGAAAAGGCGATTTAGGACTTCTTGCCGGCCTCGATGCCGGCAGCTTTGGCGAGGTCCTTGTGGATGCGCGCCACGCGCTCCACTTCGCCCTTCGCCGGGAAGCGCTCGTAGAAGCCTTCCTCGCGGAATTGCTTCGCCATCTCCGACCAGGGCGCAAGCCGGCTTTCCCAGCGGGCAAGGCGGCCGGCTTCCGGCTCGCCATCGTCCCGCGACAGGTCGGCGCAAACACGTACCATCGCCTTGATGGTCACGGGCTTCGTGACCATGTAGTTTTCCTTGCCCCACACCGCCTCTCCGAACACCGCGCGCGCCGCCTTGAAGAAGTCGCGAATCATGCCGTAATAACGCGGCACTTCCTTCGAGCTGCCGCCGGCGAGCTGAATCGAGCGCCAGCGCCCGCGTACCCAGCGGTGCAGCTCGTTGAACAGTTCCGCCTGCAGCACCCACTTGTCGCGCTGGCTGCGACCGCCGAGCCGGTTGATGCGATAGCGCAGCGGACTGTCGCCCTCGCCGTAGAGCTTTTCCACCAGGCGGGCGGCAAATTTGCGGTCCGGTGCGGCGAACGACACGCGGTCGTACAGGTCGACGAGATGGCTCTTGTTGATGCGCGTCGGTGTCGAATTGATGATGACGAACATCTCCGTGGCGAAGTCCTCGCTTCGTCCGTCGAAGATGATGCACGGCACGTTGATCGTCGCCGCGTCGTCCGGGCGCTCCTGCATGTAGAAGTGCAGCGCCGCCAGCCGATGCTGGCCATCGATGATCAGATATTTCGACGAAGGCTCGTTGAGCGAGCCTTGACCGCCATCGCCGTCGGCCCGGAAATTCAGCCGCTCGGAGGTGAAAAGCAGCACCGTCCCCGGAATGGGCGGCTGCGACACCGCTGTCTCGTAGAAGTTCTTCAGCTGCTTTACCTTCGAGCGGGAAAGCGATCGCTGGAAGGCCTCGTCGTTTCGCTCGATCTTGGCGATGAACTGCGCAATGTCATCGTCGGCCGCCACGCGTGAAGGAGCGATCTCCTCGCCTTCACCGTAAAAGCGACTAATGAACCGCACCTTGCCCATGAGATCCTTGGCGCGGTAGCTGACGAAGTAAAAGACGCCGTCCTTCTGGCGAATCTGCGTCGCTTGCATGGACGCTCCTCTGTGGCCCCCGACCCCCCGGGCAGGCGTACCGGCGCGAATATAAAGGAAAACCGGCTTTGGGGCCGGGGCGGTTTAAAAGTTGCCGGGCGTACAGGCCGCAAGCGAAAGGGCCTGGAGCACTTCGCCGGTGCGGCGATTCTGGACAAACGCCGCCACGCCGGAGTCCGCAATTTTGGCCTTCGGCAGCAGCGCAAGCTGGATTTGCCGCGTGCCGAGGGCGTAGGGCCCCCGCCACTCGAGCACCACGCGGTCATGCTGCAGGACAACGCCACGGTTCTCGCCGACGGTTATCCGGCTTTCCAGGCGGTTCTCGTAAGCGGCGACGTAAACCGCGGCTTGGGCACGGCTAACTGCCTCTTCAACCGTCGCGGATGCCCGTAGCTCCAAGCTGTCCGAGCTTACAGCGAGGATCTCAAGCTCGAGCGAAGCACGCGCCGACTGGCTGTTGATACGCGCGACCATCCGCTCGAATTCGGCGCTCTGCCATTGCCGGTAATCGCGACCTTGGACGAGGACCTGCGGCGTATAGACGAGCGCGGCACGCTGCAACTGCGACAGCCGCCGCTGGCGCTGCGAGAACTCGCGCTTCGCGTAGCGATCTTTCCAGCCGATGTAATCCCAATAGTCGACATGCAGGGCGAGCGGCACGACCTCGCTTGGCGAGTAGCGCTCGCCGAGGGTCGAGAGCCAGCGGTCCGCAGGCGGGCAGCTGCTGCACCCCTCGGATGTATAGAGCTCGACCAATACCGCCGTACTGGCGCCCGAGCGAGCGAGGCATGCGCCCCGGACCTCGAGCGTGACAAGCGCTGCAGCGAGGGCCAGGGCGATTCGCATGGCGATTCGTCGAAACGCGGGCCGCGACCTTACATGCGGCCCGCATAATGGGTCGTGCAGCACGCCGCCTTCTTCGTCGCGTCCGCGGCATGGAACTTCGGCCTCGGCATGACCTGGCTCGCGGTGCCGCTGTACGCGCAAGCGCAGGGGCTGTCGAATGCGCAGATCGGGGTTTTGTTTGCCGCCCCGGTACTGGCGCAGGCGCCGCTTAACCTGGTCGGCGGCGCATATACGGACCGCATCGGCGGCCGCCGCATCATGCTGGGATCATGCTGCGTGCAGACGGCAGCGGGCCTCTGGTTCATGGTCGCGGACGGCTTCTGGATGCTCATGCTGGGCCAAGTCGCACTCATCCTCTCGAGAGCAGCATTCTGGCCGGCCACATGGGCAATGGCGAGCGAACTGCCCGGCCAGCGCGGCGTGCAGCTCGGCCGCCTGAACGCCGTCACCAATTTTGGCCAGATTGTAGGCACGATGCTTTGCGGCTTCGTGCTCGCGGCATTCGGTTTCGCGGCCACCTTCGCGGCGCTCGCCGCCATTGGGGTCGTGTCGCTCTTCGCAGGGCTCACCACCCCGGCCCATTCCGCCCGGCGCCCGAGCACGACGCGTCATCCGCTCGCCGGCTACCTGCCGCTCCTGCGGCGCCGGATCATGCTCTACACCATGCTTTGTGCGTACCTCTCGGCGTTGCCGTTTTCCCTCACGATGTCCTTTTATCCGCTGCTGCTCGCGCAGTTCGGGCATGCCGAGGGCACCTCCGGATTGCTGCTCAGCCTGCGCGCCCTTGGTTCCATATTCGCAAGCCTGCTCGCGGCGCGTTTCGTGCGCAGCGGCCCGCAGACCCTCTGGCCCGTCATATGCGGAATCGCAGTTGCGGCGGCCGTCGGCCTCGTGCCAACGGTGAACCATGTTGCGCCGATCGGGTTCTGGATGCTGGTGGTCGGAGCGGCGACTGCGGCGATGACGCTTTACTTCCAGATCACCATTTCGGAAGTGAGCTCGAGCGCGGAGCGCGGCTCCGCGCTGGCACTGGGCGGCCTCGGGTGGAGCGTTTCGCACCTCAGCACGCCGCTTTTGATGGGCTTCCTCGCCGATCGCTACGGCATCGTCGCGGGCTTCTACGTGCTCGGCGCGTTCGCCTTTGCCGGTGCTTTGCTCATCGCGCTCAGCAGGCGCTGGGCGTTCCGCACCGCCTGATCACTTCTCGGGGCGGCGCAACTTTTCTTCACGCTCCTGGATGCCCCGCTCGATGGCACGCAGGGCATCGAGCTGCTGGCGCAGCGCCTCTTCGCGTTTATCGCGCTCGCGATCGGAACGCTCCCGCTCGCGCGCCATGCGGGCGCGCTCGCTCACCTGTCCGGCGAGCAAGGCGGCAAAGCGCCCGACGCCGGGCGTATTGGGGTCGGCAATCGGTTCGAGCAGCTCGGCGGCGCGCGTATCGTCGCGCAGTGGCGGGGCGAGTGTCGCCAGCAGGAGCGCGAGGCGCAGCCGGTTGAGAGCCGACGGCTCGCGCGCGAAAGCCTGCTCTGCGCGCTGCAAGCTCGCCTTCTGCTGCGGCCCTGGCGAGCGCGCGCTCTCGAGGGCTTCTCGCATGAGCGCGTCTAACGTCTGGAAAGGCGAGGGCGGAATCTCGAGTGCGGCGCAAGCCGCGAGCGCGACGAGCAGCGCAGCGACCCAGCTTCGAGGCTGCATGTACTTATAATTCCAGCAAAATTTGCGTGCGATGTCGAAGGAAAACGCCTCGCGGATCTATCTCGTTGCCGCCGTCGCCGCTAACGGCGTGATCGGTCGCACCGGCCAGCTGCCGTGGCACCTGCCGGAGGACCTCAGGCACTTCAAGCGCCTGACGCTCGGCCACCCGATCATCATGGGCCGCCGCACGTGGCAATCGCTGGGCGGCCTTCTTCCCGGGCGAGAGCATATCGTGGTCACCCGTACCCCGGGGTACGAGGCCGCAGGCGCGGCCGTGGCCGGGTCGCTCGACGCCGCCCTCGCCCTGTGTGCCGGCGAGCCCGTGGTTTTCGTGATCGGCGGTCGGGAACTATTCGCAGAGGCGTTGCCGCTCGCCGCCGGGCTCGTGATTACGGAGATTCACCGGGATTACCAAGGGGATACCTGGTTCCCGCCCTACGACCGCTCGCGCTGGCGCGAGACCCAGCGCGAGCCCCACACCGCGGCCGACGGGACGAAGTTCGACTTCGTCCTCTACGAGCCTATTGCTTAGATTCGAAGACCCGCACCTCGGGCAGCGGGAAGCCGTTGAACTGGCTGGCGTAGGCCGTCGTGTACGCGCCCGCGTTGCGGATATAGATGAAATCGCCTTCCTGCAGATCAGAGGGCAGGGGCTCCTCTCGCATCACGATGTCGACCGAGTCGCATGTCGGTCCGCCCACGGTCCAAGGCACGTCCGGGCCCGACCGGTTGGTGCGGATCCTGTACTTCAGGCCTTCGCTCGCCTCGATCACCCCGCCGAAGAGGCCGGCGTCCCAGTGCATCCAGCGCTTGCCGGCGCGCGTGGCGGTGCCGAGCACCCGACAGACGAAATAGCCGGCGTCGGACACCAGGTAGCGTCCCGGCTCCGCGATGACCTGGGTGTCCTCCGGAAACGCCTTCAGCCCTTCATTGACGATCGCGCCGATGGTCTCGATCGACGGAATGGGCTTGACGTGCCGCACCGGGAAGCCGCCGCCGATGTTGAGAAGGCGCGGCTTCAGCCCCGCCTTAGTCATCAGCTCGAAGAGATTGCGCGCCTTCTCGAGCGCGACGCGCCAGTTTTCGGGATTGCGGCATTGCGAGCCGACGTGGAAGGTGACGCCGGCGAGGTCGGCCCCCATCTTTGCCGCCGCGGCGACGATCTCCCGTGCGTCAGTGGCACCGGCGCCGAACTTGCCCGATAGCGGCCAGTCGCTGCCGATGTTGGGCGCCGCGATCCGCAGATACTGCTTGGCGTCGGCCTTGACCTCGAACACGCGACGCAGCTCGTCCAGGCTGTCGACGACGAACCACTCCACGCCCCGTGAGGCGGCGTAGGCGATGGAATCGCGCGATTTGACGGGGTTCGAGTAGAAGATTTCCGTTGGCGGCACCCCTAGCCCGAGCAGCAGGTCGAGCTCGGCAATCGAGGCGATCTCGAACCCGCAGCCTTCCTGCACCAGCACCTTCAGCACGCGCCGGTCCGGATTCGCCTTGACCGCGTAGTGCGGCCGCACGCGCGGCATGGCCGCACGGAAACGACGTACCTTGCCGCGCACGATGGCCGTGTCGACGATCAGGAACGGTCGGGTGTACTTCTGGCTTGCCGCCTGGCGCACGATCGCGAAGTCGAGGCTGACTTCGGGATGCGTGTCGAAGAGCTGCTCTTGCGGTTGCGGCTTGGTGAGTGCGGCTTGTCTTGCACGAACTACGTTAACTGGGCGATCCCCCATCAAGGTCTCCGGCGACTGAACTAGGTTTCAGGAATGTCCCGAACGCAAACCTCGTACACCGGATACGAGTTCCTTTGGCTTGTCATGATGACCTCCTTTTCCTCGCGAGAAAGTGGGCCGAACACAAACAAAAACGGCGCCGATTATGGAGCAATCCGGCGCCGCGTCAAGCGTTTTTTTACCCGGTTTTACGGTCCCTATAGCGCCCCGCCGAGGGTGGACCTACTAGATGTAGTGGTCGCCGACGGGGTGTGGGCTAAATGCGCGGCAAGGTCACGCCTTTTTGGCCCTGGTACTTGCCGCCGCGCTCGCGGTAGGAGGTCTCGCAGGGTTCGTCGGACTCGATGAAGATCACCTGCGCCACGCCTTCATTGGCGTAGACGCGCGCGGGCAGTGGTGTGGTGTTGGAGAACTCCAGCGTCACATGGCCCTCCCACTCCGGCTCGAGCGGCGTGACGTTGACGATGATGCCGCAGCGCGCGTAAGTGGATTTGCCCAGGCAGATGGTCAGAACGTTGCGCGGAATGCGGAAATATTCCACCGTGCGCGCGAGCGCGAACGAGTTCGGCGGGATGATGCAGACCTCGCCGCGGTAGTCGACGAAGTTCTTTTCGTCGAAGGCCTTCGGATCGACGATGGTCGAGTTGATATTGGTGAAGATCTTGAATTCGGCCGCGCAGCGGATGTCATAGCCGTAGCTCGAGGTGCCATAGGACACGACGCGCCGCCCTGCCACCTGCTTGACCTGACCCGGCTCGAACGGCTCGATCATGCGGTGCTCCGCGGCCATGCGCCGGATCCAGCGATCCGCTTTAATCGACACTGCGGGCGCTCACGTGTTCTGGACCACAATGTTCGGAAACTTGGCGCTCATGTCGCGCTGCAGCTCCGCGATCTTGACGGCGCAGCGGCGCGCGATGCGGCGATAGATGTCCGCGGAGGCGCCGTCGGGATCGGCGACCACGGTCGGCTTGCCCGAATCGGCTTGCACGCGGATCGCTTCATCAAGCGGCAGCTGGCCAAGGAGCTCCGTGCCGTACTCGCGGCACATGCGCTCGGCGCCGCCGACACCGAAGATGTGGCTGCGGTGTCCGCAGCTCGGGCAGACGTGATAGGACATGTTCTCCACCACGCCGAGGATCGGGATGCCGACCTTCTCGAACATCTTCAGGCCCTTCCTCGCATCGATGAGCGCGATGTCCTGCGGCGTGGTGACAATCAGGGCGCCGGTGACCGGCACTTTCTGCGCGAGGGTCAGCTGGATGTCGCCCGTGCCGGGCGGAAGGTCGACCACCAGGTAATCAATGTCCCGCCAGCGCGTGTCCTTCAGCAGTTGCTCGAGGGCCTGCGTCACCATCGGCCCGCGCCAGACCATCGGCGTGTCGATGTCGATCAGAAAGCCGATCGAAATCGCCTGCAGCCCGTGGCCTTCCATTGGCTCGAGGCTCTTGCCGTCCCTGGACTCCGGGCGCCCCGCTATGCCGAGCATCATGGGCTGCGAGGGGCCATAGATGTCCGCGTCGAGCACGCCGACCGAAGCACCCTCGGCGGCGAGGGCGAGCGCGAGGTTCACCGCGGTGGTGGATTTGCCGACGCCGCCCTTGCCGGAGGCGACGGCGATGATGTTTTTGATGCCCGGCACAAGCTTCACGCCCCGCTGCACGGCGTGGGGCACCACCCGCGAGCTCACGGTCAACGATACCGCGCCGGCACCGGCCTGCTTGAGCGCCTGCACCACCTGCCGGCGGATCGGCTCGTGCTGGCTGCGGCCCGGATAGCCCAGTTCGATCTCGAGCGACACGTCGTCGCCGGAGAGCTTGAGATTGCGCACCGAGCGCGTGGCAACGAAGTCCTTCCCGGTGTTCGGGTCGACGAGGCTGCGGAGAACCGACTGGACTTGCGCTTCGCTAAGCGGCATGGCGGGGAAAGCGCTTAAGTGTACCTAATCGCCGCTAGAATTTCGCTTTTTCCGCCTGAAGATGCCCGCGCGCACGCTCTTTGTCACGACGGCGCTGCCCTACGCCAACGCGCCCTTCCATATCGGCCACATCATGGAGTACATCCAGGCCGACATCTGGGTGCGCTTCCAGCGCATGCAGGGGCACATAGTGCACTTTGTGGGCGCGGACGATGCGCACGGCGCGCCGATCATGCTCGCCGCCGAGAAGGCCGGCAAGACGCCGGAAGCCTTCGTCGGCGAGATCGCGCGCGGCCGTCGGCGCTACCTGGAAGGCTTTCACCTCTCCTACGACAACTGGCATTCGACGCACTCACCGGAGAATAGCCAGCTCTCCCAGGACCTCTTCCGCAAGCTGAAGGCTGCGGGGCTCATCTACAGCAAGCCGGTCGAGCAGTTCTACGACCCGGTGAAGGGCATGTTTCTCGCCGACCGCTACATCAAGGGCGAGTGCCCCAACTGTGGCGCGAAGGACCAGTATGGCGACGCGTGCGAGAACTGCTCGAGCGTCTATTCCGCGACCGAGCTGCGCAATCCCTATTCCGTGCTCTCCGGCGCGAAACCAGTGCTCAAATCTTCCGAGCATTTTTTCTTCCGCCTTTCGGACTCGAAATGCAAGGCGTTCCTCAGGCACTGGATCGAGACGCCGGGGCGGCTTCAGCCGCAGGTCATCAACAAGGCGAAGGAGTGGCTCGAGGGCGCGGGCGACAAGGCGCTTTCCGACTGGGACATCTCGCGCGATCCGCCCTACTTCGGCATCCGCGTGCCCGATATTGCGGAAGAGAAGTACCTGTACGTGTGGCTCGACGCGCCGATCGGCTACTTCGCAAGCCTCAAGAACTACTGCCAGAAGCAGGGGCTCGACTTCGACCGGTTCGTAAAGCCGGGCCGCGACACCCAGATGGTGCACTTCATCGGCAAGGACATCATCTACTTCCACACCCTTTTCTGGCCGGCGATGCTGGAATTCTCGGGCTACAAGCCCCCCGACCACGTGTACGTGCACGGCTTCATCACGGTGTCGGGCGACAAGATGTCGAAATCGCGCGGCACCGGCATCAGCCCGCTGCGCTACCTCGAGCTCGGCATGAACCCGGAGTGGCTGCGCTATTACATCGCGGCAAAGCTCAATGGCAACGTCGAAGACTTCGACTTCAACCCCGAGGATTTCATTGCCCGGGTGAACAGCGACCTCGTCGGCAAGTACGTCAACATCGCGAGCCGCGCCGCGGTGTTCATCAACCGCCGGTTTGGCGGCGCGCTGGGCGAGCCCGGCGCCGCGCCGCTGCTCGCCGAATTCAAGGCCAAAGCGGCGCCGATCGCCGCGCTCTATGACGAGCGCGAATTCGGCAAGGCGCTGCGCGAAGTGATGCGGCTCGCCGATCTGGCGAACCAGTACGTCGACGAGCGCAAGCCCTGGGAGCTCGCGAAGCGCACCGACGGCGAGTCCGAGTTGCGCGAGGTGTGCTCGGTGGCGCTGAACCTGTTCCGGCTGCTGACGATCTACCTGAAGCCGGTTCTGCCGCAAACCGCGGCGCAGGCCGAGGCTTTCCTCGGCGTGGCGCCGCTTGGCTGGCGCGATGCCGCCTCGCGGCTCGCCGCCGGGCACCGTATCAACGAATACCGACACCTTCTCGGGCGCGTCGAGCAAAAACAGCTCGAGCAACTCTTCGAGGCGCCGGCCGCAGCGCCGGTGAGCGCCACGGCGCATACCATCAGCATCGACGAGTTCAGCAAGCTCGACTTGCGGGTGGCGCGCATCACGCGCGCCGAGCGGGTCGAGGGCGCTGACAAACTTTTGAAGCTGACGCTGGACCTCGGCGACGGGACGCGCACCGTTTTCGCCGGCATCAGGTCAGCGTACGCGCCCGAGAAGCTGGAAGGCCGTCTCACCGTGCTGGTTGCGAACCTGGAGGCCCGGAAGATGAAATTCGGTGTTTCCGAAGGCATGGTGCTCGCCGCCTCGGGCGCGGGTTCGGGCATATTTCTCGTTTCGCCGGACCCCGGGGCGAGCCCCGGAATGCGCGTGAAATAGAATACGCCGATGGAGAGCTCCGGCCGCACGCTCGTCTGCAGCGTGTTGTTCCTCGACATCGTCGAGTATTCGAAGAAGCCGGTGTCCGAGCAGCTGCAGCTAAAGCAGGAATTCAATCGCGTGCTCACGAAGTCGCTTGAGCCGGTGCCGGCGCGCGACCGCATCATTCTCGATACCGGCGACGGTGCCGCGGTGACATTCATGGGTGACCCGGAAGATGCGCTCTTCGCTTCCATGGCGGTGCGCGACGGCGCCGGCGCCCTGGCCGTGCGCCTGGGCGTGAACCTCGGTCCAGTGCGCCTGGTGAAGGACCTGAACGGCCAGCTCAACATCATCGGCGATGGCATCAACGTCGCCCAACGCGTGATGAGCTTCGCCCGTCCCGGACAGCTCCTCGTGTCGCGCTCGTTCTACGAGGTGGTGTCGTGCCTGTCGCGCGACTACGCGAGCCTCTTTCATCACGAGGGCGCGCGCACCGACAAGCACGTACGCGAGCACGATGTTTACTCCGTGGTGGGCGGTACACCGGCGAGCCGGCGGCTGTCCGAGACCGAAACGCAGTCACTTGACGGCGAGACCCCGGCCGGCTGGCTTGCGAGGAATGGGCCCTTGGGCCTGCGGCGATCGGCGCTGCTCGCCGCCGGCGTGCTGTTCCTCACGATTCTTGCGGGTGGGGTCGGCGCCCGAGCGCTGCTTGAACCGGCGACGCCGCCAGCGAAGCCCGCGGCAAGCGTTTCCGCGCTGCCGGCGGCGGCAGCGGCCGTGGATACCGGGCTCAAGGTGGAAGCGCCGCTTGCCAAGAAACTGGCGCGGCTTGAAAGGCAACCGACAGGTCTCGGCGGCGGCAATGCGCGCGTGGAGCTCGCCGTTGCGCCGTGGGGCGAAGTGTTGGTCGACGGGCACAGCCGCGGTGTCAGCCCGCCGCTGCGCGTGCTGGAAGTAGCGCCCGGCGCGCACACCGTCGAGATCCGCAATTCCACCTTTCCGGCACACGTCCAGCAGGTGCAAGTGAAAGCCGGCGAAGCAGTGAGGATCCGGCATCGCTTCCGATGAGAGCCGGCGTCCTGATCGCCGTCGGGGCGCTGGTGGCACTGGCGGGGTGCAGCACGCAACCGATGCGCGATCTACGCGATCAGCTGCGCGAGCTCTTTCAGCCGGCCAACGGCAGCAGCGCGCTCAGGCTCGGCTTGCGCCAGTACGATAGCGGTCAGTATGCGGACGCGGCCCGTACCCTGCAGACCGCACTCGAGCTCGGCTTGAACGACAGCGATAGCGCCAACGCGCACAAGCACCTCGCGTTCATCAACTGCGCGGCGCAGCGCGAGCGCGCCTGTCGCGAGGAGTTCCGGCGGGCACTGCGCGCCGACCCGCAGCTCGAGCTTTTGCCGGCCGAGGCCGGTCATCCCGTCTGGGGGCCGGTGTTCGCATCGCTCAAGGCGGCATCACCGTTCAAGAACGCCCTTCAACAGTACGAAGCCGGCGACTACGACGAGTCGGCCAAGAGCTTCGAAGGTGCGCTGCGGCAGGGTCTGGGCGACAAGGAACGCGCCAGCGCCCACAAGCATCTCGCCTTCATCCACTGCGCGGCGCAGCGCGAGCGCGAGTGCCGCGATGAGTTCCGCAAGGCGCTTGCCGCGGACCCGGCGCTTGAACTCGAGCCGGCGGAGGCGGGCCATCCGGTGTGGGGGCCGGTCTTCCGGGCGGTGAAGGCCGGGCGCTAGAAGGCCCGGCATGGAGCCTGCGCAACTCGGCCGCTACGTCATCCAGTCGGAACTCGGCCGCGGCGCCATGGGGGTGGTGTACAAGGCGCTCGACTCGGTGCTCGAACGTCCGGTGGCGGTGAAGACCGTCAACATCAGCCTCGAGCGCGAGCACGCCGATAAGTACGAGCAGCGCTTCTACCAGGAAGCGCGCGCCGCGGGCGGGCTCAACCACCCGAACATCGTCACCATCCACGACGTCGGCAAAGCCGGCGATGTGGTGTTCATGGCGATGGAGTACATCGAAGGGGTGGAGCTGCGCACGCTGATCGGCGAGGGTCGGCCATTGCGCGTATCCCAGGCACTCTCGATCGGCGCACAGGTGGCCGAGGGCCTTGCCTTTGCACACCAGCGCGGCGTGGTCCACCGCGACATCAAACCCGCGAACATCATGGTGGTCGCGAACGGGCCGGTGAAAATCACCGATTTCGGTATCGCCCGCATGCGCGGTACGGGGGATCTGACGCAGACCGGCATGCTGCTCGGCTCACCGAAGTACATGTCGCCCGAGCAGGTCATCGGCAAGCGCGCCGACCATCGCTCGGACATTTTTTCGCTCGGCGTGATCCTCTACGAGATGCTCTGCGGCGCCGCACCGTTCAACGGCGAGAATGTCACCGCGCTGATGTACCAGATCGTGAACTTTGTGCCACCGGCGCCGAGCAGCGTGAACGACGGCGTACCGCAGCTCGCGGACTACATCATCGCCAAGATGCTGGCGAAGCCGCTCGAGGAGCGCTATCAGGACGCGGCCGAGGTGGCGCGCGACCTGCGCGACTGCGAGCGCCAGCTCGCCGGCGCCGCGGGCGAGCTGCACTCCACCCTCCCCCCGGCGGCTCCCGCCGCGAATCCCCCGCAGCCGAAGCTCGTCGATTCCAGCCACAAGACCATCGTGCTTGCGCAGTCGGTTGCAAGGACGCGAGAAGCGGATCGCGTCGCCGAGGAGGGGGCGCCCGCCCCGGCGCGCGGCCTCGCCGCCTCGTTTGATTCCGCAGAGGCAACGCAGCGGCTCGCGTCGCTGACCGGCGTGGCGGCGCCGCAGACAGCGACGCAGGCAATCAAGTCGATTCCGCGCCCACCGTCGGGCCGCTGGCGTCGGCGCGATTGGCTGGTGGTCGTGGGAGCCGCAGTCTGCGGCTTGGTGGCGGCGCGCGCGCTACTAAGACGTGGCCGCTAGCGGCCGCCGCAGGCGACCGGCATCGCGCTCACCGGATAGCCTTTGCAGTTCCAGCTGACCTTGCCCGACTGAACACTCGGTGTAAGCGCCACTTCAAGCGCATTCTTCTCGTTCCAGCCGCGGATCGCGCCATCCTCGGCGACGATCCACTTCATTTCGCCATGTTTCGGATCGATCCTCGGAGCGATCTTCACCCCTTTGCCGGCACCGCCAAGGCCGCCGCCTTTCTCCGCGACGATGCTGACCTGCTGCTGCGCGGGTTGAGCGCCCGCGATCAGCGCCTGCGCCGCGTCCTTCGCCTCGGCGCCGGCCATCTGCGGCAAGACCACCGCCACGACCAAGAATCCGATCAAGGCGAGCGCCGCCACGACGAGCAAACCAATGCGCATTTAAATCTCCCCCGTTGTGCTTATGTTTGGTGCTTATGTTTGCGCCGTGTCGAGCTTAACATGCGCTCCGGGTGCCCACATGAGGACGCGCCAGATCCGCGTGAGCGGCCGCGTGCAGGGTGTCGGATTTCGCTACGCGTTGCGAGCAGAAGCCGAGCGCCTCGGCGTCTCCGGCTGGGTGCGTAACTGCGCCGATGGCAGTGTCGAGGCCCTGCTGCAGGGTGACCCTCATGCCGTAGAAACGCTGGTGCGCTGGGCACGGCAAGGCCCGAGCGCCGCGCGCGTCGACAGCCTGGCGGAAACGGCTCCGGAACCGCAGTTCGATCGTTCCTACTGCGCCTTCGACATCTGGCCTAGCGCTTAGCGGCGCTTGAGCGCATTGACGACGGAGAACTCCCAGGGCCGGCACGCGGCGAGCAGCGCCACGCCGATGCGCCGGCCGCTCGGTACCGAAGAATCGACCTCCGCGAGCTCGTTAAATTCCATCGCTACGCGCTCGAGGCGGCGCTTGAGCACGGCAGCGGACTCCGGTGACATAACGCGCGACTCGAAGCGCAGAAATTCCAGCGGCTGCTTGAAGCGCGCGGCGAGAAACTCGCTCATCACCCGAGGACCGTAAGTCTTCTTGACCGGGCCGCCATCGCGCCAGCGAAAATCGCGCCGCACCGTGAGCCGCGCCCGCTCGCCCGGGCCCCAGCGAATCAGCTTCAGGCGTTCCAGCCGCGCGTACGCGCCGGTGAGCTCGGCACGCGAAATGGCGAAGGCCGCGAGGATCTCGGCGAACGACCATTGGTTCTGGATCAGCCAGAACACCGAGAACAGCCGCTCGTCGCGCGCGAGCGCAGCTTCCTGGTCGTTCGTCAGCTCGGCCGGCGCCGGCGAGCCGTCGCGCGCCAGCCGCGCGAGCTCCTGCAGGTCGAGCTCGACCGCCTCGAGGATCCGCTCGATGCGATCGAGCGTGAAGCTGCCGCGCGAGAACATGCGCTTCACGGTGGGCTCCGAAACGCCGAGCTTCTTCGCGAGCGCGGCGTAGGTCATGCCGCGCGCGCGCAGACAGACCTTGAGCGCTTCGACGAGGCGGGTCTTGAGCGCCATGCGACGCACGGTATCAGATTTCGATACTTCGTACGTCGGCCTTGCGCCGCGGCAGCGACGCGCGCAGCGTGGCGCGAGCCATCAGGAGGAGGGCACATGAAACCGATATCGGCAATTGAGCTGTGCGACGCGGTGCGTAGCGGCAGAACGCTGCCGGAGGCCTGCCTAGATCGAATCTTGCGGCTGGACGCTATGCATGGGCTCCTGGAAGTGCAGGGAGCGACGCCCTGGCAGACGATCGCCGCCGAACTGCGCCCCGGGGACGCGCGAGCGCGAGTGCGCACGACCATGCCGACCGTCGGCGAAAGCATCGCGCGAAACGCGGCCGGCCCGGACGGCACTCCGGCCGTCGCGCATGTCGCCTGCATGGCGCTCGTGACGCCCGAAGGCGAACTGCGTCGCGTGAGCCGCGAGCGGGACGCCGAGCTGTTCGCCCTGACGGTGGGCGGCCAAGGGCTTTTCGGCACCCTCTACAGCGTGACCCTGAAGCTCGCCAGCCTGGCGCGCGCCGTGGAGCGCGCGAGCGCTCCCGAGGAAATCACGCTGCGCCCACAGGCCGCCAGCCACACCCTCGAGCTCCTGCTGCCGCCGAGCACGCTCGGCGATTTCAGGAAGGAGATCCACGCTCGCTGCAATGACTGGCGCGTGCCGCTGCAGAGCCTGGTGGTGCGCCAGACCGCACGGGAAGAGGATACGTTTCTGCGCTGGGCGCGGCGCGACTATGCGGAGGTGAAAGCCGGCTTTCTGCCGGCAAACGACCTCGGCGCGGCGGTGCGTGCGTCGCAGCTGCGCCACGAGCTGATCGACGCCGCCATTGCGCTCGGCGGCAGTTTCCACATCGCCTGCACTCCAGATGCGACGCGCGCCCAGCTACAAGCCTGCTATCCGCAGCTCGAGGAGTTCTTGGCACACAAACGGCGCTTCGATCCCAGCGGGCGGTTGGTGAATGCCTGGTATCTACACCAGCGTAGCGTGCTCACGCGAGAAGTTTGCGATGTACATTTCGACAGCTAGGCAGCGGCGCCGTAGAGCAGCTGTACGTTTTCGGGTGTGAGCCAGGCGCCGAGCTCCGCCAGGAGCTCCGACTCCGGGCGAACGCGCCAGGTCTCGCCGAGCGCGACTTCACAGGCCGCGGCGGCATTGCAGTAAGCCACCACGACCTGGCAAGTCGCCGGACCATTAGCCCGGTACGGCGCCAGCACCTGCTGCAAACGCTTGGCGTCCGCCTGCCCGTTCATCGCGATACGCAACCGGGCGGCAAAGCGCGTGCGCAAAGCCTGGAGGTCGAGCAATTCGTCGGCGCTCACGCGCAGCCCGCCAGAGAATTCGTCACGCTGTACCTTGCCGGCAACGACGAGCAGCGCATCTTCTCTGATGCGATCGCGGCATTTTTCGAAAAGCTCGCTGAAGACGGTGATCTCAACCTGCGCCGTGGCGTCGTCGAGCGTCAGCACCATCATGCGGCCGCGGCGCGTCATCTGCATGCGCGCCTGCGCCACCACCCCCGCCATCCACACCCGCTCGCCCGGCGCAAGGCGCGAGAGCGGGCTCCGGGGGAAGCCAGCGAGCTCGCGCTCATAGATGGAGAACAAGTGTCCCGAGATGGAAAAGCCGAGCGCCGCCTTTTCCTCGAGCAGCTTGCGCCGCGCGTCCCAGGGCTCGCCCTCCACATAGGCGTCGCGCCCGCCGCGCGGCACTTCGGCCTCCGCAAAGAGACTCGACTGCGCTGCGGCGCGCTCCGCCTGCTCGGCCGCTTCCAGCGCCCGACCGACCGTAGCGAGCAGGCGCGCACGCTCCGCGTCGACGGTATCGAAGGCGCCCGCGCGTACCAGCGCTTCCACCACGCGCCGGTTGAGATGCCGCTTGTCCACGCGCCGGCAGAAGTCGAACAGATCCGTGAAGGGCGCCTCGCTGCGCGCCTGCACGATCGCCTGAATCGCGGCTTTACCGGTGCCGCGTACCGCACCCAAACCGTAGCGGATGTGCTCGGCGTCGACCGGCACGAACCGGAACTGCGAGGCATTGATGTCAGGCGGCAGGATGGTGAGGCCGTTGGCAATGGCGTCCTCGTAGAACTGCCGCACCTTCTCGGTGTCGTCCATCACCGCGGACAAGTTCGCAGCGAGGAACGCCGCGCGGTGATGCGCCTTCATGTATGCAGTTTGATAGGCGAGGAGCGCGTACGCCGCCGCGTGCGACTTGTTGAAGCCGTAGCCCGCGAATTTCTCCATCAGATCGAAAAGCTGGCTCGCCTTGGCACGCACAAGGCGGTTCTTTTCCGCGCCGGCAATGAATACGTCGCGCTGCTGGGCCATCTCCTCGGGCTTTTTCTTGCCCATGGCGCGGCGCAGAAGGTCAGCAGCGCCCAGCGTATAGCCGCCGATGACCTGGGCGATCTGCATCACCTGTTCCTGGTACACCATGATGCCGTAGGTCGGTCCGAGGATCGGCTCAAGACGCGGATCGAGGTAGTCGACGCGCTGCTCGCCATGCTTGCGCGCAATGAAATCCGGAATCAGATCCATCGGCCCCGGTCGATACAGCGCGACCAGGGCGATCACGTCCTCGAAGCGGTCCGGGCGCGCGCGCCGGATGAGATCCCGCATGCCGCGTGACTCCAGCTGGAATACGGCAGTTGTATTGCCCGCGGACAGCAGCTGATAGGTCGCCGCGTCATCGAGCGCAATGCGCGCCAGCGCAAAATCCGGCTGCCCCATCTCGCGTACCGAGCGCTCCGCCCAGTCGAGGATGGTGAGCGTGGTGAGGCCCAGGAAATCGAACTTGACCAGGCCGACCGCCTCGACATCATCCTTATCGAGCTGCGAGATAACGTGATTCGTGCCTTCGGCGGCGTAGAGCGGGCAATAGTCGATCAGGCGCCCGGGAGCGATCAGCACGCCGCCGGCGTGCATGCCGACGTTCCTCACCAGCCCCTCGAGCTTCTCGCCGAGCTCGAGCAGCTCGCGCACCTCGTCCTCGTGCTTCTCGCGTTCAGCGAGCAGCGGCTCGACCTTGCGCGCGTCGTCGAGCGTCACGTTCTTGCCCGGCTGCACCGGAATCAGCTTGGCGATCTGGTCGCAGAAGTTGTAGCCAAGGTCGAGCACGCGGCCGACGTCGCGCACCACGGCGCGCGCCGCCATCGTGCCGAAGGTAGCGATCTGCGACACGCTTTCGGCGCCGTACTTGCGTCGCACGTAATCGATCACGCGGTCGCGCCCGTCCTGGCAGAAGTCGATATCGAAGTCCGGCATCGACACGCGCTCCGGATTCAAGAATCGCTCGAACAGGAGATCGTAGCGCAGCGGATCGAGGTCGGTGATGCCGAGGGAATAGGCGACGAGCGAACCTGCGCCCGAGCCGCGGCCGGGGCCGACCGGCACGCCGTTCTGCTTCGCCCAGTTGATGAAGTCGGCCACGATCAGGAAGTAGCCGGCAAAGCCCATCTGCACGATGGTCTGGATTTCGAACTCGAGGCGGCTGCGATAGCGCTCGGCCGTCTCATCGCGCAGGCCGAGCTGCGCCGCGCGGCGCGCCAGACCCGCGCGCGCCTCATTGCGCAGGTGCTGGTCAAGCGTTACGCCTTCAGGCGTAGGGAAGGCCGGCAAGCGCGTCCTGCCAAGCTCGATATCGAGATTACAGCGGCGTGCGATCTCGACCGCGTTCTCGAGCGCCTGCGGCGCATCGGCAAAAAGCCGCGCCATTTCCTCCTGCGACTTGAAATACTGCTCGGGCGTGAACAGCCTCGGCCGGCGCTGGTCGCCCAGAAGATAGCCTTGCGCGATGCAGACGCGCGCCTCGTGCGCCTTGAAGTCGCTCGCTTCGAGGAACTGCACCGGGTGGGTGGCGACGACTGGCAGTCGCAGGCGGCTCGCCAGCGCCACCGAGCGCGCAAGCAGCGCCTCGCCGCTCGCCTGGCCAGCGCGCTGGATCTCGACGTAGTAGCGGCCAGGGAAGAGCTCGGCCCAGCGGCGCGCGATCCGCTCGGCGCTCTCGCCATGGTCCGAAAGGAGGGGCGCGGCGAGCTCGCCGTCCAGGAAGCCCGAGAGGGCGAGCAGCCCCTCGGTCGACTGCTCGAGCCAAGCCGGAGCGATCAGCGCGCGAGCACGGTGCTGGTTTTCGAGCCACGCGCGGGAAACAAGCTCGCACAGCCGGCGATAACCGGAGCGCGAGGTACAGAGGAGCAGCAGCCGTGCAGGCTTGTCGCGCTCGGCCGGATTCTCGATCCAGCAGTCGGCGCCGATGATCGGCTTTACTCCGGCCGCGCGGGCAGCGCCGTAGAACTTCACCAGCCCGAAGAGGTTGCCGGAATCGGTGAGGGCGAGCGCCGGCATGTGATCGGCGGCCGCGCGCTTCACCGCGTCCTCGATCCGGACTATGCCGTCGCTCACCGAGTACTCGCTGTGCATCCTCAGGTGAACGAAACGCGGCCGCCCCATGTCAAAAAATTCTACCGGAAAGGCCTCGATGAAACGGCTCGTGCTCGTCTTGCTCCTCCTCGTCGCGACGAGCGTCGCCGCGCAGAATCGCAGCGCGGAACTCGATAAGGCGTACGAAGAGGCGCGCGCTGCGTACAACGAATACCAGCAAGCCGTGAAGCGCCGCGACGAAGGCGTCGAATCGCAGCCCGGCGAGCGCACCGGCAGCGCTGCTGGCGGCAGCCGCCCTAACCAGAACTACTTCGCCCGTCAGGCGATTCTCGAGCAGGAAGTCGAGACGGCGCGCAAGCGCTATGAGGCGGCAATGAAGCGCTGGAACGACCTGAAGTAGATCCTGCGAGTACCGCCGCAGGCTAGACGATCGTTGCCTGCGGCTCGCCGGTCGCGGCTTCGATGCGGCCGATCTCGTAGACGAGCTCGCCCTCCCGCTTGAGCAGCGCCGCCGCGCTCTGTGCCTGGTCTGCGGCGACTACCACCACCATGCCAATGCCGCAGTTGAAGACGCGAAACATCTCATGCTCGGCCACGTTGCCCGCTTGCTGCAGCCACTTGAAAATCTGCGGGCGCGGCCAGCTCGATTTCCTGATGGTCGCCTGCGTGCCGTGGGGCAGGATGCGCGGCACATTGCCGACGAGACCGCCGCCCGTGATATGCGCAAGCCCCTTCACCGGCACTGCGGCGGCAAGCTTGAGCAGCGCTTTTACGTAGATCCGCGTCGGCTCCATCAGCGAATCGGCGAGCTCAGGGCTGAGCTGCTCGTCGCCGATGATGCGACGGATGAGGGAATAGCCATTGGAATGGGCGCCGCTCGAGGCGAGGCCGAGCACCACGTCACCCGGAAGGATCGTGCGCCCGTCGATGATGCGCTCCTTCTCGACCACGCCGACGCAGAAGCCCGCGAGGTCGTACTCCCCTGGGGTGAACGCCTTCGGGTGCTCCGCGGTTTCGCCGCCGACCAGCGCGCAGCCAGCCATTTCGCATCCCACGGCGATTCCCTTCACCACCTCGGTGGCGATGCGCACGTCCAGACGTTCGCAAACGTAGTAGTCGAGGAAGAAGAGCGGCTCGGCGCCCTGCACTACCACGTCGTTCGCACACATGCCAACGAGATCGATGCCGATGGTGTCGTGGCGCTGGAGGGCCAGTGCCAGCTTCAGCTTCGTGCCGACGCCGTCGGTGCCCGAGACGAGCACCGGGCGGCGATAGTTCTGCGGGATCTCGCACAAGGCGCCGAAGCCGCCGATGCCGGCAAGCACTTCCGGGCGCAATGTCTTGCGCGCGTAAGGCTTGATGGCCTCGACCAGCGCATCGCCCGCCTCGATGTCGACGCCGGCGTCGCGGTAGGAAAGGCCGTTCGCCATGTTAGAGTCCAAAATTCTACGTGATGCAGCAGCTCCCCCTCGCGATCTCGCCTCGCCTGGATCCCGCGTTCGACAATTTTGTCGCCGGGCCCAATGCCGAAGCGCTCGCGCGCGTGCGGGCGCTCGCGGCCGGCACGCTCGGGGAGCGCATCCTTTACCTTTGGGGCGAGACGGGTAGCGGGCGCAGCCACCTGCTCGCGGCGGCGGCTCGTGCAAATCCCGCGCTCGTCGTCGCCGACGATGTGCAGCGCCTTGGCGCGAGCGAGCAGCAGGCGCTGTTCGTGGCGATCAACGAGGCGCGCGAAGGCGGTCCGGCAGTACTCGCTACCGGTGATCAGCCGCCGGCCAACCTGGCGCTGCGCCCGGATCTCAAGAGTCGGCTTGCCTGGGGCCTCGTCTATCAACTTCTGCCACTCAATGACAGCGACAAGGCGTGCCACCTGAAATCCTTGGCCGGGGCGCGCGGTTTGTTGCTTTCTGACGAAGTCGCCGGGTATCTCCTCACGCGCCTGCCGCGCGATATGGCGAGTCTCGACGCCGCCATGGAAGTACTTGATCGCTATTCACTAATGCGGCAGCGCGCGCTCACATTGCCGCTGGTTCGCGAGGCACTTGCGCAGGAAATTCTTGGTGGACAGGCGAGCGGCCGCTGAGTAGATTGGTTCCATGCTCGCGCTCGGCCGCATCTGCCTCATCGCCGGACTCGTCAGCGCCATGCCGGCGCTGGCACAGTCGGGCTTGCGCCTGCCTGAGCGCGGCGAGCCGGGCCTCGACCCGACCTTCGCCCGCAGCTGGCTCGCACCGGAATACGACCGTTTCGGCTTCGCTGCCTACCAGTGGCGCGATGCGTACGGCTTCGCACCGACCCCGCGCATGCGCTGGTCCTATGCGTTCGGCGAGAGGGGCAGCTTCAGCATGTCGTACGCCAATTTGCGCGAGTCCGAGCTCGAACCGCGCCCTTTGTCGCTGTTCGGGCGCTACTGGCTCTCCCCCGACTGGGCGCTTAGCGCCGAGTCTCAATCCCGCGACCCAACAGGCCTCTTCCGCCTGCAGGACTTCCGCATCGGCGTGCAGCGCCGGTTCTGAGCCTTTGCATCGCAGCTAAACTCCGGGCGCTCCCATGCGCCTGGCGCTCTTCGACCTCGACAACACGCTGCTCAGCGGCGACAGCGACTATGAATGGGGCCAGTTCCTGGTCGACCACGGGGTGCTCGAGCGCCAATCGTACGAAGCGCAGAACCGCGCCTATTACGAGCAATACCTCGCCGGCAGCCTTGATATTCACGAATATCTGGGCTTCGCCTTGCGCCCGCTCGCGGCCCATGCACCCGCCGACCTGCAACGCTGGCACGCTGAATTCATGCGGCTTCGCATACTGCCGATGATCACCCCGGCAGCCCGGGCCCTGGTGCGACGTCATCTAACGGCGGGCGAGCTCTGCGCCATCATCACAGCCACTAACAGCTTCGTGACGGCGCCCATCGCTCGGGCGTTCGAGGTGAAGCACCTCATCGCGACGGAGCCCGAGATACGCGACGGACGCTTCACCGGCCGTGTCGCAGGTACGCCGTGCTTTCGCGAAGGCAAGCTCGAGCGCCTCCGCCAATGGCTCGCCGGGCTTGGCCATAATCTCCGCGATTTCGAGGAGACCACGTTCTACAGCGACTCCCACAACGATCTGCCGCTGCTCGAGGGCGTCACGCGTCCTGTGGCGGTCGATCCCGACGAAGCGCTCGCCGCCGTCGCGGCGCGGCGCGGATGGCCGGTGATGTCGTTGCGCCGTTAGAATGCCCGCCCGCGAATGATCAAGCGGTTCATCCGGCGCGTGCTCGGGCTTGGCGACGAGCAAATGGAGCGGGTGGCACCGGGCGAACACGGTCTCGCACGCGAGGCGATCGGTCCGGCTGCGGCCAAGCTCTGCACGGTGCTGCGCGAGGCCGGTTTTCAGGCTTACGTCGTCGGCGGCGCGGTGCGCGACCTCCTGCTCGGCATCGTGCCGAAGGACTTCGACATCGCTACCGATGCCCGCCCGGAGCAGGTGAAGCCGCTCTTCCGGCGGGCGCTCATCATCGGGCGGCGTTTTCGCTTGGTGCACGTGATGATGGGCGGCGAAACGGTTGAGGTGTCCACCTTCCGTGCCGCCGATCCGGACACCGCCGAGAAAGATGAGCACGGGCGCGTGCTGCGCGATAACGTCTTCGGCAGCCAGGCAGAAGACGCACGCCGGCGCGACTTCACCGTGAACGCGCTCTACTACGACCCGGCGACCGAAGAACTGGTCGACTTCCACGGCGGCCTGGCGGACCTGAAGAAGCGCGTCCTGCGCGTGATCGGCGAGCCGGAGACGCGCTACCGCGAGGACCCGGTGCGCATGCTGCGCGCGGTACGGCTCGCGGCAAAGCTTGGCCTCACGCTCGATGCGGCCACGCGCGAGCCGATCCGGCGGCTCGCGCCGCTGATGGAGCGGGTGCCGCCCGCCCGGCTATTCGACGAGATGCTGAAGCTGCTGCTTTCCGGGCACGCCAGCGCAAGCCTGCGGCAGTTGCGCGACGTCGGCCTGCACAAGGGGTTGCTGCCGCTTCTCGACGTGATCCTCGAGCAGCCGCTTGGAGAGCGCTTCGTGACGCTCGCCCTCGCCCAGACCGACGAGCGCGTGCTCGCCGAGCGGCCGGTATCGCCCGCGTTCCTTTTCGCGGCGCTTCTCTGGCACGAAGTACTCGCCGCGTGGAAGACGCGCGAGGCACGCGGCGAGCGCGGCATCCCGGCGCTCGAAAGCGCCATGGACGAGGTGCTCGACACGCAGTGCGCGAAGCTCGCCATCACGCGCAAGCTCACCGCAACGATGCGCGAGATCTGGAGCATGCAGCCGCGCTTCGAGGCGCGCTCGGGCAACCGTCCATACCGCCTGGTCGAATCGCCGCGCTTTCGCATGGCCTACGACTTTCTCGCCTTGCGCGCGGCAAGCGGCGAAGTGGCGGCGGAGCTCGAAGGCTGGTGGCGCGCGTTCCATGCGGCAGACGCGGAGACGCGCAAGGCCATGCTGCTGCCCGACACCGGTCCGCGCAAACGCCGCCGGCGTCGGCGGCGCAAGAAGCAGCCCTCGGCGCCCGCCCCCACAGCCGCGTGACGCTTGCGTACATCGGCATCGGATCGAACCTGGACGAGCCGCAAGCGCAAGTCGAGAGCGCCGTGGCCGAGTTGGCAGCGCTGCCGCGCACGCGCCTGAGCGCTCGTTCGTCGCTCTATCGCAGCGCACCGCTCGGCTATCCCGCTCAGGCGGACTTCGTCAACGCCGTCGCCGAGATCGACACCGCGCTCGGCCCCCGCGAACTGCTCGCCGAGTTGCAGGCGATCGAGGCGCGCCACGCTCGGCGCCGCAGCTTCGCTAACGCCCCGCGCACACTCGACCTCGACCTGCTGCTCTTTGGCGATGCGCGCATCGATGAGCCGCAGCTGACGGTGCCGCACCCGCGAATGCACGAGCGCGCGTTCGTGCTGCGGCCGCTCGTCGAGATTGCGCCGCGAGCCGTGATTCCGGGCCGCGGCAGCGCAGCCGCATGCCTTGACGCGTGCAAGGCGCAGAGAGTCGAAAGGATGCACTGATGCAGGCTTCGGTAGTCGCGACTTCTGCCCTGCTGCTCGTCGCCTCGAATGTCTTCATGACCTTCGCGTGGTATGCGCATCTGAGGAACCTCGCCAGCGCACCGTGGTGGATCGCGGCGCTCGCAAGCTGGGGCATCGCGCTTTTCGAATATCTGCTGCAGGTGCCCGCGAATCGCGTCGGCTACGCGCAGCTATCGCTGCCGCAGCTCAAGATCATGCAGGAGGCGATCACGCTCACGGTGTTCGTGCCCTTTGCCGTGTTCTACATGAAGCAGCCGATCAAGCTCGATTACCTGTGGGCCTCCCTCTGCATCGTCGGCGCCGTTTACTTCGTGTTCCGTGGATAAGTTTCGCTACCTCGTGGTGGAAGGGCCGATCGGCGCGGGCAAAACCACCCTCGCACGCCGGCTCGCATCGCGCCTCGCCACGGACCTGCTGCTCGAGCAGCCGGAAGAAAACCCGTTCCTCGGGCGCTTCTATCAGGACATGGCCCGTTACGCCCTGCCGACGCAGCTCTTCTTTCTCTTCCAGCGCGCGCGCCTGGTGGAGCCGCTCGTTCAGCCCGACATGTTCGGCCGGCCGCTAATCGCCGATTTCCTGCTCGACAAGGATCCGCTTTTCGCCCGCATCACGCTGTCCGCCGACGAACTCGCGCTCTACCAGAAGATCTACGAGGCGCTGCGGCCGCGCTCGCCCGCGCCCGATCTGGTCGTCTACCTCCAGGCACAACCGGCAACCCTCGTCGAGCGCGTGCGCCGGCGGGCGCGCGGCTACGAGCGCCCGGTGAGCGAGGAGTACCTCGCGCTCCTCGTCGAGAGCTACGCGCGCTTCTTTTATCACTACAACGGCGCACCCGTGCTGATCGTCAACTCGGAGAACCTCAACTTCGTCGAGCGCGAAGCGGACTTTGAGCTGCTTGTATCGCGGCTGCGGGCGATGAAAAGCCGGCGCGAATTCTTCAACCTCGGCTGATCCTGGAGTCACGCGAGCGCGGCGGCGCCACGTCCGACGGCCGATGCAATTGCGCGCTGGCCGTTACGCGGAGAGCCGCTCTACCCCTTCGGCCAAGGACACACAGGCATCTTCGTATCGACCGGCGCCCATGTCCTGACCATCGAAGATTTGGCGCTCGCGGATCCAGCGGAACGACTCCTCGAATACTTCCTTGGTGTAGGGCTCGAAGACGATGCGCTCGCCCGGACCCCAGCGCCGGGTGTCGATCATCGGCGCGAAGCGCGTGGGGAACTCCTTCTTGTAGTAGTGCGTGTAGAGCTCGGGCCGCAGATCGATGTCCCGCTGCGCGCGGCGCAGTGCGCGGAAATACTTCTTCACATCATCTGGATCGGGGTCATTGTTGAGCATCGACGCCATCATGAACGTCGTATCGATCACCTTGCGGAAGCCCATCTGCTCGAGGAAGTAGTACGGACCCGAGAACACAGCGGCCGCCGGCACCTTGCGGTCGTAGACCTTCTCCATGCGCGAAAAGAGAATGCCGTCGGCGAAGGACAGCTTGATGTCCGAGAGCGGCATGTACTGCTCGAGCGCCTGGATCGTCGAATAATGGCTGCCCGACTGGTGCCCGACCGAAATCGGCACGCCGCGCAGGTCCTCCGGCGTCTTGATGGGCGACTCAGGCGGCACGAACACCGCCGACGGCGACACCGAGTAGGCGTCGGCGTACATCTTGGCGTGCCCCTTCGACGCCGCGACGTTCACTGTCCAGTGGCAGGCGCAACTCACGTTGCTCTCGCGCCCGGCTTCGATGTTCTGGTAGGCGCCGACTTTGTTCCGCGTCGCATGCGCCTTTGCGAGGTCCTGCCCCTTGAAGGCTTCGCGAAACTCGTAGTCGAGCCCTTCGGCGCTGAAATAGCCTTTTTCCTCCGCCACCCACTCGTGCAGGCGGAAGTGCGGCGTTATCAAGAATTTGGACATCTGGCGACTCGGCTCCCATCGCGAAAACGTTGGTAACGTTGGTAAAGATAAGCGAGAAATCGTCAATCCGTAAGTGACCCGTAGGTTGGCGCGCCTTAGCGTGGAGCCATGTCGCGCAACCACGACAGCAGCGTCAGGAATGGGCCTAAGCCGGTCGGGCCTCGGGGCGCGAACCTGTGGCGCAACGTCCCGGGGCTACGGTAGAGCCATGAAACCGCGCTCGCAGCTCGAGCAGCAGGTTGACTCACTCTTCGCGCGCTGCCCCGAACTCTGTGGCTTCGCGGTGCGCACCGAAAACGACGAGCTTTTCGTTTCTGACGTGGGCATCACGCCGCGCCTCTCGGCCGAGCAGTACGGCGAGATCTTTCAGGACATCGCCCGTACTCTGGCTGAATTCCTCGAGGAACAGCCCGACGCGACCGAGCTTCTGCGCGGCCGCACATTCGCTCGTACGCTGCACTAGCTGTTTAACATTCGTGTAGCAATTGCACTGCTCGGGCGCAGCCTGTAGTTGCGCTCGGGAATATCCCGATGTCGCGTTTTCTCATGGCTTCTGTAGTATGCGCAGTGACACAGCACTGCGTGAAGGCGCTACAGATGAAAACCCTCGAATTCAAGCCTGGCCTGCCCGACAGCCTCCTCGTCCGCCTTGAAGCCGACGTCGACGCCAAGATCCGCGCGCTCTTTGCGCGCTGCCCGACGCTCACCGGCTTTTCGGTCCAGGACCGCGCCATGCTGCCGCGCGACCTCGACCAGACCCGCATTCCGGACGCCGACCTTTTCGTCACCGAAATCGGTGTCTTTCCCAAGCTCGAATCGCAGTACGACGAAATCTACGACGAGATCACGCTCGCGATCTCGGACCTCGTGAAAGACCAGCCGCAGGCATACGACTTCCTGCGCGGCCGGACTTTCGCGCGCACGCTGCACTGAAATAACCCAAGGGGACGGGAGGCGCTCGCCGCTGCGGCCAGGCTGAAACTGGTCGCAGCGGCTGGAGCGCCATCAGTGGTTGGTTCTGCGCCGTGGTGCCGCGTCCTCGTATCGCGGTTTCCGGTACAGTCGCGTAAAGCTTCCAGGCCCAATCAATATGAACAATAAAGCGGCGTCTAGCGTCGATCTCAGCCTTCAGGTCGGCAAATACGACATCCAGAAGCTGCTCGGCAAGGGTGCGACCGGCACCGTCTATCTCGCCCGGGACACCTTTACCGGCAGGGAAGTCGCGCTGAAGACCATCGAGCCGGAAGTGTTCCGTGATCCGGAGTTCGGCACGGTCTACCGCGCGCAGCTCTTGAACGAGGCCTCGCTCGCCGGGAAATTGCGCCACCCTCACATCGTCGCCATCCTCGATGCGGTGGTCGGCGAGGACTCCGGTCACATCGCGATGGAGCTGGTCACCGGCGGCGATCTCTCCGCGCACACGTCATCGGACAAGCTGCTGCCGATTGCTGATGTGCTGCAGATCGGCTTCAAGTGCTGCGGCGCGCTCGACTATGCGGCGCGCGAAGGCATCGTGCATCGGGATCTCAAGCCCGCCAACATCATGATCGGCTTGGGCACCGACGTGAAGATCGCCGACTTCGGCGCCGCCATCCTCAAGAAGAGCCAGGTCGTGCAGACCGCGCAGATGGGCTCGCCCTACTACATGTCACCCGAGCAGATCCAGGGCAAGGAACTCACCTTCCACAGCGACATGTATTCGCTCGGCGTGGTGCTCTTCGAGCTGCTCACTGGTCGCAAGCCCTTCATGGCGGAGAACCTGGACGCGTTGATGGACAAGATTGTCAAGCTGCCGCCCATGCCGCCCTCCGAAGCACGCGCCGACCTGCCGAAGGAGCTCGATCCCGTGGTCCTGCGGGTGCTGATGAAAACACCGTCGCAGCGCTATCCGTCGTGGAACGAGTTCGCCCTCGAGCTTTCCAAGGTCGGCCAGTCGGTGCTGCCCGAGGGCGCTATTCCCGACAGCGAGAAATACGTGGTGTTGAAGAGTGTGCCGATGCTCGCGCTGCTTTCCGACGCCGAGATCTGGGAGCTCGCGCGCGCCGGTAAATGGCGCCGCCTTTCGAAGAACCGGGCGGTAGTGCGCGAGAAAGAGCGCGGCACGAGCTTTTTCTTCCTGGCGCGCGGAGAAGCCAAGGTGACGCGCGCCGGGCGCCTGCTCAACATGATTGGCGCGGGGGAGTTCTTCGGCGAGATGGCATACATCGCGGGCGGCGAAGCGCGCCATGCGAGCGTGGAATCGCACACCGACTGCCTGCTCGCGGAATTCGAGCCCGCTTCGCTCGATAAGATGAGCCTCGGCGCACAACTGCAACTCACGCGCGCGCTCGTGCGCAATGTCTCCGAGCGTCTCGCCCTCGCCAACACCCGCATCGCCCGCTGACTACTTGAGCGGAACCTGCGACAGGTTCCGCAGCCATGCCTCCGCATTGCCGTCCGAGGGCGCGCGCCAGTCGCCGCGCGGCGAAAGCGAGCCGCCGGAGCCGACTTTGGGCGCGTTGGGGATTGCGCTTCGCTTGTATTGACTGGTCTGGAAGAAGCGCCGCAGAAAGACGGCGAGCCATTTACGGATCTCGATGAGCTTGTATTTGTCGCGCCAGGCATTCCACGCCAAGTACGCGACCTTGGCCGGCGCATAGCCGAACCGCAGCGTGTAGTACAGATGAAAGTCCTGGAGCTCGTAGGGACCGACCGTGCTTTCCGTTTTCTGCTTGCCCGGGACCAGCTCCGGACTGATGTCCGTCTCGAGCACGCGCCGCAGTGCGCGCTGCACCTCGGCGCCGAACTCCTTCGACTCGGCAATCCAGGCGATGAGGTACTGGATCAGCGTTTTCGGCACGCTGGCGTTTACGTTGTAGTGCGACATATGGTCGCCGACCCCGTAGGTCGCCCAGCCGAGCGCGAGCTCCGAGAGGTCGCCGGTGCCGACAACGAAGCCGCCGTTCTGGTTTGCCAGTCGAAAGAGATGGCTCGTGCGCTCGCCCGCCTGCACGTTTTCAAAGGCGATGTCGTACACCTTCTTGCCCTTGGCGTACGGATGTCCGATGTCCTTCAGCATCTGCAGGCACGCCGGACGGATGTCGATCTCCTCGGCCGTGGCGCCGACCGCGCGCATCAGCTGCCACGCCTGGTTCTTCGTTCGGGTGCTCGTCGCGAAGCCGGGCATGGTGAAAGCCAGGATGTTCCGTCGCGGCAGCTTTAGCTCGTCCATCGCGCGCGCGCATACGATCAGCGCCTGCGTCGAGTCGAGGCCGCCGGAAACGCCGATGACGAGTTTCTTGGTGCCGGTTGCCCGCATGCGCGTTACCAGCCCCGCTACCTGGATGCGATAGACCTCCTCGCAGCGCAGGTCGCGATTCGCCGTGTCGCTCGGCACGTAGGGATACTTCTCCACGCGTCGGGCGAGCGGTATTCGGCCGCCGGGCAGCGGCAGCGAGAATTCGATGTTGCGAAACCGCTCAACGTCGGCACGGTGCCGCAGTGCCGTTGCGCCGAACGTGTTCTGCCGCATGCGATCGGCCTGCAGCCGCCCCAGGTCGACGTCGGCGTACGCGAGCTGCGGCTCCGGCGCGAAGCGCTTCGACTCGCCGAGCAGCGTGCCGTTCTCATAGATCAGCGCATGACCGTCCCATGCCAGGTCGGTGGTTGATTCGCCCTGGCCGGCAGCGCTATAGAGATAAGCGGCAAGGCAACGCGCCGACTGGTTAGCGACTAGCTGGTGGCGATAGCCTTCCTTGCCGATCACGATGTTGGACGCCGACAGGTTCGCGATCACCGTCGCCCCGGCGAGCGAGGCATAAGAGGAAGGCGGTGCCGGCACCCACAGGTCCTCGCAGATCTCGATGTGCAGCACGAAGTCGCGCTGCTCCGCATGCCGGAAGAGCAAGTCCGTTCCGAAGGGCGCGGTTTCACCGGCGAGGTGGATCTCGCGCATCGCCGTCGCATCGCCCGGCGTGAACTGCCGCCCTTCGTAGAACTCGCGGTAATTGGGCAGATAAGTCTTGGGTACGACGCCGAGCAGCCGCCCTCGGGATATCAGCGCGGCGCAGTTGTAAAGCCGTCCTTCGCGCGCCACCGGCAAGCCGACCAGCGCGGCAAGGCGCAGGTTGCCGGTACGCGCGAGGAGCGCCGCGAGCGCATCCTCGGCTGCATCGATGAGCGCCTTCTGATGAAACAGGTCTTCGCAGCTGTACGCAGACAGGCCAAGCTCCGGGAATACCGCGAGCAGCACCTTTTCCTGCGCGGCGCGCTGCATCAGCTCGAGCGTCGCCTTGAGGTTGTACTCGGGATCCCCGACCCGCACGAGCGGCGTGGCGACAGCCAGCCGTACAAACCCGTGCGCGTACGGGTTGAAGAAGTCCTTCACGGCATGATTTTACAGCACATCGGTTATGGTGCTATAAGCCATATATGCCGCTCCTGCGCGAGACCGTGCTGCTGCCAGATGCCATCGTGCGCGTCGAATTCGGCGAGGACCGCACCTATCGCCTGAGCTATGGTGACGTGGTGGTATACGAGAACGGCAAACGCCGCGTGCGCGGCCGCGTGCAATCCTACGAGCTGCGCTCGGTCGAGCAGTTGCGCTACGACTTCGAGCGCGACGTCGAAGCGCTCGGTGGCAAGCTTGGCTAGGCTGCTCGAGCTCCGCATTGGCGACGCGCGCGACGCGCTCGACCGCTTCGAGGCGGCGTGGAACCGGCGTACCGAAGCACGCCGCACAAAGCCGCTCTATGTGCTCTCCATGGCAGACTTGCCGCTCTTGCTGCGCACGCTGACGCCGGCGCGCTGGCAGCTTCTCGAGCGGCTGCGCGACGCCGGGCCGCTGTCCATTTACGAGCTGGCGAAGCGCCTCGAGCGCGACTACAAGAACGTGCACACCGATGTGATCGCGCTCAGGAAAATCGAGCTCATCGAGCGCGGCGCCGACGGCCGCGTTTGCGTGCCGTGGGACGTGGTGCGCGCGGAGTTCTGATGCAAAGCCGCCGCCTTGCTGCCTTCGCGCTGCTCGTGCTCTCGAACCTGTTGTGGTCGGGCAACTGGGTGATTGGTCGCGCGGTGCGCGATGCGTTCGACCCGATCGCGCTGAATTTCTGGCGCTGGCTCGTCGCGGCGCTCGTGATGGCGCCATTCGGCCTCGCCGAGGCGGTGCGCGCCCGCGCCGTCATCCGCCGCCATGCGCGGCTTCTTGTCCTGCTCGCGTTGCTGGGCGTCGTCGGCTTCCAGACGCTTGTCTATCTCGGCCTGCGCAGCACCACCGCCATCAACGCGGTGCTGATCAACGCGGCCGGGCCGCTTTTCATGCTGGCGTGCTCGTGGATCCTCGAGCGCGAGCATGCCTCGCTGCGCCAAATCGCGGGCATGGTGATCTCTTTTGCCGGCGTGGTGATCATCGTCTGCCAGGGCGAGTTGCGGCGCCTGACGCAGCTCGAACTCCACTCGGGCGATCTTTGGATCCTCATCGCCATGCCGATGTGGGGTCTTTACTCCGTGCTGCTCAAGCGCTTGCCGGCCGAGCTCAGAGGGACGGCGCTCGCGTTCTCGATCGCAGCGATCGGCGTCACCCTACTGCTCCCGCTTTACCTCGCCGACACAGCGCGCGGCGCGTGGCGCTTGCCGAGCCCTGCGGAGGTCGCTGCGGTGCTCTACATTGCGGTGGCGGCGTCAGTGCTGGCATTCCTCGCCTGGAACCGCGGCGTGGCGCTCGT
>DASREB010000138.1:0-8588 GCA_035652275.1 Burkholderiales bacterium
TTTCGAAGTTGATCATGCGACGGCCTTTTTCAGTTCGGCGAGCGCCTGGCGCACGCTCTTGCCGGAGGTATCGACCACGGTGCCGGCGCGGCCATAGAGCCGCTCGCGATCGGCGAGCAGCTTGCGAATTTCATCCAGCGCGGCAGAGCGTCCTTTGAACGGTCGCGTATCGCCTTGCGCGAGCACGCGCGCCATGTGCTCCTGCGCGCTTGCCCGCAGCCAGATGCAGCGGCAGCGCTCGAGCAGAAGATCGTAGGTGCCCGGATCGGTGACGAGGCTGCCGCCAGTGGCGATCACCGCGCGCGGCTGCTCGGCGAGCACGCGCTCGAGCGCCCGGCGCTCGAAGCGCCGGAAGGCGTCCTGCCCGTACATCGCGAACACCTCGGTGAGCGGTGCGCCGGCTTCTTTCTCCACTTCTCGGTCGAGCTCGACGAAGGGAAGGCTCATCGATGCCGCCAATTTAGCGCCGAGCGTCGACTTGCCGGCGCCGCGCAGCCCGATGAGCGCGATCGGCTTCTCGACGCCGTCCTCCTCCCGGACGAGTCGCTCCACGGCGACGCCCATGGCGCGCGCGATCTTGCGCAGGAGCAGCACCGAAATATTGCCCTGGCCCGCTTCGAGCTGCGCCAGGTAGCGCTCCGAGACGCCGGAAGCGACGGCCAAGGTCTTGCGACTCATGCCGTGCTCGGTGCGCCAGGCGCGCACCCGCTCGCCGAGACGGGCGAGGTAGGCGTCTTCCTGTTGCTGCAGACTGAGAGGAGCGTTCACGAGGGGAGGAACGAGGGGAGTAGGCGCATGAACTATAGTGCTTGACCGGCATTCTATGCTGCACTATATTTTCAAGTCAATGCGCATCACCATCCTCGTCGGCACGATGACCGGCACGGCGCAGCTCTGCGCGCAGGAGATGGAGCTGGCGCTGGACGACGGCGAGACGCAGGTCGAGGCAATCCTGATGGACGGCCTCGACAGCAGCGTATTCCAGCGCGAGGGCGTGTTCATCATCTGCACCTCGACCTACGGCCAGGGCGACGTGCCCGACAATGCCAGGGCGCTGTACGAAGACCTGCAGAGCAGGCGTCCCGATCTGGGCCGGGTGCGCTATGGCGTGTTCGGCCTCGGCGATCGCACCTATGCCGAAACTTTTAACCATGGCGGCAAACGCTTCGACGACATTCTTACCGAGCTAGGTGCGAAGCGCATCGGCGAGCGCCATAAGCACGACGCTTCGAGCGGCGTACTGCCCGAGGAAACCGCCATCGAATGGTGTCAACAGTGGGTCTCTAAATTGCAGGAGGGGAACAGAGCCTCCGTATAGGCGATCGGACCGACATGCGCGTACTGAAGTGGGCAGGTGGCATTTTCCTGATACTGCTCATCGCGCTCGCCCTGTTTGTCGCCTTCGGGCTGCATACGCTGAAAGGACCAATCACTCGCGCAGTCAGCAACTCCACCGGACGTGAGCTGCGCATCGACGGCAATCTGAAGGCCGTCTGGAGCTGGGTCCACCCGCGCTTTCGCGCCGAACGCGTCAGCTTCGCCAATCCCGACTGGGCCACGGAAAGGCTGATGTTCCAGGCCGACGCGGTTGAAGTGAGCGTGGAGCTCGCGCCGCTTCTCATCGGTCGCGTCGTGCTTCCTGAAGTGCATCTTCAGCGCCCCGTTGTAAATCTGGAGCTCGACGAGGACGGGCGCAAGAACTGGGTGCTCGACAACCAGCAGCAAAAGGAAGGCGGTTCGCGCATCGCGATCCACGCGCTGACGCTCGATCACGGCGAGCTGCATTATCTCGATACGCAGCGCGACATCAATCTCGATGTCGGGCTTAGCACCGAGGCGCAAGGCGTCGCTTTCCAGGCGAAGGGCATCTACCACGATCTGCCGGCGGCCGCGGAAGGCCGCGGCGGCCAGGTGCTGGCGCTGAAGGATACGAATGATGCGTATCCGATCGACGCTACGGCGAAGGTGGGCGGCACCGAGCTGAAGGCGAAAGGCACGCTCACCAACGTCGCGCAGCTGTCGGCGCTCGATCTCGCGATCGAGGTGCGCGGCAAAACGATGTCGGAGCTCTACGACGTGATCGGCATCGCGTTCCCCGAGACCACCCCGTACACCACGCGCGGACGCCTGGTGAAGGGCGACAACATGATCCGCTACGAGAAATTCACCGGCAAGGTCGGCGAGAGCGATCTTGCCGGCACGCTGCAGTTCGATCTCGGCGGCAAGCGCGCCTTCATGCACGGCGACCTCGACTCGAAGGTGCTCGATCTCGCCGACCTCGGCGCGCTGGTGGGCACCGACCAGCCGCGCGAGCGCGTGCTGCCCGACACGCCGTTCGATTCCGACCGCTGGGACTCGATCGACGCCGACGTGCGTATCAAGGCGGGCAGCATCCGGCGGCCGAAGCAGCTGCCGCTCGAGGGCCTCGACACGCACATCCAGATGAAGGACAAGGTGCTGTCGCTCGCACCGCTCGAGTTCGGCCTGGCCGGCGGCCGCATCGCCGGCACGGTGAAACTCGACGGTCAGAAAGATCCGATCGCGGCAACCACCGACCTGCGCGTGCGTGAGCTCTCGCTGCCGAAGCTGATGCCGACCATCAAGGAAAGCGAAGCGTCAATCGGCGATATCAACGGCCTGATCCAGCTCGCGGGCAGCGGCGACTCCGTTGCCGACATGCTGGGCACCTCCAACGGCAAGGTCGGCATCTATCTCGACGGCGGCAGGATCAGCCGTTTCATGATGGAGCTCGTCGCGATGGACGTGTGGGGCGCGGCGCGCGTCAAGCTGCAAGGCGATCAGCCGGTCGACATCCGCTGCGCCATCGCCGACTTCAGTGTGAAGAACGGTGTCATGAACACCAACGCCTTCGTGTTCGACACCCAGGTGGTGAACGTGGAGGGCACCGGGAGCGTGAATCTCAAGAACGAGAGCATGGATCTGACGCTCAATCCGCATCCCAAGGACAAGAGCATCGCCTCGCTCAACTCGCCGCTCTACATCCGCGGCACCTTCAGCGCGCCGAAAGTCGCCCCCGACTGGAAGCGCTTGGGCACCAAGAGCATCGGCGCGCTCGCGATGGGCATCATCAACCCGCTGCTCGCCGTGCTGCCGCTGATGAAGGAAGGCAAGGACAAGGACAGCCCGTGCGCCGCGCTGATCGCGGAGGCCACCAAATCGGCCAAGCAGTCGGCCCAGGAAGCCAAGGCCGGCGTGCCGCGGCCGCCGACCATCGTCGAGAACAAGCGCAAGGACGACGATAAGGGCAAGAAGGACGATAACGCCGCCGCCGGCGGCACGCGCAAGCCGGAAGATGCGGTGCCCGCTTCCCCGCCTCAGTAGGACTCGTCGTTCCCGCGAAAGCGTTTAGCAAGAAAAGAAGCTGGGTTACTTCTTCATTCCGATCGTCGTCATCAATGACGCGATTGCCGCGTCCTCGCGCGCAATCAGCGCGCCGAATTCTGCGGCAGGCATGAACGCCGGTCGCACCCCCAGCCTCTCGCTCGCCTGCTGAAAATCGCTCGCCGCCACAGTTGCGCGGATAGCCGTCTCCAGTTGTGCAATCACCGCCGGCGGCGTGCCGTGCGGCACGGCGATGCCGCGCCACGCCTCGAGCGCCACATCGACGCCTTGCTCGCGCGCCGTAGGGACCTCCGTGAGCGCCGGATCGCGCTTCGGGATGAGCGCGGCGATCAGCCGCAGCTGGCCTTGCCTCACCGGCCCGGCGAGCGCCGCCGGAAGTTGCACCAGCGCGTCGACGTGGCCGCCGACGAGGCTCGGCACGACCTGGGCGGCGGCGAACGGCACTTCGGTCACTTCCGCGCCCGCCGCCTGGAAGAGCGCCACCAGACAGAGATGCGTGTGGCTGCCGATGCCGGAGTGGCCGACGCTGATCGCTTTCGGCCGCGACCTGGCATCGGCGATGAGCTCGCCGAGATTCTTCCAGCGCGCATCGGCGCGCACCGCGACGACCGGCGACTCGACCAGCACGCGCGCTACCGCATCGAACGCCCGGTAGTCGAATGCGAGCTGCCCGGAGTGATACGTCGTCGAGATGG
Organism: Burkholderiales bacterium; assembly: GCA_035652275.1. Classification (GTDB taxonomy): domain Bacteria; phylum Pseudomonadota; class Gammaproteobacteria; order Burkholderiales; family SG8-39; genus SCGC-AG-212-J23. The sequence continues at coordinate 4,059 of DASREB010000138.1, forward strand.
AGTTCGAATTCCAGACGAGCGAGTAACCATCCGGTTTCTGACTCGCAACGTGCTTGTAGCCGATCGCGCCGCCGGCGCCGGGACGGTTTGCCACCAGAACGCGTTGCCCGAGCTCCTTCGCCATGCCATCGGCCAGGAGCCGCGCCGTCACGTCGGCCGAGCTGCCCGCGGGAAACAGCACCGTGATCTCGAGCGGCGCGCGCTGCGGGTACGGCGCGTCCTGCGCCCACGCGGCGGCCACCACCAGCACGGCAATAAATGGGGTCAGAGCAACATTTCGAGACAAGCGCAGCAACTTAGCTTTCCGTCCGCAAATGTTGATCTGACCCCATTATTTCGGCGACGGCGACACGCCGGCCTTCGCGCGCCGATTTGATGCCGGCCAGTATCACTGCGAGCGAGGCGGTGCTCTTCTCGCCGTCCATCTCGGGCTCAACTTCACCGCGCACCGCGCGCACGAATTCCTCCAGCTCCTCGACGATGGTGTCATTCGCTGCGCTCGGCACCGGTTCGGCTTTCGTGTCGCCCCGACGCAGGATGCGCAAGCCGTGGTGCATGTCGTAATAGGCGGTGCGCTCCTTGCCGTAGACGTTCAGCAGGTAGTACTCCGAGGCCGAGGCGTAGCTCGCATTCAGCGTCGAGAGCGCCCCATTCTCGTGCTCGAGGATCAGGCTCGCGACATCCGGGTTGTCGCCGGGGAGCACGAGCCGCACGAACTCACCGCGCACCGTCTTTACCGGTCCGAGCAGGTACTCCAGCACATCGGTGTAGTGAATGCCGATCTGCAGCATCACGCCGCCTGGCATGCCTTCGGCGCTGTAGCGCCACGAGCTCGGATCGATCTTGCCAAGCCGGTCGCGGCTGATGTTCGCTTCCGCGTTCACCAGGCGGCCGAATTCGGCCAGGTGCTGTTTCACCCAACGAAAATGCGATTCGCGCCGTCGCTGGTAGCCGAGCGCGAGCACCACTTTCGCGCGCCGGCACGCCTCGGTGAGCGCGCGTGCATCGGCAATGGTGTTGGCGATCGGCTTGTCGAGAAACACATGCTTGCCCGCGCGCGCGGCGGCGATGGTGGTCTCGCGATGCACCGAGTTGGGCGTGGTGTTGATGATCGCCTCGATCGTGCGATCGCCGAGCATCTCGTCGTAGCTGTGCGCCGCGCGGCAGCCGTACTTGGCGGCGAACTTCTGCCGCTTCGCCTCGGAGCGCGTGTAGCAGGCGGCAATCGTGAGTTTCCCCGAGCGCTGGATCGCATCGGCCAGCACATCCGACCACCAGCCCATGCCGAGGCACGCGACCTTCACTTGAGCGATTCCGCCGCTTCCCGCGCGACGCGCTCATCGAACGCCCAGTCGCCGCCCGCCACGCCGACCGCGCCGACGCAATCGTTGCCGATCATGATCGGGCAGCCGCCTTCCATCGGCGTCCAGCGCTCGGCGCCCGCGGCGAGCGCAAGACCAAGCGCATGCGCGACATCCAGCGCCTGGCCCTGCGCGCCTTTCGCACCGGTCGCGCGGCGCGTCGAGGCAGCGCATACCGCCTTGGTGGTGGCGGAATGCACCGTGTGAAAGCGCCCGCCATCCATGCGCTCGAGGAGCACGAGATGCCCGCCGCCATCGACGATCGCAATCGTCACGGCGATGCCGGCTTCCTGCGCATGCGCCAGCGCCGTCGCCATGATCTTCTTCGCGCCGGCGGCGGTGAGCCGCTTTGCGTCCGCCACGTACATAGGACTCCTCCTCGCGGTATATATTAGGGCATGCCTGTGTCGCACATTGAGCACTTCCTGGTCGCCGCCGACGACATCGACGCGACGCGCGACTGGTACGCGCGCGTGCTCGGCATGAGGTCCGGTCCGCATCCCGATTTCGGCTTTCCGGTGCACTGGATGTATATCGGCGATGTCGATGTGGTGCACATCGGACCGAGCGCCAAGCAAGCCGGCGAGATCCAAAAGAAGTACCTCGGCCGCACTTCGCAGGCGAGCGCGCACGGTACCGGCGCCATCGACCACATCGCCTTTCGCGCCACCGGGCTGCGCTCGATGCTCGAGCATCTCAAGCGCGAGCGCGTGCCGTTCAGCCAGCGCCGCGCCAACGGCCAGGCGCTGTTCCAGGTTTTCTTCTTCGACCCGAATGGCATCAAGATCGAGCTGAACTACGAAGCAGGTGAGGCGGAAGGCATCGCACCCGAGCTGATGGCGTCCGAGCTGATGGCAGGCGCCGTCCGCAAGTGAAGGGCGGCTGAGGCATGCTGTTCGCCTTCGTCATTGTTTACCTGCTGGGCACGATCGCGCTTGGACTGTGGGCCGCCAAGCGGGTGCGCACGACCGCCGATTTCGCGGTCGCCGGGCGACATCTGCCGCTCATCATGATCGTCACCACGACGTTCGCGACGTGGTTCGGTTCCGAGACCGTCCTCGGCATCCCGGCGAAATTCGTCGACGGCGGCCTGAAGAGCGTGGTCGAAGACCCCTTTGGCTCGAGCATGTGCCTCGTGCTGGTGGGACTCTTCTTCGCGGGCAAGCTCTACCGCATGACGCTCCTCACGATCAGCGACTACTACCGCGAGCGCTTCGGTCGTGGCGTCGAGATCGCCTGCTCCATCGTCATCATCTTGAGCTACATCGGCTGGGTCTCCGCGCAGGTCACCGCCCTTGGCATCATGTTCAACCTGCTGTCGGGCGACAGCATCTCCATTTCGCTCGGCATGATCCTCGGCACCATCTCGATCCTTGCCTATACGCTCTTCGGCGGCATGTGGTCGGTCGCAGTAACCGATTTCGTGCAGATGATCGTCCTCGTCGTCGGGCTGGCGGTGATCGCCGTGTTTGCGGCCGATCAGGCCGGGGGCGCAGAGAAGGTCGTTGCGCTGGTCAACAGCCGCGACCTGCTCCAGTTCTTCCCGCCGCCGACCTTCGAAGGCGTCGCATTCTTCCTCGGCGCCGCCGTTACCGTGATGCTCGGCTCGATCCCGCAGCAGGACGTGTTTCAGCGCGTGATGTCGGCGAAGGACATCCAGGCGGCGACGCGCGGCCCGGTGATTGGCGGCCTTTGCTATCTGGCATTCGCCTTCGTGCCGATGTTCATCGTCGCGAGCGCCATGCTGATCATGCCCGAGCAGGCCACCGCGCTCTTGAAGGACGATCCGCAGAAGATCCTGCCGACGCTCGTCATGGAACACATGCCGTTCGTCATGCAGGTGCTGTTCTTCGGCGCGCTGCTCTCGGCCCTCAAATCGGTTGCCTCCGCCACCTTGCTCGCGCCGTCGGTGACGTTCGTCGAGAGCATCTGGCGCCAGTTCAAGCCGCGTTTGAGCGACCGCCAGGAGCTGCTCACCATGCGGTTAACGGTGCTTGGGTTTGCGGCCCTGGTCTGCTCCTACGCCATCCATTCACTGGGCACGCCGATCTACGATCTCGTCTCGAGCTCCTACACTTTGCCGCTCGTTGGCGCATTCTGGCCGCTGGTGGCCGGCCTCTACTGGAAGCGTGCGACGACACAAGGCGCCGTGTTTTCGATCGTGCTTGGCCTCGCCACCTGGCTTTTCTTCCTCGGCACGCCCGCCGGCAAGGCGTTTCCGGCGCAGCTCGCCGGCCTGCTTGCCGGCGCCGTCGGCATGGTCGTCGGCTCCCTCGGCCGGCAAGCGCTGGCAAACCGGCATGGCGCGCACCATCATCTCGCCGGCACGTCCGAGCTGGTCACCGAGAGCGCCCGCAAATAGGATGGGCGCGCCGGCTCCGCTCACTATCACGCCGCTCTCGCCGTGCGTCGGCGCCGAGATCGGGAATATCGATCTCACGCGGCCGCTCACGGCGGAGCAGGTGAGCGCGCTCAAGGACGCGCTCGGCAAGCATTGCGTGCTTTTTTTCCGCGACCAGCCGATCGACCTCGCGGCGCATCGGCGCTTTGCGCAGTACTTCGGCGAGCTGCACATCCATGTCGGCGGCGAAGGCACGGCGTCGAAGCCCGATCCAAACTATCCCGAAGCGCGGGTGCAGCACTTCGATCGCAATTCGAAGCGCGTCTCCGGCGAGGTCTGGCATACGGACCAGTCATGCGCGGCGGTCCCACCGATGGCGAGCGTCCTGCATCAGACCATCATCCCGCCCGATGGCGGCGGCGACACGCTTTTCGCCAGCATGTACGCGGCGTACGACGCGCTCTCCGAGCGGATGAAGACGTTCCTCACCGGGCTCAACGCCACGCACGATGGCGCCAAGCTCTTCGACAAAGGCACGAAGACCGTGTATCCGATCAGCTCGCATCCGGTGATCGCCGTACATCCCTGGACTGGGAAGAAGCTCCTCTACGTGAACCGCGGCCAGACCACGCACATCGACGGGATCCCGCGCGAAGAAAGCGACGCCATCCTCGGCTTCCTCTTCCAGCACATCGAGAACCCGGAGTGGCAGATGCGTTTCCACTGGCGCGAGCACTCGATCGCGTTCTGGGACAACCGCTGCGCCCAGCACCGCGCCATCTGGGACTACTGGCCCAACGTGCGCTCCGGCGTGCGCGTGCAGATCAA
>DASREB010000139.1:0-12151 GCA_035652275.1 Burkholderiales bacterium
TACGTTGGTCTCCAGGTAGATGCCGGAGGCACTGACGTTGCGCGCGCGCGCGCTGCCGCCCTCGAGCTCGACGGCAAGGTCGCTTTCGAAACGTGGTTCACGGCGCCCGGGCAACACGGCTCCCCAGCTACGGTTCTTGCGGCTAATGGTGAGCGCGAGCGCAACCTCGCGCGCGGTCGCCGCGTACCTTTTTTGCTGTGACTCCTGTCATGCCGCCCTTTTGGGTGCGGGGTCGGCGAAAAAAAGGCCGGAAGCTGAGAGCTTCCGGCCTCGAGGGGAACGCTGAGGGGCTACTGGCGGATCGTCGCGTGATTCCCACCGCCACCCGACTGCGTGATCGACGCGGTGTTCAGGCGGCTAGCCTGGCTGATGGACGCTACGTTGGGCAATGCCGCGGTGCCAAGGCCGGTTTGCACGATGATGGCGTCGTTCAACGAGGCGGGCTGCAGGATGGTGGCCTCGTTCCAAGTGCCGCTCTGGTTGACCGTCGCGTTGCTCTGGCCGATGGCCCCGCCCTGTGTGACGGTCGCCGTGCTGTTCGATGCGTTCTGCGTGACCAGCGCGTGGTTGGATGCGCTCGTCTGCGTCACGGTGGCCGTGTTGTCATTGCCGCTCTGATTGACGGTGGCGACAAGCAGGGTGCCGTTCTGGCTGACCGTCGCGGTTGTGCGCATCGTGGGGAAGCCGATCTGGTTCACGGTCGCGCTATTCGACGTGCCCAGCTGGTCGATCGAGGCGCTCGTGTGATCGTTGCACAGACCGCAACTCGTGCCCATCTGATGGATCGTCGCATTGTTCGCGGTGCCCGATTGCGAGATGCTCGCCGAGTCGCCGTCGGCAAAGACGTTCAACGGATTGGGGTTAGGAAAGTCCTGTGTAATGCTCGCCGTGTTGAGATTCCCCGTCTGGTCGATGGTCGCGCTCGCATTGTCCAGGCCGCGCTGCACGATCGTCCCCGAGTTCGTGTCCCCGGTCGAATGGATCGTGGCGTGGATCGGGATCGTGCCGCTGCCGTTGTCCTGAATGATGGTGCCGGCGTTGTTGTTGCCGTTTTGCGTAATGTCGGCCGTAGCGCCTCCCGGAGCATTGCCTGGGTTATGCGTCGTCTGGTCGATGGTGGCAGTGTTGCCGCCTCCTGTCTGGTCGATCGTCGCGTCGTTGTTCCCGGCGAGCGCCGTGCCGACGCCGCCATAATGGATCGCCAAGGCGAACGCGATGGCGCTGAGGTATAGCCTGTGCCGCTGTTGCATGTTCCCTCCCGTTGGTTTGCAGGACCCTACGCCCCGAACGATGAGCGCACGCGCCCGGAAGCTCAATCAGGCGAAGGTATGAGCGACGCGTCGCACGAAGGGATTAGAAAAAGGCCGGAGGGGTTGCCTCCGGCCCGGTCTACGGCTGCGGATAAGGCTTGGCCAATGCTCTCCAGCCGTTACTGTCTTACCGTGGCGCGATTGCCGCCGCCTTGCTGCGTCACACCCGCCATGTTGGCGTTACCCGTTTGAAAGATTGCTGCCACGTTCGGCAGACCGACGGTGAAGGTCTGGGTCGTTGTCGCGATGTTGTTCAAGCCGTTCTGCACGATCGAGGAATCCGCGTCGCCGAAGGCAGAGCTCGAGGCGTTGTTGCCCGAGCCGTACTGCTCGATGCTGGCGAGGCTGTTGTGGGTGACACCGACCTGACTGATCGAGCCGGTGTTAGCGCTGCCGATTTGGATGATGTCGGCCGACGAATTGCTGCTGCCCTGCTGATTGATGTTCGCCTGATTGTTGGCACCGTCCTGCGCGATGTTGGTGTCGTTCCAGATGAAGCCGCCGCCGCCGCCGGGTAATGAGGCATAGTTGTTGTTGTTCCATTCGCCGTTCGTTCCGACCTGGTTGATCGTCGCGACGTTGCCATTGCTGGTGTTGGTCTTGAAGCCTTGCGAGATATAGGCGGCCGCGTTGTTGCCGGCAACCTGGCTGATGGTCGCCGTGGAGTTATTGCCGACCGTGGTGATGTAACCCCAGACGCCGGTGCCGGCGATGTTGACGGTTGCGATGTTGGCGTTGCCCTGCTGATTTATCTGCGCGGTGATGTCCGCGCTGCCATTGCCAGCTTGCGTGACGGTAGCCGTATTGTTGTTGCCGACCTGATGAACGGTGTCGTGGTTGAGCAGCCAGCCCGGCGAGATACCTCCTGGGTCCGCCCCGAACTGCAGCAGCCGGTTGGCATTGTGTGCGCCGGTTTGATCGATGGTCGTGGCATTGCCGGTGCCGTTTTGGAATGTCAATGCGAAGTTGTCGTCGCCGGCCAGCGCTAGGGTCGACGCCCCGAACGCGATGGCGATTGCAGCGGATATTGCGGTAAGCCTTTTCATGTCCCTCTCCTCTCGTGATTGAAGTTGCCATAACGCCCGATCGAATTGAGATGCTGCATTCCCATAACCCCACGAACGGACTTGCGGCAAGGTTTACCTCGCTATGCTCTTCCTACGGCGGGTGCCGCACCAACTGCTCGGCGACGAGGTTCACGCCGTCAAATACCCTGACGGTGATGACATAACGGTCATCGGCACCGACGCCGAACCTGAGTGTCGAGAGCTTCGCCGAGCCATCCGCGCCGATCAGCACGCCGCCGCTTTGGCTGGTGTTCGAGTTACCGCCAGGTCCCTGCTTGCTCGAGACCATCTCGTAGCGCAATCGGCGCCCCGCCGGCGCGGCGACGACTGGCACCACGATGAGCTGCGACGCTTCGACGTTCGAGTCGATGCGCAGCCGGTAGGCGGGTTGATCAGCCAGGGCTGGCCCCAACGCCATGAACGCGAGAGCTAGCAGAGCTTCTCTTCGCATGCATTAAGCCATCACGGAGGTCGTCGCCCGGCCGCGGCGTCAGCCTCCTTAGTGCTGCGTGATCGTAATGCTGTTGCCGGCGCCGCCAGTTTGCGTAGCGTGGGCTGTGTTGGCGAACCCGCTCTGCGTTATGAGGACCGTGTTGTGGCTCGGGGAGGTACCGACACCCCCCTGATCGATGGTCGCGAGGTGCGAGCCGCCCGATTGCACGATGGTCGCGTCGTTCCATTCATTCGTGCCGGTGTTGTTGTTCTGCTGCGTAATCGTCGCGCTTTGCAGGGTGCCCGACTGGTTGACGCTGGCAGTATTGTTATTGGAGTTGAAGTTTTGCGTAATCGATGCGCTGTTGTTGCTGTCGGCCTGCGTGATCGACGCGCTGCTGAAGTTGACGGCGAGGGTCTGGTTGATAGTTGCCGTTTGGTTGTGGCCGCTCTGGTCAATCTGCGCGCTCGCTAGATGCATGAATTGCTGGTTGATGGTTGCACTCTGGTCGGCGCCGGTCTGGTTGACCGCGGCAGTGCTGTTGTTCCCGGAATCCTGCCTGATGGTCGCATTCGAGCGCAACGAGAGGCCCGTTTGATTAATCGTCGCGCCGTTGTTGAAGCTGGTGAACCCGCTACTCAGCTGATTGATGGTCGCGCTCGCGCCGTCGGCGGTGCACCCGGAGCAGTTAGTGCCAACCTGGTGGATGGCCGCGGTGTTGCTATTGCCTTCCTGCGTAATCGCCGCCTGGGCCGCGTTTGAGAAACCGCCGCCGCCGGGCTGCTGATTGATCGTCGCCTTGTTGCCGTCGCCGTCTTGCGTCACGCTCGCGCTGCCGTTGATCGTCCCATCCTGCAATACTGCGGCCGTGTTGGAATTGCCGGTCGTTGACACGGTGGCGCTCATGTCGCGGCCAGCACCCGTCTGGGTGAGGCTTGCGGAGTTCGAATTCCCGTCCTGCGAAACGGTTGCGGAGGCACCGCCACCGAACGGGTCCTGCGACACGGCAACGCTGTTGCCACCGCCCGATTGGGTCACATTCGCCAAGTTGTCGTCGGCCAACGCCAGACCGTAGTATCCGAGCGCTAGCGCGATTGCCATCGCGCTGATTTTACGTTTCATGTGCGTTCTCCCTGATTAATTGCGCTGTACCACGCGCGCGAATTGATTGCTGCCGTTCTGCGTAACTGAAACGTTCTGTCCGTTGCCGAGTTGCAAGATGACCGCCAGGTTATTCATGCCGTTCTGCGTTACCGTGGCGGTGTTATTCGAGCCGGCTTGCCCGATCAGTGCTTCGTTGGCGTTGCCGACCTGCGTGAGGTTGATGGTGTTGTAGACGCCGAACTGCACCAGCGCGGCGATGTTGCCGTTGCCGGTCTGGCTCGCGCGAACGTCGTTGTAGCCGCCGTACTGCTTGACGGTCGCGCTGTTGTTGCTACCGTCCTGGGTGACGGTCGCCTGGTTGAGGCCAAAGACGTTCGGCGGCGGCAGCTGGCCGCCGAGTTCTTCGAAGCCGCGCACGAAAAGGTCAGGGTCGCTGCCGACGTAGAGATCGGGGTCGGCTGCCGCCTCGCCGGCAAGACACGCGAGCGCCAACGCTCCCCACACGACAAAGCTGCGAGACCTCGCCTCCCCAGGCAACGCCGACCCCCTTGTTCTGCTATGCGTTCATGCTGGCAAAGCGCCGTGGCATGCTCAATCCGCCGAGCGCGTGAAGCCCATCTCGGAAAAAAGCATTAGTTCGAGGTTCCTTCCTGCAGCGGCGTGCGATCCATGAGCTGCTCGACCTCCTGCCGCGTGAGATAGGCCCGCTGCGCGTCGACGTAGGCGCGCACGATCGGGCTATTCAAGTCGGCCGGATTCTTGAACGCCCAGTGGCTCTCGCGCGCGCCCTGGATGATGAGATGGATCACCGCGGCCTCGATCGCGTCGCGCACGCACAGCTGCGCCGGCTCGTTGGTGGTATAGCCGGTCTCGGCTTCGAGCAGCCGCTTGAAACTGACGAAGCGGAAAACGTCCGCGCTGACCTTTAACGAATACACCGTCTTGGTGGTGGAGACACTGACAAGAATCCGGCCCGTGCGGATGTCTACTGCGCGCAGATTGACAGTGACTTGGTCGGTGCGGAACTGGTCGGAGGCGCCAATGCCGAAGTAGCGCACGCCGAGGCCCCCGGTGCGCACATCCTGCTCGTAGGCGACGATGCCGCCTTCCAAAAGGATGCTTGCCGGCAGCAGGCCACCCAGCGTGTCGGCGGGCGGCTTCTGATTGCTGCCGGGCGGCGTGCCAAGAGCGCGTACGATGCGCCGCTCGGTCAACAGGTTCTGCAGCCCTTCGCGCTCGACCGGGATAAACCAGCCCGAATCGCCGAGCGCTTTCACCAGCATCGACCCGGCACCCTGGGTCACGGCGGTAGAAAAGGAGCTGTCGGGGGCCGCCTTGTACTGCCCGGTCTGGTCGCGAAAGCCGTAGACCGAAGCGACGATCTTGCCCTTGGCCAGCGGCAGGCGCATGAGGTCGCGGCTCGTTTCGGAGACCGGCGTAAGTTGCGGCGGATTCCAATAGCTCGTGCGCAGCGTCGAGCCGCAGCCGGCGAGCGCCATGCACGCGAGTACCAGGGTGCGCGAAATCATTGCGACACCTCGAATTGGGTCGAAGCGCCGGTGGTCTTGTCGACCGTGGTGACAAGCAGCGTGCCGTTGGACTGCTGCACGATGCTGATGACGAAGCTGCTGGTCTCGACCGTGCCGGGCTTGAGGTTGCCGTTGGCATCGAACAGGCTGCCCGACAGGGAATTGGCGATGCGATCGAGAATCAGCGACTGCAGTCGCTGGTTGAAGAGGTCGAGCTCGGACTGCGGCGTGCGGCCGAAGAGCGATTGCAGGCTCGGGTCGGTGAACTTGTTCTGCGAATTCGCCGAGTTGAGCAGATTCGGACCGTTCAGCGGATTGCCGCCGAAGGAGGGATTGACCGGCGTGTAGACGATCGGGCCGGCGCAGAGGGCGGCCGGAAAGGCGAACAGCAGCACGAAAAGCGACTTGCCCATCTCAGAAGCCTCCCTTGGCTAGATCCGGGTCCTCGAAGAGCTGGCTGGCGAGCGCCTCGTCGGCAAGCTTGTTGGCTACGTATTCGGCGGCGGCTATGGCTATCGGCTTGATGGCGGTCGAGCGCCCGGCGTAAAGGAAGGCGCGCGCGACCGGCCGGTTGTTGTATTCGATCCACACCAGGCTGCCGTAGCGCGCGGTCGGCCGCTCGATGATGGTGATGTCGAATTCCCGGGTGCCCTGCAGCCCTCGCCAGGTCTGCGAGAAGACGCGCATGAACTCGCCGCCGAATTGCGTAATGGTGCGATCGACGATGAAGCCGCTCGCCTGCTCGAGGCTCGTAAGCGCGCGCTCATCCAGCCTGCCTTCCTCCAGAATGCCGACGTCGACGTCTTCCTGGGCGAAGGACAGTTGCACCGTAGCGAGCAGACATAGGGCGAGCACGCGGCGCATGGCTAGCTGCGCGGCGCGCTGAGCAGGAAATGCCGCGCCGCCCAGTGCGCAGCCTGTAGACGATTCGAGACGTGGATCTTGCGGAACACGTTATAGATATGCGTCTTGACTGTGTGCGGGCTGACGTTCAGCGCATGGGCGATGCCCTCGGTGCTGTTGCCGGTAGCGAGGAGCCGCAGCGTCTCGATTTCCTTGCGTGTCAGTACCGTGGCGGACGGCGAGCCGAGCGGCTCGGGAAGCTTGCGCGTGCGTTCGAGGTGCGCCCACAGCACCTTGCGCGTGAGCCAGTATTCCCCTTGGAAGATGGCTTGAATGCCCTTCGCGAGCTGCTCCTCGCCGACGTCGGCATCGAATACGCCCTTCACCCCCGGATAGGCGATGAAGTCCTCGAGCGCGAGGCCGCGGTCCGCGTTGATGAGCGCAATGCTCGCCAGGAGCCCGCTGGCACAGAGCGCGCGCACACCACCGGGGTCGCTCGCATCGAGCAGGGCGAGCGTCAACGCGCGCGAGCCGATGCCGTTCAGCCGCTCGGCACTGCGCACTTCGCAGGGGTAGCCGGTGCGCTCGTCGATCAGCTTCGCGAGCAGCTTGTTCTGCAGGCTCGCCGAGCCGACGATGACTACGCTGCGATCGAATGCCAACGTTTCACGCGCGTTCATCGCCACCCTCGCAGCGACAAGGCGTGCAAGCTTGAACCCAATTCGGCTCCTCCCCAGGCAGCGCGGTTTAGTTCAAAGCGTTGTTATCGTTTCCGCAAATGGTGGGCGCCTACAACGCCCCGCGCGCGGTGTGCCCCACCCTTTTTTCTGAGGACAGGTGTCCTGCTCCCGCCGCCCGGGGCTGAGTGACACTTGTCCTGGGACTGCCGTCAAGCGCTAAGCGGCTTGATCGAATGGCGCTGTGCGAAGACGTAGAGCTCGAGGCGGTTGGGCACGCCGAGCTTGTCGTAGATCCGGCTCAAGTGATTGCGCAAGGTGTGCTCGCCGATGTGCAGCCGCGCGGCGAGCCGGCGGTTGTCCGCGCCTGGATCGGCCACGAGCTGCCCGATGATGTCGCGCTCCCGTGCGGTCAGGGCCGCGATGCGCCGGTCCTCGGCGTCGGGCCCAAGGCCGTGCTTGCGGCTCGAGAGCTCGATGAAGATCCGTCCTGTCGTCAAGCGATCGAGCCATAGCTCACCGCGGTGGACCTTATCAATCGCCCTGAGCAATGTCTCCGCCGGCTCTTCCTTCTGCACCAGACCGGAAGCGCCGCGCAAGATCGATTGCTCGCGCGCCCGGCTGTCGCGCATGCCGGTCCACACCAGAACGCGGGTACCCCCGCCATTTACGAGGCGAGGGATGATTTCACAGGCGTTTTGACCCCCGAGGTCGAGGTCCAGGACGACGACATCGGGGGAAGTGCGCTCGGCGAGCTCGACGGCTGCCGTGCAACTGGTCGCCTTGCCGACCACCTCCATATGCGGCCCGTCAGCTTCGATGATCTTCTCGAGCCCCCAGAGCACGCTGCGGTGATCGTCGACCAGCATGACGCGGATCGGCCTGATGTGCTGCAAGACTCCCCCCTTGCGCCATACTCCCCGGCCGGCGGGGGATTCACATCCATCAAACGATGGAGTAAGGTCGGGTGCATGGAAGCGGATCGAGGGGGCCGCTTGCCGTCGCAGTTCCTCGGCAACGAGTCGGTGGATGCGCGCATGGTGGCGCTGATGCGCAGCATGCTTGCTGTCTCCGCGCTCGACATCTTCGTCTACGACCCCTTCCAGCCGTCGCACTTCAGCACCGGGATCTACGTGGCGCTGCTTTGCTACGGCGTGTACAGCGTTGCGCTATGCATCGCCATTACGGGCGGGCGCATGCCGCTGCCTCCCCGGGCGCAGCATTGGGTGGACGCCGCCGCCTGCGTGCTGCTGGTCGCGCTGAGCCAGGGCGTGACGGACATGTTTTTCTATTTCTTCTTTTTCGCCATCCTGGTGGCCTCGTTCTCGCGCGGATTCGGCGAGGGCTTGACGCTCACGGCGATCTCGGTGGCGCTTTTCGTCGCCATCTCGCTCTACGGCGCGAGGCCGGGAACGCGGTTCGACTTCGACGATCTCGTCACTCGGCCGGTGTTCCTGCTCGTTTTGGGCTACATGACCGCGTATTGGGGCGGCAAGGAGCTGCTCGCGCGGCGGCGCGTGCGCCTCTTGCGCGATCTCGCGGCCGTGGCGAACCCGCGCCTTGGCATCGACCACGCGCGCGACCAGGGCCTGCATCGCCTGCTCGAGTTCTTCGGCGCCGCTTCCTGCGTGCTGGTCTCGCCGCGTACCGGCGGCCAGGAGCTCGTGATGTACCGTCTCGACGCCGGCGGGCGCCGCGCCGTGCCGCAGCCGCTCACCGCGCAATCGGCCGAGGCGCTGCTCGCGCTGCCGACCGGCTTCTCGACCGCGTGGCAGCCGGGCAAGGTGCTGGGCACGCCCGAGCTCACGCAGCAGTGCGAGCGCCTGGCTAATCTCTTGGAGGCGCAGTTCTATGCCACGGTGCCCTACGAGCCGCGCGAAGGGCTGCGCGGCCGGCTCTATCTCACCGCGACGCGGCGCCTGACGGACACGGATGCCGACTTCCTGCGCCAGGCGGTGGACCAGATCGCCGCAGTCGCCGACAAGCTCGCGCTGATGGAAGCCACCATGGCGGGCGCGGCGCAGCTCGAGCGAAGCCGCATCTCGCGCGATATCCACGACACTACGGTGCAGCCCTACATCGGGCTCACGCTCGGGCTCGAAGCGCTGCAGCGGCGGCTCGAGCCGTCATCACCGGTAAAACGGCAGCTGGACGAGCTGGTCGAGATGGCGCGGCTGGTGGTGCATGACCTGCGCGCCTACGTCGCACGGCTGCGGCGCGACGATGCGCCAGGCGAGATCAACACCTGGCCGGCGGAGCATCTGATGGCCGGACTGCGCGAGCACCTCGAGCGCTACCGCAACTACTACGGTATCGACGTCGAGTTCCGCTCCGACCAGAGCTCGGCGCTCACCGACCGCGTCGCCGCCGAGGCCTACCAGATCGTCTGCGAGGGCCTCGCCAACATCCATCGCCATACGCCGGCGAAGCGCGCCTTCGTCGAGCTGCGCTTCAAGCCCGATTCGCTCGCCATCGAGATCGGCAACGAGTGCGCGCCGGCCGTGCCGCCGATCGCCTTCATGCCGCGCTCGATCGCCGAGCGCGCCCGCGCGCTGGGCGGCACCACCACGGTGGAGCTGCACGAGCGCGGCCATGACGTCGTGCGGGTCGCCATCCCGCTATGAAGCTCGCGCGCATGGAGAACGCGCTCGACATGCTCGACCATGCGCTCGTCATCGTCGATGAGGCGGGCGCGGTGCATTACCGCAACCGCCCGGCAAGCGCGCTCCTGAAGAGCGCGGGCTCCCCGCTCACGCTCGCCGCCGGCATGCTCGGCGGACGCGGGCGCGAGCTTCACGCCGCGCTGCAGGCAGCGATCCGGCTCGCCTGCGTCGAGCGCCGCTCGAGCGCGCTCGCGTCACAAGGCACGCGCGCTCCGCTTCGCCTGCTGGTAGTACCGATGGACTCGGCCGGTGGCTCTCGCGAAGCCGCGGTGTGGATCCTCGCGCCGCATTCGCCGCGGCTGCCGCACCCGCGCGTGCTCGCGGTGCTCTTCGGCCTGTCGCGCGCCGAAGCGCGCCTCGCGCTGCGCCTGCTTGCTGGGCTAACGCCGCAGGAATGCGCGCGCGAAGCCGGCGTCGGCGTCGCCACCGTGCGCTCGCAGCTCCACAGCATGTTCGCGAAGACCGGCGCCCGCCGCCAGGCGGAGCTCGTAGCGCTCCTTGCGCGCGTGCCGGTGCTAGGCGCCGAAACAATTCGGGGACGCAGCCCGAACTGATCGGGCTACGTCCCCGACGGGAAAAAGCTGCTTAGGCGCGCGTGCCTTGGCTCTGGTTGTGCTGGCCTCCAGGCTTGCTCACGCCCTTGACCGCCTTTTTGGCGGAGCGTGCTTCCTTCTGCACCACGTCGCCGAGCGAGACGATGCCGACGAGACGCTTCTCGCGGTTCACCACCGGGAGACGCCGCACCTGCTGCTCGCCCATGTTCTGCGCCACCTGCGCGAGGTCTTCGTCGTCGTAGCAGTAGAGCACTTTCTCCGTGCTCATCACGTCGCGCACCGGGGTGTCCGGGCCTTTGCCCTGCGCCACCGCGCGGATCGCGATGTCGCGGTCGGTGATCATTCCCACGAGCCGATCGTTATCGCCCACCGGCAGCACGCCGGCGTCGATCTCCGCCATGATTCCCGCCACCTCCCGGATCGTCTGCCCGGGACTGGCAACGCGCACTTCGCGCGTCATACATTCGCTGACTCGCATTGACACTCCTTCCTGGGGGTTAGTCCCACCCAGTGCCAAGCAAGAGATAGACCGCAACCGTCAGCGCGCTGACAGTGACCGCAATACAACACGCCACCGCAATCGCGGCCGCTGGAATGACGAAGAAAGCGGCCTGCGCGGCGAGCGCCTCGATCGGCGCGATGGCGAGGAACAGCGACGCCGCGATCGCCAGCCAGCGGCGGATGTAAGGCACGAGAACCCAGCGCATCGCGCGGTTGTACGAAAGCGCGCGCTCGCGCATACGTGCCGGCCCTCTGGATGCGTCCTTGAAGAGCGCGAACGGATCGAGGTAAAGCAGTATTTGCCGCGCGAGCGGCAGCGCGGCACGCCGCTCGCGCAGGAGGAGATCCTCGACATCCGCTTCGCGCATACCTTAGTTTCGCCTCAACTCAGCGAAGCCTGCAATGCGCGCGCCTAGGCCGTCGTGATGAACTGCACTACCCGGTGCAGGTCCATCTGAAATGGATACTCACACCCTGCATCACTATCCGGCCCGCGCCGAGCTCTCACGGTGGCTCGTCGTCGGCTTTCTCGCCGGCGCCGCCGCCGTCGTCCTCTTCCACCAGAGCGCGCTCGCCGTGCTGCACGCGCTGCAGCTCGCCCGTGGTGCACCATTTTCGTTCACGCCGACCAAACCCTTCGGCGTGCCCGTGCTCTGGTCGCTCGCCTTCTGGGGCGGCGTCTGGGGCGTGATCCTCGCCGCCGTGCTCGCGCCCCTCGATGGTGCGCGCCTCATCCTTGCTTCCGTGATCTTCGGCGCGATCTTCCCGACGCTCGTCGCCTGGTTCGTCGTGGCGCCGCTTAAAGGCCAGCCGATCGCTGCCGGCTGGGCGCCCGCCGCGATGATGGTCGGTCCGCTCGTCAACGCGGCCTGGGGCCTTGGCAGCGGCATCGGGCTCTATCTCTTTGGCCGCAACTCTGCTCGTCGCCCCCGCGATCGCGGCGGTCCAGATTTTTAAAACCATGGGTCCCCGCTTCGCGGGGACCGCAAGCAAAAGCTCTCAATCACCCGGCTTCGCCACGATCTGTACGCCTGACGCCTGCGGGCCCTGCTCGCCCTCCTGCGGATTGAAGCGCACCTCGGTGCCGACGCTCAGCCACTCGAAATCGTCGTGCAGCACGCTGTTGCGGTGGAAGTAGAACTGCTGCGCGCCGTCGAGCGTGCGGATGAAGCCTCGTAGCCCGCATCTTCGAAAAGCTTCTCCACCAGGCCGTGCGGCTCGCCGGCGTCGTGCAGCTTCTCCTCGTGCCGCCGGAGCGCGACGGTCTTCTTCAACTGCTTCTCGATCGCACCGAAGGCCTGGTTGATGATCGCGGGGAGCTGCGTCTGCATATCGTGGATCTGCTTCTGCTTGCGCACCGCGAGGTCGTGCTGGCGCGGCAGGCGCACCTCGACCATCACGCTGTAGCGGTTGCCCTTGCGGTGCGAGCCCTGCTCGCGCGCGACCGTCACGTGGCAGCGCGTGATGTCG
>DASREB010000140.1:0-19470 GCA_035652275.1 Burkholderiales bacterium
ACCGACTCGGTGAACTTCATGGCCGGAAACCTCACCTCGCAGGTGAGAAACATCGCCGACGTGACCAAGGCGGTGCAGGCGGGCGACCTCTCGCGCAAGATCACGGTGGACGTGAAGGGCGAGGTGCTGGAGCTGAAGAGCACCATCAACACGATGGTGGACCAGCTCAACTCCTTCGCCGCGGAAGTGACGCGCGTGGCGCGTGAAGTGGGCACCGAGGGCCGCCTCGGCGGCCAGGCGCTGGTGCGCGGCGTATCGGGGGTGTGGAAGGACCTCACCGACAACGTGAACTTCATGGCCGGCAACCTCACCTCGCAGGTGCGCGGTATCGCCAAGGTGGTGACGGCGGTGGCGAACGGCGATCTCAAGCAGAAGCTGACGGTGGAGGCGAAAGGCGAGATCGCGGCGCTTGCCGAGACCATCAACAACATGACCGACACGCTCGCCACCTTTGCCGAGCAGGTGACGACCGTGGCGCGCGAGGTGGGCGTCGAAGGCAAGCTCGGCGGTCAGGCCAAGGTGCCGGGCGCAGCCGGCACGTGGAAGGACCTGACGGAGAACGTGAACGAGCTGGCGGCGAACCTGACGACGCAGGTGCGCGCGATCGCCGAGGTCGCGACCGCAGTGACGCAGGGCGACCTGACGCGGTCGATCTCGGTGGAATCGCAGGGCGAGGTGGCGGCGCTGCGCGACACGATCAACGAGATGATCCGCAACCTGCGTGACACCACGCAGAAGAACACCGAGCAGGACTGGCTGAAGACCAACCTCGCCAAGTTCAGCCGGATGCTGCAAGGCCAGCGCGACCTCGTCGCGGTCGGCCAGATGATTCTGTCGGAGCTCGCGCCCGTGGTCGGCGCGCAGCAGGCCGAGTTCTACGTGCTGGCGGGCGAAGAGGACAAGGGCGAGAAGCTGCGCCTCAAGCTGCTCGCGAGCTTCGCTTCGGGCGGCCAGGGCTCGCACGGCAAGGAAGTGGATCTTGGCGAGGGGCTGGTCGGGCAGTGCGCCATCGAGAAACGCAAGCTCACGCTGTCCGGCGTGCCGGCGGCGAGCTTCCGCATCACCACCGGCCTCTCCAGCCAGGCGGCGGCCAACGTGCTGGTGCTGCCGGTGGTGTTCGAAGGCGAGGTGCGCGGCGTGATCGAGCTCGCTTCGCTCGAGCGCTTCAACCCGGCGCACCAGGCGTTCCTCGATCAGCTCACCGAGTCGATCGGCATCGTGATCAACACGATCGAGGCGAACACCCGCACCGAGAACCTGCTCAAGCAGTCGCAGTCGCTCGCCGTCGAGCTGCAGCAAACCAACGAGGAGCTGCAGGAGAAGGCGCGACTGCTCGCGCACCAGAACGAGGAGGTCGAGCGCAAGAACCGCGAGGTGGAACTGGCGCGTCAAGCGCTCGAGGAAAAGGCGGCACAGCTCGCGCTCACCTCGAAGTACAAGTCGGAGTTCCTCGCGAACATGTCGCACGAGCTGCGCACGCCGCTCAACAACCTGCTGATTCTCTCGGACCAGCTCTCGCGCAACACCGATGGCAACCTCAACCCGAAGCAGGTGGAGTTCTCGAAGACCATCCACTCGTCGGGCAACGAGCTCTTGGCGCTGATTTCCGACATTCTCGATCTTTCCAAGATCGAGTCGGGCACCGTGGCGGTCGAGCCTTCGGAAGTGCGCTTCGACGACCTCAGCCGTTACGTCGAGCGTACCTTCCGCCACGTCGCCGAAACCAAGAAGGTCGACTTCCGCGTGCAGCTCGACGCGGCGCTGCCGCGCACCATGGTCACCGACATCAAGCGCCTGCAGCAGATCATCAAGAACCTGCTGTCCAACGCGTTCAAGTTCACGCACGTGGGCCACGTGTCGATTTCGATCGCCCCGGCGGTCTCCGGATGGTCGACCGACAGCGAGGCGCTCGACGCCGCCGACCATGTCATCGCCTTCAAGGTGGCCGACACCGGTATCGGCATCTCGCCCGAGAAGCAGCAGATCATCTTCGAGGCGTTCCAGCAGGCCGACGGCAGTACCAGCCGCAAGTACGGCGGCACGGGCCTCGGCCTCGCGATTTCGCGCGAGCTCTCGAAACTGCTGGGCGGCGAGATCCGGCTGGTGAGCGCGCCGGGCGCGGGCAGCGTGTTCACCCTCTACCTGCCGCTCAACTACATGCCGGTGCGCACGCGCCTGCCGCGCCCGGCGACCGAGAGCGAAAAAGCACCCGAGCTCCCGGCGCACGTCGAGGCGCTGCAGGCCGACGCGCTGCCGGTACAAGAAGAGCAGATGGCGCGCTTCCCGAACGAGGCGGACGACGATCGCGACGACATTCAGCCCGGCGACCGTGTGCTGCTGATCGTCGAAAACGATCTCGATTTTGCGAAGATCCTGCTCGAAGCGGCACGCCAGAAGGCCTTCAAAGGCGTCGTGAGCACCACCGGCGCCGCCGCGCTCGCCATGCTGCGCGAGTACCAGCCGGCGGTCATGACCCTCGACATCTATCTGCCCGACATGCAGGGCTGGCGGGTGCTCGAGCGGCTGAAGGCCGATCTCGGGACGCGCCACATCCCGGTGTGCGTGGTATCGACCGACGATTCACGCGAGCGCGCGCTCAATTCCGGCGCCATTGGCTTCATCGCCAAGCCGCTCACCTCCCGGGACCTCGTCGACCAGGCGCTCGACCAGCTGAAGGAGTTCATCGCCCGGCCGGCGCGCCAGGTGCTGCTGATGATGCCGGAAGGAGAGGCGAGGAGCGAAGTGATCGAGCGGCTGGGCGCTGCCGACATCGGCATGATCGTCGCCTGGTCGCGTGACGAAGCGATGCGCGTGCTGAAGACCTCGATCGTCGACTGCCTGGTGGTCGATGAGAGCATCGCCGAACTCGGCCCGCACGATGTGCTCGATGCGCTGGAGCAGCGGCCGGTGATGCGCCTGCTGCCGGTGGTGTTCTACGGCGCGAAGGGCGAGCACCTGCTCGCGCGCTGGAAGGGCAACTTCGCGCTGCGCGAGGCGCGCACCACCGAGCGGCTGCTCGACTACATCTACTTCTTCGTACACCGCAGCACCGCGTCAATGTCCGAGGAGGATCGCCTCGCGCTCGAGGACTTGCACAGCTCGCAGCGCGTGCTGGAGAAGCGCCGCGCGCTGCTGGTCGATGACGACATGCGCAACATTTTCGCGCTCGCCACCGTGCTCGATGAGCAGGGCATGGATGTGGTATCGGCGAACAACGGCCGCGACGCCATCAAGATCGTCGAGCAGGACCCGAACATCGACGTCGTGCTGATGGACATCATGATGCCGGAGATGGACGGTATCACCACCATCAAGGAGATCAGGAAGCTGCCGCGCGGCACCGATCTGCCGATCATCGCGGTGACGGCGAAGGCGATGAAGGGCGACCGCGAGAAATGCATCGAGGCGGGCGCCTGGGACTACCTCTCCAAGCCGGTCGACAGGCTGCATCTGCTGTCCGTGCTGCGCGGATGGCTGCATCGGTGAATAGCGCCCCGAGGAGGGCCAAACAGGGACAGATCCCGTTTAGCGACGGGGTCGGTCCCTGTACCTTTCAGGCATTGCCGCCATGATCGACGAAAAAGCCAACATCCTCATCGTCGACGACCTGCCCGAAAAGCTGCTCGTCTTCCGCACGATCCTCGAGGAGCTGGGCGAGAACCTGGTGATGGTGCGCTCAGGCTCGGACGCGCTGCGCGAGGTGCTGGCACGCGAATTCGCCGTGATCCTCCTCGACGTCAACATGCCGGACATCGATGGCCTGGAGACGGCGAAGCTGATCCGGCAGTACAAGAAGTCGGCGCACACGCCGATCATCTTCATCACGGCGTACGCCGACGAGATGCAGACCGCGCAGGGCTATTCGCTCGGCGCGGTCGACTACATTCTCTCGCCCGTGCGGCCGGACGTGCTGCGCAGCAAGGTGAAGGTGTTCGTCGAGCTGTGGCACATGCAGCAGCGCACCCGGGCCATGGCCGAGGCCGAAGCGGCGCGCCATGCGGCGGAAGAGGCGCGGCGCCGCGCCAACTTCCTGGCGCATGCGAGCCGCGAGCTCGGCGCGTCGCTCGACCTCGAGCACGGCATGCGGCGGCTGCTCGAGCTGGTCGTCCCGCATGTCTGCGACGTGGCGGCGGTCAGCGTGGAGAAGGAACCCGGCAAATACGACACGCTCGGCGCGCCGGCGGCGGAATTCGTGCCGGCGCCGTTGGCCTCCGCGCTGCGCACGGTGCTCGCCGACAAGAAGACGCTCGAGCTTGGCGCGGACGCGGGCCTGAGCGCGGTGATCTGCCAGCCGCTGCAGGTGGGCGAGCGGCTGGTCGGGGCGCTTGCCCTCGGCTACGCCGGGCGCGAGCCGCGCGACCGCGACCTCCTGGAGGAATTCGCCGGCCGCGCCGCCATGGCACTCGACAACGCGCAGCTCTACCGCTCGCTCGAGCGGGAAATCGCACGCTCGCGCGAGGCCGAGGAGGAGCTGCAGGACGCGAACCGCCGCAAGGACGAATTCCTGGCGATGCTGTCGCACGAGCTGAGAAACCCGCTCGCCCCGATCCGCAACGCGGTGGAGCTGATGCGGCGCGTCGGCAGCAGCGAGGCACGCCTCATCATGGCGCGCGACGTGATCGACCGGCAGGTGACGCAGCTCGCGCGCCTGGTGGACGAGCTGCTCGACGTCTCGCGCATCAGCCAGGGCAAGATCGTGCTGAAGAAAGAGCCGCTCGAGCTCGCCAAGGTGATCGCGCACAGCGTGGAGACCGTGCGGCCGATGATCGACGTGCGCGAACAGCGCCTCACGGTGGAGGTCGGCGCCGGGCCGGTGTGGGTGATGGGCGACTTCGCGCGGCTATCGCAGGTGGTGGCGAACCTGCTGAACAACGCATCCAAGTACACCCCCGAAGGCGGGCGCATCCGCCTCGCGGCGAGCGCCGAACGCGGCGTCGCCACCATCAGCGTCGAGGACAACGGCAGCGGTATCGAGGCCGATCTTCTGCCGCGGGTCTTCGAGCTCTTCGTGCAGGGCGACCGCGGACTCGACCGCAGCCAGGGCGGGCTCGGCATCGGCCTCACGCTGGTGAAGCGCCTGGTGGAGCTGCACCAGGGCGAGGTGGCGGCCGAGAGCGCGGGCGCGGGCAAAGGCGCCGCGTTCCGCGTGACCCTGCCGTGCATCAGCGCGGTGCAGCCGCAGGCGGCGACGCCGGCGCAGCCGGCAGCGAGCCACGAGGTCTACGGGCGCCGGGTGCTGGTGGTCGATGACAACCTGGACGCCGCGGAGAGCACGGCAGCGTTCCTGCGCCTGGAAGGGCACGAAGTCAAAACGGTGAGCGACGGCAACGAGGCGCTCGCCTCAGTGCGCGTATTCGCGCCGCACGTCATCGTCCTCGACATCGGCCTGCCCGGGCTCGATGGCTACGCGGTGGCGCGCCAGCTGCGCGAGCGCGGCGACACCAGCCACACGCTGCTGGTTGCGATGACCGGCTACGGCCAGCGCGAGGATCGCGAGCGCGCCGTGGCTTCGGGATTCGATTACCACTTCGTGAAGCCCACCGACCCGCGTCTCATCCAGCGCGCGATCGAGCAGGGGCGCCAAAGCCGCGATGGCGCCGCTGACGCGGCGGCAAAGTCCTGACGCCTAATGCAGCGTGCGGGCGAAAGTGCGCCCGCGCAGCTCCTCTATCGCGTCGGGCCGCTCCGAGAGCACTTCGGCGAGCGCCGCGACCACGGCTTCGAAGATCTCCGCATACTGCGCCTGAGTGACCGCGGGCGAGACGCCCATGTCACCGACAAAGAGATCCTCGCCGTCTTCCTTGCGCGGGCAGTTGTCGGGCACATCGCTGCTGCCGCGAACCGAGAAGCCGTAGAGCGAGTCGTGGCGCTCGAACAGGCCGGTAATCTGTGATGGCACCGTTTTCATCGTTGCCATGGTGTCCGGAAGCGGCGCTGCACGCTGTCGCGCACGCCGGGTAAAGGGCGTCGCGTTCGCCGCCTTTTGCGCGCTGGTCCATCCGACTCACGTCGGTGCTGCACGACAGGGCCGCACTGACGCGCCGGCGTTCGCAAGCGCCAGGTGAGAAAGAGTAGGGCGCTTGGCGACCCTCTCGGTCACCGGGCTTGGCAGGGCCGGTCCCAATTAATCGGTTTTTGCAGCGCCAGAGCGCGCAGCCGCAGCCTGCGCAGCTATGCTGCGATCGACGCGCCGTTTTCCACAGCGCGCAGAACCTGAGGGGAATCCCATGATGCAGCAGCAAACCTATCTGCTCGAGCTCTACCGCGCCGGCCTGCGCACCGCCTCCGATATCGCCAAGGCGTCGCTCGAGAACGCGCAACGCGTGCATGCGCAGCAGCTCGACGCGTTGCGCGAGGCGCTGGACACCAATACGCGCTCGGCGCAGCGCCTGTCGGAGGCGAACAGCATCACCGATCTGATGGCCCTGCAGGTGAAGCTTGCCGGCACGCAGGCCGAGCAGGCGGCCGACTTCTGGAGCCGCGCCTGGCGCACGGCGAGCGAGACGCAGGTCGCGATGCTCGGGCAGGTGCAGAACCAGGTCGGGCAGCTCTCGGAGCGCGTGCGCGAGACCTACAACGCCGCGACGCGCGCCGCCGAAGGGGCAGTGAACGACGCGGTGGAAAGCGCGCGAGACGTGGAGCGCAAGGCGCGCCGCAGCGCCTAGGGCGTCTTGCTGTCGCCCGGCGCCCGCAGCGATGCGAGGATCGCGAGCAGCAGGGCCGGGTTGGCTGGCTTCTCGAGGTAGTGATCGAAGCCGACCTGCTGGCCGACCTGGCGGTCGGCGAACTGCTTCCACACACCGGACATTGCGATCACCAGTGGCCGGCGCAGGTCCATGAACGAATGACGGATCGCTTGCGCCACCGCATAGCCGCTCATCTCCGGTAACGCGACGTCGAGCACGATGGCGTCCGGCCGGAAGGTGCGCGCCGCCGGCAGCACGTCCTTGCCGTTGTAGACGCCGTGCACGACATGGCCTTCGGCCTGCAGCAGCGCGGCGAGCAAGGCGACCGTGTCGCGATCGTCGTCGGCGACCAGCACGCGCAGCGGCCGCTGCAGATCGCGGCGTTCCGGCGTCGCGAAGGTATGAACCCAGTCTTGGCCCAAGAGAAGCAGCGTACTACCGCGCGACGCGAAAACCACGCGGCAGCGCCGCATGGCCTATGCGCGCGCACTAGAAGCGACGCGCTTGATGATCCGCTCGGCGTCGGCCGCGCGCCGGCGTGCTCGAGTAGCGCTCCCTGCGGCGTCGCGAAGCAACGCGGCGCCGATCGAGCAGCTCCGGATAGCCATAGATCTCGCCTTCCTCGTCGAGCTTGTGCAGCTTCGCCGGGTCGAGCTCGACGAATACGCCTTTTGCATGCACCACGTCCGGGTCGAGCTCTACCGCGATGCGGCCCTCGCGCACGACGAGCGTCGAGGCGGCGCTCACCTGCTGTCGCCCGGCGCTGATGATGTGGTAGACGACCGGCCGGCGATTCACTCGCCGTCCTCGAGCGCCGCAATCAGCTCCTGCACCTCGAAAGGCTTGCGCAGCGTGTGCTTTACCCCGAGCTCGCGCGCCACCGGCAGATAGTCCACCCCCGCCCGCCCCGACATCGCGATTACACGGACGTGCGGAAAAAGCTTGCGCACCGCGGCCACCGTTTCTATGCCGTCCATTTCCGGCATGAAGAGGTCCGTGACGATGGCATCCACGCGATGCCCGTTGAGATACGCGAGCGCCTCCTGGCCGTGGGCGGCCGTAAGCACTTCATACTCATGTGCTTCCAGCGCGAGCCGCAGAAAGTCGCGCACATCCGGGTTGTCTTCGATCACCAGTACCCGCATGCCGGGTCCGTGCAAAGCCCGTTCCGGGCTTCCTGTCGGTGGATAACGACATCGGGCCAATGTGACACGACTGTTAAATAAGGGGTCGGTGATATGCCGCTTTCGGCCGACGCCCTAGGATGGGCCCGCCTAACAACAGCGGGAGTGCTCCATGGGCGGTTCCATACTGGTAGTAGAAGACGAAGCGGCGATTCGCGATCTGCTGGCGGCCAACCTGCAGCGTGCCGGATACCGCGTGATGACGGCGGGCGACGTGCCGCAGGCGGAAGCGCTGGTGCGCGAGTCGCGGCCCGACCTGGTGCTGCTCGACTGGGTGCTTCCCGGAATCCCGGGCCTTACCTTTGCGCGGCGCCTGCGCGGCGACCAGCGCACCAAGGACATCTCCATCGTGCTGCTCTCGGCGCGCGCCGAGGAGCAGGACAAGGTGACGGCGCTCGAGTCGGGCGCCGACGACTACGTCACCAAGCCTTTCTCCGCGCGCGAGCTGCTGGCGCGCATCAAGGCGGTGATGCGCCGGCGGGCGCCGCAGCTTGCCGACGACGTGGTCGAGATCGCCGGCCTGCGCATCGATCCGGCGGCGCATCAGGTGAGCGCGGGCGACAAGCCGATCGATCTGTGGACCACCGAGCTGCGCCTGCTGCACTTCTTCATGACGCATCCGGGGCGCGTATTCTCGCGCGCGCGGCTGCTCGACGAGGTGTGGGGCGAGCATGTGTTCGTCGAAGAGCGCACGGTCGACGTCCACATCCGGCGGCTGCGCCAGGCGCTCGCACCAACCGGGCATGACAAGCTGATCGAGACGGTGCGCGGAACGGGCTACCGCTTCAAGCCCGACCTGCAGACCGCCAACATCGCGGCCTAGATCGTCGTTCCCGCGCAAGCGGGAACCCATGCCTTTTTTCAAAAAGAAACCGGGCCCCTGCTTTCGCGGGGGCGACGGCCCTGGGTTGTCTATTCGACCGTGACCGACTTGGCGAGATTGCGCGGCTTGTCGACGTCGTTGCCTCGCAAGAGGGCGGCATGGTAGGCGAGGAGCTGCAGCGGCACGGTACTGACGATCGGCGACAGCACGCCCGCTTCGTCGTGCAGCGCGACGATGTGGACGCCGTCGCCGTTCGTGAGTCCGGCGTTGGCATCCGCCAGCACATAGAGCTCGCCGCCGCGCGCGCGCACT
Organism: Burkholderiales bacterium; assembly: GCA_035652275.1. Lineage (GTDB taxonomy): Bacteria > Pseudomonadota > Gammaproteobacteria > Burkholderiales > SG8-39 > SCGC-AG-212-J23. Next base: position 9,006 of record DASREB010000140.1, read on the forward strand.
TCCTGCAGATTGGACTTCAGCTTGTCGAGCAGCGCATCTTTGGGCGCGATTGCCACCACCGGCATGTTGCGGTCGACGAGCGCGAGCGGCCCGTGCTTCAGTTCTCCTGCGGCATAGGCCTCGGCGTGGATATACGAGATCTCCTTCAGCTTGAGCGCGCCTTCCATCGCGATCGGGTAATGCACGCCGCGACCGAGGAAGAGCGCGTGCTCGCACTGCGCGAACCTCGCCGCCCAGGCCGCCATCTCGGGCTCGGTGCGCAGCGCATTCGCGAGCCAGTCCGGCAGCTTGCGCAGCGCCTCCAGCAAAGCGACCTCGCGTTCCTTCGGCAGCCGGTTGCGCTGCTTCGCGAGCACCATCGCCAGGACGAAGAGCGACGCGAGCTGCGCGGTAAAGGCCTTGGTGGAGGCAACGCCGATCTCGGGCCCGGCGCGCGTCAGGAAGCGCAGCTGTGCCGTGCGCACCAGCGCCGATTCGGGCACGTTGCAGATGGCGAGCGCATTGGGCTGCCCGAGGGCGCGCGCATGGTGGAGTGCGGCGATGGTATCGGCGGTCTCGCCGGACTGCGAAATGACCACGACCAGCGTGCGCGGGTCCGGCACGGTCTCGCGGTAGCGGTACTCGCTTGCGATTTCGACATTGCACGGGATACCGGCGAGGCTCTCGATCCAATAGCGCGCGACGACGCCGGCGTGGTAGCTCGTGCCGCACGCGAGCACCAGGACTGCGTCGACATCCTTGAAGATCTCGGCCGCGTGCGCGCCGAACACCTGGGGCACCACGCTCGTGGCGCTGGCGATGCCTTCGAGCGTGGCGGCGACGGCTGCCGGCTGCTCGAAGATCTCCTTCTGCATGTAGTGGCGGTAGTTGCCGAGCTCGATCGCATCCGCGGCGAGCTGGCTGACATGGAGCGGCCGCTCGACCACGTGGCCGCGCGCATCGACGATGGTTACGCTCTTCAGCGTGACCTCGGCGCAGTCGCCTTCCTCGAGGTGGACCATGCGGCGCGTCACCTGCAAGAGCGCCGCGGTGTCGGAGGCGGCGAAGTTTTCGCCGTCACCCAGTCCGAGAAGGAGCGGCGCGCCCATGCGCGCGACCACCATGCGATAGGGGTCGTCGCTCGCAATCACCGCAATGGCGTAGGCACCGACGAGCTCGGCGCTCGCCTGGCGCACCGCCTGGAACAGGTCCGCGCCAGCCGCCAGATAGGAATGCACGAGGTGCGCGATCACCTCGGTGTCGGTGTCGGAGCTGAACTCGTAGCCGCGGGTCCTCAGCTGCGCACGCATCTCTTCGTGGTTCTCGATGATGCCGTTGTGCACCACCGAGACGCCGCCCGACATGTGCGGGTGCGCATTCTTCTCGGAGGGTACGCCGTGCGTGGCCCAGCGCGTGTGGCCGATGCCGATGTGTCCGGCAAGGCCGCGCTCGAGCGCGAGGCGCGCAAGCGCCGCGACGCGCCCGCAACTGCGCAGGCGCTGCATGCTGCCGTTGATCACGGCGACGCCCGCCGAGTCGTAGCCGCGGTACTCGAGGCGCCGCAGGCCCTCGAGCAGGATCGGCACGACGTTACGGGTGGCTATGGCTGCGACGATTCCGCACATGGGGCTTTCCTTCGAATGAGTAGCACGCCGGCCACGGCGATGGCGGCCGAGGCGTCGGCGACGAGATCGAGAAGCTCGGTGCGGTGCGGCGGCGCCACCAACAGCTGGTGCAGCTCGTCGAGCAGGCTGAAGGCGAGCACCGAGGCAAGCACCGCGTACGGCGCGCGCCCGGCGGTCCCGCGCCAGAGGAGCGCCGTGATCAGCGCGAAGCAGATGAAGCGCGCGAGCTTGTCCCAGTGCGGCGGCAGGCGGTCGGCACCGATGAAGACCAGCGCCAGCATGATGCCGACGCCGGTCGTGAGGCAGACGAAGCGCTCAGTAGGCATTCTGCTTCTTCAGCACCACGACGACGGTCTTCAGGATGATCTGCAGGTCGAGCACCAGCGACCAGTTGCGCAGGTACGCGAGGTCGTATTCGATCCGCGCCTTCATCTTTTCCACCGTCTCGGTCTCGCCGCGGAAGCCGTTCACCTGCGCGTAACCGGTGATGCCCGGGCGCACCTTGTGGCGGATCATGTAGCCGCGGATCAGCTTCCGGTAGAGCTCGTTGTGCGCCACGGCGTGGGGCCGCGGGCCGACCACGCTCATGCGCCCCTGCAGCACATTGATGAACTGCGGCAGCTCGTCGAGCGAGGTCCGGCGCAGGAACCCGCCGAACGGCGTGATGCGCGCATCGTCCTTGGTGGCCTGGCGCACGATGTCGCCGTCCTCGGCGACCGTCATGGTGCGGAACTTGTAGACCACGATCTTGCGGCCATCGACACCGTAGCGGCGCTGCTTGAAGAGGATCGGGCCGGGCGAGGAGAGCTTCACGCCGATCGCGATCGCGATGAGCAGCGGCGCGATCATCACCAGGATGAAGCTCGCGAGCACGTAGTCCGCGAGCCGCTTGACCAGGCCATTGAAGCCGTAGAACGGGGTCTCGCACACCGCCACCACCGGCAGGTCGCCGATCGTGTCGACCCGTGCCTGGATCAGGTCCGAGACAAAGATGTCGGGAACGAAGTAGATGGACGCCGTCGTATCGCGCAGCTCTTCGAGGAGCCTCAGGATGCGCGGCTGCGAGGCCATCGGCAGCGCGATGTAGATGATGTCGATCGCGTGCGCGCGCACGTAATCGGGCAGCACGCTGATCGAGCCGAGCACCGGCTCGTTGATCCGGCTGGGCGCCCGGTCGTCAAAGTAGCCGGCGAAGCGCACGCCGTGCAGCGGGTTGCCCTGCAGGCGCGCGGCGAGGCCTCGTCCGAGGTCGTTGGCGCCGGCGATGACGGCGCGCTTGCGCAGCCCCTGCGCGGCAAGGAGCCGCGGCAGCAGGCGCGGCAGCGCCTCGTGTGCGAGGAAGAGCGCCGCCGGCGTGGCGAGCGTCCAGGCAAGAAGCACGCGCTGGTCGAAGACGCCGAGGGTGCGCGAGGCCCAGCCGAGCAGGATCAGCACGGCGACCATCGCCATCCAGCCGGTGGCGATGTCGAGCGCCAGCTCGCCGGGCGTGGCGGCCTCGCCAGCGAGGCTGCCCGGGAAGGTCATGGCGAAGACCAGCAGCGCGAGGATCAGGCAGCCGCCGTCGAAGCGTCCGCCGAAGAAGGCGACGGTCGCGGCCAGCATGCCGATCGCCACCAGCGGGTCGATCGCCGCCTGCAGCAGCGCCGCCGTGCCCGGTTGGCTGTGCAAAAGGCGCGAGTGAGGACCGAATTGCGCCTTCGCGCGCGGTTCGTGGGTGGCGTGCACGGAAAGCCGAGCGTAGGCCACCACGGTTCAACCATGATGTTGCGAGCGCCTGCGCTTTGTAGCCTCAGCGGACTAGCGTTTTGCCCCTGGGCCCTTCGAACTACGTACTAATTGCAAGGACTATAGTTGCCCCGCCATGACTACTGCCCTCAGTTCCGCACTTCCCTCGGCCGATACCGCACAGGCGCCCATTCTGCCGGGCAGTGCGGAGGCGAAGACCAGCGACGCGCGCTCCGCGGCGACGGACTTTCTGCAGATCGAGTCGATTGTTCTCAACCTCGATGCTTCGCTGCGCGTGCATGCGCGGGCCCATTTCTTCAGCTGGACGCAAGGGCTGCTGCAGAGCCTGATCCGCCACGAGCTGCTGATCTGCACGCTGTGCCTCGGCAAGCCCCCGGCGTTCCGCGCCGACGGCTTCTCGATGACCACACCCGAGCCGAACCTCTTCAGTGACATGTTCCTGCGCGATACCGCCGTGGCGCCGGCGCTGCTGAAAGCCTGGGAGGAGCGGCGCTACCAGCCGGTGATCATCGACGTCGGCCAGAACCAGCCGGCGCTCGGCAGCGGCGGCTTCACGCGCGAACTGGAGCGCCTCGGCGCGACGCAGCTTCTGGTGCACGGCATCCACGACGCCGACGGCCGCGCCACCAGCCTCTTCATGTTCGCCTGCCGCCCGGGCAGCGCCGGGCAGCGCCAGGCCTATCTGGTGCAATTGCTCGCGCCGTCGCTGCATGCGGCGTGGGTACGCACCCAGCTCACCAAGCGCGCCGAGACCGGCGGTGACAAGGCCTCCGGCGGCAGCGTGCTGACCGTGCGCGAGCTCGATATCCTGAAGTGGATCTACCTCGGCAAGAGCAACTTCGAGATCGGGGCGATCCTCAAGATCAGCCCGCTCACCGTAAAGAACCACGTACAGAAGATCCTGCGCAAGCTGAACGTCGTCAACCGCACGCAGGCGATCGGCAAGGCGCTCGAGCTGCGCATCCTGAATCCGTAGAAACACGCGGCACAAAGCGATTGATCGGGGCCCGCGCGGCCCCGATTTTTTTTGACCCCGCGTACCGATGCGCGTGGCTCGGCGGCCGCCGAAAGGATTACGCGCGCGTCACCGGATGCGGGCCATTAGTCCGTACGGTGCATTAGCACTGCCGGCAGACGGATCGGCGTCGTAACACGCTCCACCTAGGATGCCATGAAGCCCGCACATGAAGCCGCTTGCCCGAATCGCGCTCGTTTCCATCGCGCTCGCCTGCGCGAGTGCTCGCGCCAACGACGAGGCGCCGCCCGCGCTCTATTCGTTCGCCGACCTCTACCGCCTGAGCGCGAGCGCGCCCTCGGCGAGCCCGCTCGGCTTCAGCGAGCCGCAGATCCACCTCGCCGCGCGCGAGCCGCAGGTCGCTGCCGCGCCGCGCTTCAGCGTCGCGCCGGTGCCTGGGCCCGGGCGCTGGGCCCTGATCCTCGCCGGCCTCGCCGCCGCCGGCTGGGTCGCGCATCGGCGGCTCGCCTTCCCCTACTGATATGCGAGCGCTCCTCATCCCGATTCTTGCGCTCGCGGCGGCCGGCTGCGAGCGCGCGGCCGCCGATCGCGCCTCTTCGCAGCTGGTTGCGCGAGTGAACGGCGTCGAGATCTCGGCGCGCGAACTGCGCGCCGCCGGCGCCACGGGCCTCGCGCAGGCGGTCGAGAAGGTGATCGATCGCGAGCTCCTGGTGCAGAAGGCGCTGGAAAGCGGCCTCGAGCGCGATCCGCAGGTCGCCGCCGACATCGACAACGCGCGCCGCGAGGTGTTGGCGCAGGCCTATGTCGAGCGCGCCGCGCAGGCGCGCGCCGCGCCGACGCGCGATGAAGTGCACGCCTTCTATGCCGAGAACCCGGCGCTCTTCGCCGAGCGGCGCATCTACCGCACGCGCGAGCTGGTGGTATCCGCCAACCCCGAGATGATGGACGTGCTGCGTGGCGAAGTCGCGCGCGCCTCGGACCTGGACGATGTCGCGGCGTGGCTCAAGAGCCGCAACGCCCGCTTCAGCATCGCGGCGCAGACGCAGCCCGCGGAGGAGATTCCGCTCGCCTTTCTACCGCAGCTCGCGCGCATGGGTCCGGGCGAGCTCGCGGTGTTCCCGACCCCGCTGGGCGCGAGCGTCGTCCAGCTGGTTTACTCGGAAGGCGCGCCGCTCGCCTATGAGCAGGCGGCTGCGCTCATCGAGAACTTCCTTGCCGGACGCAAGCGCCTCGCGGTGGCCCAAGACGAGGTGAAGCGCCTGCGCGAGACCGCACGCATCGAATACGTGGCGCAGTTCAAACAGTCGACGAGGTGACGATGATTCGCATGACTATGGTTGTCCTACTCACGGCGCTGGCGTTGCCCGGGCTCGCGCAGTCGCCGGAAAAGCTCGGGCCGGGCGACACGGTGCACGTCACCGTGTTCCAGCAGCCGGACCTCACCACCGACGCGCGCCTGAACGACGCCGGGGTGATCAACTTCCCGCTGGTCGGCACCATCAAGATCGGCGGGCAGAGCACGATGGACGCGGCGAACAGCATCGCCAAGGCGCTGAAGGACGGCCAGTACCTGAAAGCGCCGCAGGTGGCCGTCGCGCTCACCACGGTGAGGAGCCGCCAGGTCTCGGTGCTCGGGCTGATCGTGCACCCGGGCCGCTATCCGCTGGAAGAGTCGCACATGAAGCTCCCGGACCTGGTGGCGGCGGCCGGCGGCATCGCCGCCGGCGGCAGCGAGGCCGTGACCGTGATTCGCGACGGCAAGAGCCAGACGGTGAGCGCGCTCTCCAAGGACTTCGATCTGAAGGGCGGCGATACCGTGTACATCGAGCGCGCCCCGGTGTTCTACATCTACGGCGAAGTGATCCATGCCGGCGCCTACCCGGTGAAGTCCGGCATGACCGTGATGCAGGCGATCTCGGTAGGCGGCGGCATCACGCCGCGCGGCAGCGAGCGCCGCATCAAGCTGCGCCGGCTCGAGGCCGACGGCAAGACGCGCGAATACGACGCGAGCCTTGTCGACGTGGTCAAGGCCGACGACGTCATCTTCGTCAAAGAAGCGCTTTTTTAGGGAGTCCCGATGGATCTCAGCCAATACATCCTTGCCCTCAAGGCGCGCCGGAAGAGCTTCATCGCCGTGTTCGCGCTGACGGTATTCGTCGCGATCGTCGTCGCGCTGCTCATTCCGAAGCGCTACGACGCCGTCGCCACCGTCCTGATCGACGCGCGCGACGAGCAGACGCTCGCCCCCGTGCCGCTCTCGCCGCGCGAGCGCGCCGGCTACATCTTCACGCAGATGGAGCTCATCACCAGCGGCAAGGTCGCGACGCGGGTGGTGCGCGACCTGAAGCTCACCCAGCAGCCCGGCATGCGCGAGGACTGGGAGAAGGACACGGGCGGCGTCGGCTCCTTCGAGGAGTGGATCGCCAACAACATGCTCGAGAAGCTGAAAGTCGATAGCGGCGCGAGCAACATCCTGGTGGTCAAGTACTCCGATCGCGACCCCAAGCGCGCCGCGGCGATTGCCAACGGCTTTGCCAAGGCCTACATCGACTACGCGCTCGAGCTGCGCACCGAGCCCTCGCGCGCGGCGGGGATCTGGTTCGATGAGCAGCTGAAGACGCTGCGCGCCGACGTCAAGAACTCGCAGGCGAAGCTCGCGGCCTACCAGAAAGAAAAAGGCATGGTCACCGCCGACGATCGCATGGACGTGGAATACACGCGCCTTGCGGAAATCAACGGCGAGCTTGGCCGCGCCAAGGCGGCAACGCTCGACGCGCAGACGCGCTACAAGCAGGCGCAGGATCTCCTGAAGGAGGGCCTCTCGCTCGAGGCGTTCCCCGAGGTGCTGTCCAACGCCTACATCATCACCATCAAGGGCGCGCTGCAGGCCGCCGAGTCGCGGCTGAAGGAGCAGTCGGAGGTCTACGGGCCGAAGCACCCGACCTACCAGCGCACCGAGAGCGAGGTCGCGACGCTGCGCGATCGGCTGCAGGCCGAGGCGAAGAAAGTGGTGGCGGGCCTGGGCAACGGCGTCTCGCAGAGCCAGAAGCGCGTCGAGGAGCTGCAGGCCGCGGCCGGCGCGCAGCAGGATCGCATCCTCAAGCTGCGCGAAGGGCGCGTCGACCTCGCGGTCCTGACGCGCGACATGGAAAACGCGCAACGCGCCTACGATACCGCTCTGGCGCGCGCCATCGCCGTGAAGATGGACAGCAAGGTGCGCCAGACCAACCTCGCGATGGTCACGCCCGCGGTCGAGCCGCTCAGGCCCGCGGTGCCGAAGGTCGGCCTGATCAGCATGCTGTCGGTGCTGGTCGGCCTGCTGCTCGCGGCCGGCATGGTTTACGTCTTCGAGATGATGGACCGCCGCGTGCGCTCGAGGAGCGATCTCGAAGCGCGGCTCGCGGTGCCTTCGCTCGGCATGCTTTCGCGCTGGACTCCGGCCGGCGGGCGGCTTCTGCCCTCGCCCAATTCCCCCGTGCGCGCGGCGCGCGCGCTTCCGCACCCCTGGTGAAAGAGAACGACCATGCTCGCAAAACCCACTGACAACGTACTGTCGATCGAGAGCGCTGCGCGTCCCACCGGGCGGCACATCGGCGCCATCCTGATGGACGAGGGCAAGCTCACGCCCTCCGACGCCGAGCAGGTGCTCAAGCGCCAGCGCGAGCTCGGCTGGCGCTTCGGCGAAGCGGCGATCGAGCTTAACCTGATCACCGACAGCGACCTGCGCGAAGCGCTCGCCAAGCAATACGAATTCCCGTATCTGGTCTCCGGGCCCGACGGCGTCAGCAAGGAGCTGGTGGCCGCGTGGGATCCGTTCCACCCAGTGGTGGAAGAGCTGCGCGCAGTGCGCACCCAGCTTCTGATCCGCTGGTTCAACCCCGCGGCCGGCCGCCGCACCCTGGTGATCGCCAGTCCCGGCGCGCGCGAGGGACGCAGCTTCATCGCCGCCAACCTCGCCGTGTCGTTCTCGCAGCTCGGACAGCGCACGCTGCTGATCGACGCCGATTTCCGGGCGCCGCGCCAGCAGGGCATCTTCAATATCGCCGACCGCTTCGGTCTTTCTTCCGTGCTGTCCGGGCGCGCCGACCTGTCGGTCGCCGCGCCGGTCGCCGGCATCACCGGCCTTGCCGTGCTGCCCGCGGGTCCGGTGCCGCCCAATCCGCTCGAGCTGCTCTCGCGCGGCAGCTTTGCCGCGCTGCTCGGCCGGGCGCAGGCGGAGTACGACGTGATCCTCATCGACACGCCGCCCGCGAGCGAGTATGCCGATGCGCAGAGCGTCGCCTTCCGCGCCGGCGATGTGCTGCTGATTTCGCGGCGCGACCAGACACGGGTCGAGGACACCGAGCGCGCCGTCAAGGAGCTCTCGGACGCTGCGGCACGCATCGTCGGCACGCTGATGAACGCGTACTAGGCATGCGGCGGCCCCCAGATCGCAAGTTCATGCTGGCGGCGACGGCGCTGCTCGTCGCCGCCAGCCTGGTGCTTGCACGCCCCGCGGTCGGCACCGACCCGGTGCCGACCACCGCCCTGATCGTCAAGCTCTTCGGAAGGTCATGACATGACTGCGATTAGCGCCCGGCTGCCTGGGGAGCGCGGCCCGGGACTCCTTACCGCGGCCGTCGGCCTCGGCCTGTTCGCGATCGTCTGCGGCATCGGCCTCGCGATCGGCGAGCTCGACGCGCTGCTCGGCGCGATCACCGTCCTCGCGTGCTTCGCGACGCTCGCCGACTACCGCCTCGGCGCGGTGCTCCTGGTCATCATGCTGCCGGTGCAGGGCAGCAACTTCTTCCCGCACAGCGTGTTCGGCGTCATCGGGCTGAACCCCTTGAACCTGGTGCTCGCCGCGACGTTGGTCTCCTATCTGATGCGCGGTTACGGGCTCAAGCGCTTCCTACCCAAGCCGCTCGTGTGGCTGTTCATCGCGCCGATGGTCGTCGCAGGCCTGATCGGCATGCCCCATGTCGTCGACATCCATCCCGCCTTCTACGAGGAACAGCTGATCCAGTACACGAGTGCGCTTGGTTACTTGGGGCAGACGCTCTTAAAGCCCCTGAGCACCGTGCTCATCGCGATCATGATCGGCGCCGCCGTGGCGCGCGTGAAGAAGGCCGAGAGCTTCCTCATTCCGGTAATCGCCTCGGTGTGGGTCATGAGCCTGATGGCGATAAGCTACGTGGTCGCCGAGGGCGTAAGCCTCGGCGCGCTCGCCCTCACCACCTCACGCACCTTTTTCTCCGGCCTGGGCATGCACGCGAACGACTTGGGCCGCCTCTACGCGGTGGCGTACGCGCTGCTCCTCTTCACCTGGGGCGAGACGAAGGACCTGCGCCTGAAGAGCGTGCTCATCGTCACCATGGGCCTCCTCACCATCGCGCTCGTGCTCACGTTCTCGCGCGGCGCCATGGTCGGATGGGTACTGGTGAACGCGCTCTTCCTCGTGTGGAAGTTCAACGCCAAGACCATCGGCCTCGCGCTGCTCGCCGGCGGCGCCGGCCTGCTGGTGATGCCCGGCGCGGTGGTGAGCCGCATGAGCCTCGGCCTCGTGGGCGGCGCCGACGTCAACGAATTCAGCGCCGGGCGCATGAACGACATCTGGATCCCGCTCTTCCCCGAGCTCTTCAAGAGCCCGATCTGGGGCAATGGCCTCGACTCGATCATGTGGTCGAAGGCGATGTGGACCGACCAGATGGCTGTCGTGACGCATCCGCACAACGCTTACATGCAGGCGATCCTCGACATGGGGCTCGTCGGCATGGCGCTCCTCCTTGCGTTTTACTGGCACGTGTACCGTTCTGCGCGCGATCTCGGCAGCAATGCCTATCTGAGCCCCACGATGCGCGGCTTCTACCAGGGACTGGTGGCGAGCCTGCTGTGCTTCATCATCACCGGTTTCGTCGGTTCGAGCCTGCGCCCGTCGCAGGAGTTCGCGTTCCTGTGGATCGCGATCGGCATGATGTACGGGCAGCTCGCCCGTCGGCGCATGGGCACCTGAGCATGCCGGCCGCCACTCTGCGAGAGGCCCTCGCCCCCCCGCAGGGTCGGCCGCACCCGGCGCCGCGCCTCGCCGCCGGCCGCAAGCCGCACGTCTGCTTCGTCGCGCCCTATGCCTGGCCGGTGCTGGCGCGCGATCCGGCGATCC
>DASREB010000141.1:0-5577 GCA_035652275.1 Burkholderiales bacterium
CCACCGAGATCGCGGGCGGCGGCGCGCGCGTGATGTGCCACATCGGCGGCGTGGCGACGCCCGAGCTGATGCGCGAGATCCTCAACACGCTGCGCAAGGACGACATCCTCACGCACTGCTTCAGCGGCGCGCCGAACAACGCCGGGCGCTTCACCAACATCGTGCAGGACGGCAAGGTACTGCCGGAGGCGCACGCGGCGAAGAAGCGTGGGGTCATCTTCGACATCGGCCACGGCGGCGGCAGCTTCGACTTCACGATGGCGGAAGCGGCGATGCGCGAAGGCCTGCTTCCCGACACCATCTCGTCCGACATCCACGTTGCCTCGGGCAACACGCCCGGGATGCCTTATCTCACCTGGGTGATGAGCAAGTTCCTCGCGCTCGGGCTGCCGCTCGACCAGGTGCTGCGCATGGCCACGAGCGTGCCGGGCGCGATCATCAACCGGCTGCCGAAGCTCGGCACGCTGCAGGTCGGCGCGCCGGCGGATGCGACGCTCGTCGAGATGGTCAACGGCGCCGTGGAGTTCGTCGACACGCGCAACAACAAGCGCTCGGGCAACGCCTACATCCGGCCGGTGCAGAGCGTGCTCGCCGGCACGCCGTTCGGCCGGCCGTACAACGCGCCGTTTTCAGTGCGCTAAAGAATCGGGGTCAGGCACCAATTAACTGCTGAAATCGGTGCCTGACACCGATTTCGTTACTTGCCGACGCCGAGGCGGCCGCCTTTGCCGAGGCCGCCTTTCACTTCCTGCGCCTTGTAGTTCTTCACCGACTTGACGAGGTTGTTGTAGGCATCGGCGAAGGCGCTCGCCAGCACTTTGCCCTCGGGCGTGTTGGTGTAGCCGCCGGCGCCGGCGAAGGCGCCGCCGCCGAAGAGGCCGCCCCAGGCGCCGAAGTCGGTCTTGGACGAGTTGCCCTCTGCGGAGGCGAGCTGCACACCCGAGCGGTTGTCGACCAGCGTCAGCATGGTCGCCGCCTCGCGCGTCTTGGTGTGGCCGAGCACCGAGCCGGCGGCCGCGCCGTAGGAGCCGAGCTTGTGCGAGAGCGCGCCCACCGCGCCGCTCAGGCCGCCGGTGTCGCGCTCGCTGAAGCTGATCGTGGGATTCATCGAGTAGTCCGCTGCCACCATCTGCCCCTTGCCGAAATTGCTGCCTTCGCGCGTCTCCCCCGAGCGATCGAGCGAGCGCTCCTGCATCATGTTGTTCATCGCCGCACCGCGCTCGACCACCACGAAGCAGTTCGATTTCTGCACCAGCATCCTGATGAGCGGCACGGTCGACTGCACCTTGTACTGGTCGCGGAACGTGTGGTACCAGGCGGCGTTGCGGTCCTCGACCACCGCCAGCGTGCCCAGTGACTCGCTGCAGCTTTCGAGATCGGCCGCGTGCAATGACGCAGCCAGGCCGGCCAGCGTGACGCCGGCGAAAACGGCGCGGACAAGCATGATCCACCTCCCTTAGGTGTTATGCGGGGCAATATACGCCCGAGCCTAAGGACTGACTAGACTTCGCCTCGGGAGACGCACATGAAAACCTCGTTCGCCTGGCTCGCCGTCGGCGCCGCGCTGTTCGGCGCCGGCTATGTCGTCGCGCAGCAAAAAGCGCCCGAGATCCGCCGCGTGGTCACCAAGCTCGACCCAAGCGGCAAAGCGCTCGTCATGCTCGACGAGCGCACGCCGCTCGTGCGGCCGCGCGGGCCGGCATACGTCGGCAATCTCTGGGTCACCGAGGCGAGCCCGCCGGACTTGTCATCGAACACCGATCGCGGCAAGACCAAGATCGGTCTCATGCCGCCGAAAGGCGGCAGCGTGTTTCGCGTGGTCGAGTTCCCGCCGGAGTCGGACCAGCTCGCGCATATCGGCTCGGGCAACATGCAAGACGTAGTGGGCGCCGCCGGCACGCCGGCCAGAGGCGTGCCGCCGCGCCATCCGCTGATGCATCGCACGCGTACGCTCGACTACGCCATCATCATGTCCGGCGAGATCGACATGCTGCTTGACGAGGGCGAGGTGCATTTGAAAGCGGGCGACGTCGTGGTGCAGCAGGCGACCAATCATGCGTGGATCAACCGCAGCCGCGCCCCGTGCCGCATCGCTTTCATCCTGCTCGACTCACAGGAGCCGTAGATCTACAGATGCAGGTCGAATTCGCGCGCGATGCGCGCCGTCTGCTCGTAGGTCTCGCGCAGGATCCGGGCGAGCTCTTCGGGGGTTGACGCGACGGCGACCGAGCCCGCCTTCTCGATCAGCTCGCGATATTGCGGCGAGCGCACGATGGCGCCGATCTCGCGGTTGAGCTGCGTGATCACCGCGGGCGGCGTGCCGGCGCCGGCGCAGACGCCGAGCCAGCCGTAGCGCACGAACGGCAGACCTTTCTCCGCGAGGGTCGGGATCTCGGGCGCCGCCGCGAGCCGCTGCGGGCTCGTCACCGCGACAAGACGCAGCCTGCCCGCCTTGTAGTGCGGCAGCACGCCGAGCGTCGGCGAGACGTAGAACTGCAGCCGTCCCGGGATGAGATCGTTCATCACGTCGGCGCCGCCCTTGTAGGCGATGCCGGTCATCTCGATGCCGGTGAGCTTTGCCAGCTCGAGCGCGAGGATTTCCTGCGCCGAGCCGCGGCCGGTCATGCCGTAATTCAGCTTGCCGGGATTTGCCTTCGCATAGGCGACGAACTCTTCCCAGCTTTTCACCGGCACGCTGTTCGCCAACGCCGCCGCGTAGTAGTAGAGCGAGATCTGCGTGATCGGCGCGATGTCGGCGAGCGTGTACGCCGCATTTTTATAGATCGCGAGATTGATCCCTTCGAAGTGCGTGCAGAGGAGCAGGTTGTAGCCGTCGCGCGGCTTTGCCAGCACATCCTGCGTCGCGATCTGGCCGCCGGCGCCGGTGCGGTTCTCGACGATCACGCGCTGGCCGAGCGCGTTACCCAGGCGCTCGGCGATGTAGCGCGCCGGCAGATCGGTCGGCCCGCCGGCGCTGAAGCCGACGACGAGGCGGATCGGCTTATCCGGGTATTGCGCGTGCGCTTGGGTGATGACGAGCGCGGCGAGGCAGAAAGCTTTCAACACAATTACGTACCTGTCGCCGAATCGAGCGGCGTCAGCACCTTCACCACCACGCCCGACCCGTCCTCGCGGTCGAGCGCCTGCGCGCTGCCGCCGTGGAATTCGGCGATGAGCCGCACGATGTAGAGGCCAAGACCAAGGTGCGGCTCGGCGCCGCTCTCGCGCGAACGGACGGACACCATCGATTCGAAGAGCTTGCCGGCCATCGCCTGCGGCAGCCGCGGCCCGCGATTCGACACGGTGAGCACGGCATCCTCGCCGCGCGGCTCGAGGCGGATGCGGATCGGCTCGTCACCGGTCGCAAAGTCCACTGCGTTGGCGGCCAGCTTGTCGAGCATCTGGCCATAGAGCTCGGGCGCGCCGCGCAGCCAGACCGGCTCGCTCGGCACGTCGATCTCGAACTTTTTCCCCGGGTGCGCGAGCGGCGCGCCGCGCACCACGTCGCGCACATCGTAGCGCTCGCGCGGATGCTCGCGCACCAGGCTCTCGAGCCGCGTCGCTTCGCTCATCCGCGTAAGGATCGTATCGAGGCGCTTCAGGCCGTCATTCGCCCGCGCCAGATAGACGCCCGCTTCGGCCGGCAGGAGCTGCAGGCGCAGGTTGTCGAGCGACGAGCGCACCACGGCGATCGGCGTGCGCAGCTCGTGCGAAAGGCGCCCGGCCATCGCTTCGAGATAGCGGTTGTATTCGCCCAGGCGCGCAAGCACCGTCGAGAAGCTGCGCGAGAGATCGCCGATCTCGTCGCGGGCGCTCGAGCCGGCGAGCACTTTCCTCACGCGGCCCTGCGAATCGATCGCCGCCTCGGCTTCGTCGCGCAGCCGTACCAGCCGGCTCGAGATGCGCGATGCGAAGAGCAGCAGCGCCAGCGCGCCCGCAACGAACGCGATCAGCGTGAGCCCGATCACCTGCTCCATCGCGCGGTTGTAGGCCGAGCGCGTCGCATTGGTCGTCTCCTCCGCCACCACCGCGGCGACGACATCGTCGCCCGACCACACCGGGTGCGACGCCGAGAGAATCACCGCGCGCGAGTCGGGCGACTGGCGCCAGCGGCGCGCCGGGACGCCCTGCAGCGCGCTCGCCGCCACCGCGCCGCCGATCTCCGACTCGGGCAGCGAATCGTCGAAGTCTTCCGAAGGCCGGTCGAGCACCAGCGCGGCGACCGGGTGCACGACCCGGGTGAGCAGATCGGGCGGCTCGTCGCTCGCCGAGCGCTTCTTCAAATCGCCGGCGAGCGCGAGCAGGCGCTGATCGCGATCGACGATCCAGATGCGCGACTCGGCACGTGCGAGGCTCCGCAGGATGAGGGCCATCTCGCCGGAGGCGGGCTCGCCGGCGCGCAGCTCGAGGAGCTGCGGACGATCGTGCAGCGCAGTGGCGATCGCGCGCGCCGTGGCGAGGAGCGCCTGCTCCTGGCCCTCGCGGAGCAGCTTCTCCATCTGCTTCACGTGCACATAGCCGACCAGCGGAATCACCGCGAGGACCAGCGCGACGAGCACCACCTGTGCCCGCAGCGAGAGGCGCATGGTCAGCTATTCCAACCGCTTTTCAACGCGGCCTCATGCGTTCCAACGATATTCAACGCGGCCTCATGCGTTCCAACGATATCCCAGGCCGTAGACCGATTCGATGGCGTTGAAGCCGCGGTCCACCGCCTGGAATTTCCGCCGGATGCGCTTTACGTGCGAGGTGATGGTCGAGTCGTCGACCACGATGTGCGCATCGCGCATCAGGCTGTCGCGGTCCTTGACGTGCCCGGGATAGCGCGCGAGCGAGTGCACCAGCCAGAACTCGGTGAGCGTGAGATCCACTGGCGCCTCGCGCCAGCTCGCATGGAAGCGCTTCATGTCGAGGCGCAGTGCGCCGCGCTCGAGCACTTCCTCCGCCGCGGGCGGCTCGCGCAAGAGATCGGCGCGCCGGAAGAGCGCGCTGATGCGCGCGAGGAGCTGCGGCATGCTCGCGTCCTTGGTGAGATAGTCGTCCGCGCCCATGCGCAGGCCGGAAACGAGATCGAAGTCGCTGTCACGCGCAGTGAGGAAGATGATCGGCAGCGCCGCCGACATGGCGCGCAGCTCCCGGCAAAGCGTGAAGCCGCCGTCGGGCTCCTCGCCAAGCCCGATATCGAGCAATGCAAGATCCGGCAGGCGCGTGCGGAAGCCGGCGGTCGCCGATTTGCGATCGCCGTACGCGCTCACCTGATAGCCGTGCTTCTTCAGCATGTCGGCGTAATTCGCGCGAATCGCCGCGTCGTCCTCGACGATTGCCACGGTGCGGGCCATGGCCGCCAATATACGAACAATGCCTGCCTCGCGCCCGGCAAAGCGCCCGGCTGCCCGCGCTTTGCCACAATTGATCGGCGCCGCGCCCGCATCCGCGCCGGCCGGCGCCGCGATCGGCGGGTGCAATGGCGGCCATGCAACTCAGCGCGAAACAATTCCTGAAGGACCTCGCCTTCACCTTCGCCGCCGCGGTGTTCACCGGCGCTCTGGTGGGCGGTCTGTCCTTCGTCGTCGTACG
>DASREB010000142.1:0-8768 GCA_035652275.1 Burkholderiales bacterium
CTGCGCCCGAACCGCGCGCCGGTGCTGCCGGGGGGCGTCGCGATCATGAAGGCGGTGTTCGACGAGCTCGGCCTCGAGGCGATGAAAGTCTCCGACGGCGCGCTGCGCCACGGCGTGCTCTACGACCTCCTCGGGCGCGTCGAGCATCGCGACATGCGCGAGGTCACCGTGGCGCAGTTCATGCGCCGCTATCACTGCGAGGCGGCGCAGGCCGAGCGCATGAAGAGCCTGGCGCTCACCATCTACGATGCGCTGACGCCCGGCGCCGAGCGCGACGAGGATGCCGACCGGCAGCTGCTCGAATGGAGCGCAAGACTCGCGGAGATCGGACTTTCCATCGAGCATGCGGACTACCACAAGCATTCGGCGTACGTGCTCTCGAACGCCGACATGCCGGGCTTCTCGCGCATGGAGCAGGCGCGGCTTGCGCGCATCGTGCTCGCGCATCGCGGCAAGCTGCGCAAGATGCAGGACGCCGGGCTCGAGGGCGCGGACTGGAAGCTGGTCTTCGCGCTGCGCGTCGCGGCGCTGATCCTGCGCAGCCGCACGGACACCAGGCTGCCTTTTCTGCGCGTCGCGGCGGACGCCGGGGGCTTCGCCATCGACCTGCCGCAGTCTTGGCTCGACGACAACGCGCTATCGGCGGCGGCGCTCGAGTCGGAGACGGATCACTGGAAATCGGTGGGCATGAAGCTCACCGTGAGCGGCCTCTCGGACCGCAAGGTGTCGGTACTACAGCAGGTCCGGTGACACCACCGCCTTGATGCGCGCCGGCTCCTTGCCTTCCAGCCACCAGATCGCGCCCTTTTCCACCGACCACTCCTCGCGCAGGTCGGCGACCAGCCTGGCGGCGACCCGGCCGAGGTCGGGCTGGTGGCCGACCACGATGACGAGCCCTTCGTAGTTTTCCACCGCATGCCGGATGTCCTTCGGGGAGGCCCCCGGCGCCAGCGCCTTCTCGGTGATCGGGCGGCCGAGCGCCGCGGCGGTCTGCTGGGCGCGCACCGCGGGACTTGCGAGCAGTGTGTACTCGCGCGGCAGGTGGGCGCGGAGCCATTTCGCCATGGCCGCCGCCTGCTTTTCGCCGCCCGGCGTCAGCCGCCGCGCCATGTCGTCCGAGCCCGGTTCGGCGTCGGCATGGCGCCACAGGATCAATTCCATGGGCCTAGTATAGAATTCGCCTCCCCGGCACAGGCGCGTAGCTCAGCTGGTTAGAGCACTACCTTGACATGGTAGGGGTCGTTGGTTCGAGTCCAATCGCGCCTACCAGTATGCGGAGGAGTGAAGTGGTGAAGATCAAGATTAACGACCCGTTGGCGCAGGGCCTTGAAGACAATATCGAGCGCCGGTTCGACCTCGAGTTCTGGTTCAAGCGCGAGCTCGCCAGGGGCATCGCGCAAGGCGACGCCGGTGCGCTGGCACGCGCCGCGCTGATCATGAAGCGCGCGCGCCGGCTGCAGGCGCGTCATTCGCCGAAGCCAGCCCGCTAAGGGGCGATCCGCCGCTCTGGCAGGTCCGCAGTAGCAATGCTCAGATTCGCCGCTGCGCTTGGCGCGCTGATCGTTTCGCTCGCCGCCAACGCGCAGTTTCCGTCGCGCCCGATTCACATCCTGGTGACGATCCCGCCGGGGGGCGCGCCGGACATCGTCGCGCGCGTGCTCGGCGAAAAGATCTCCCATTCGCTCGGCCAGCCGGTGGTGGTCGACAACAAGCCCGCGGCGAACGGCAACGCCGCCGCCCTCGAGGCGGCGCGCGCCGCGCCGGACGGCCACACGCTGCTCCTGGCCGCAGACAGCCTGATCACCATCAATCCGCACGTCTACTCGTCGATGCCGATCGATCCGCTGAAGGAGCTGACGCCGATCTCGAGCCTGGTCTCGAACCAGTTCGTGCTGTCGATCAATCCCAGCCTGCCGCCGAAGACGTTTCCCGAGTTCATCGAGTACGCGAAGAAGGCGCATCCGCCGCTCGCGTACGCCTCGGGCGGTAACGGCAGCCAGCATCAGCTCACCATGGAGATGCTGAAGGAGCGCGCCGGCTTCGACATGATTCACGTGCCCTACAAGGGCGGCCCGCCGGCCACGGCGGCGACGATGTCGGGCGAAGTCGCGGCGCTCTTTTCCGGCACGTCGTCCGCGCCGCAGATCAAGGCCGGCCGCATTCGCGGACTCGCCGTCGCCGGCGCCAAGCGCTCGCCGACCTTCCCGGATTTGCCGACCATCGGCGAGTTCTATCCCGGCTTCGAGAACTCGATCTGGCTAGGGCTGTTCGGCCCGGCGGCAATGCCCGAGGATGTGCTTGAGCGGCTGCGTGCCGAGGTGCGCCGCGCGCTCGAGTCGCCGGAGGTCAAGGCGAGCCTGATGGGCAAGGGCAGCCTCGAGACGCTGATCCTCTCGCCGCAGGACTTCGACGCGCTCATCCGGCGCGATTACGAGAAGTACGGCAAGCTCATCAAAAAGCTCGGCATCAAGGCCGATTGACGACCTGCTAGTATCGGTTGTTGCGATGCCGAATATCCGTCTGCCCGACGGCTCGACAAAGTCGTTTCCCGGACCTATCACCGTAGCCGAGATCGCGAGCGCGATCGGCCCGGGGCTTGCCCGCGCCGCGCTCGCCGGCAAGGTGAACGGGAAACTGGTCGACACGGGCTACCGCATCAGCGGCGACGCCGACGTCGCCATCGTCACCGACAAGGATGCGGAAGCGAACGATCTGCTGCGCCACTCGACCGCGCACCTGCTGGCACACGCGGTGAAAGAGCTGTTTCCGGACGCGCAGGTGACGATCGGACCGGTGATCGAGAACGGCTTCTATTACGATTTCTCGTACAAGCGCCCCTTTACGCCGGAAGATCTCGCCGCGATCGAGAAGCGCATGGCCGAGATCGCGAAGCGCGACCTGCCGGTCGAGCGCCGCGAGATGCCGCGCGATGAAGCGGTGAAGTTTTTCCGCGACCAGGGGGAGAAGTACAAGGCCGAGATCATCGCCTCGATCCCGGAGAAAGACACCATCTCGCTCTACGGGCAGGGCAACTGGATCGATCTCTGCCGCGGGCCGCACGTGCCATCGACGGGGAAGCTGAAGAACTTCAAGTTGATGCGGGTCGCCGGCGCGTACTGGCGCGGCGACTCGAAGAACGAGATGCTCCAGCGCATCTACGGCACCGCCTGGGCGAAGAAAGAGGATCAGGACGCTTACCTCAAAATGCTGGAGGAGGCGGAGAAGCGTGACCATCGGCGCCTGGGCACGCAGCTCGACCTCTTCCACATGCAGGAGGAAGCCCCGGGGCTCGTGTTCTGGCATCCGAAAGGCTGGGCGCTCTGGCAGCAGGTCGAGCAGTACATGCGCCGCGTGTACCGCGACAACGGTTACCAGGAGGTGCGCGGGCCGCAGATCATCGATGTCAGCCTCTGGCACAAGACCGGCCACTGGGACAACTTCAAGGAGAACATGTTCTTCACGTCATCGGAGAACCGCGAATACGCGATCAAGCCGATGAATTGCCCGGGGCACATCCTGATCTACAACAAGGGCGTGAGGAGCTACCGCGACCTGCCGCTGCGCTACGGCGAGTTCGGCTCGTGCCACCGCAACGAGCCTTCGGGGGCGCTGCACGGAATCATGCGCGTGCGCGGCTTCACGCAAGACGATGGCCACATCTTCTGCACCGAGGAGCATATCCTGCCCGAATGCCTGGCGTATACCGCGCTGCTGCAGAAGGTGTACCGGGACTTTGGCTTTAGCGACATCATCTACAAGATCGCCACGCGCCCGGAGAAGCGCATCGGCTCCGACGAGAGTTGGGACAAGGCCGAAAAGGCGCTCATCGAAGCGCTCGAGCGTTCGGGGGTGAAGTTCGACCTCTCGAAGGGCGAGGGCGCGTTCTACGGCCCGAAGATCGAGTACTCGCTGAAGGACGGCATCGGCCGGGTCTGGCAATGCGGCACCATGCAGGTGGACTTCAGCATGCCGGGACGCCTCGGCGCGGAGTACGTCGCCGAGGACAACACGCGCAAGACGCCGGTAATGCTGCACCGGGCGATCGTCGGCTCGATGGAGCGCTTCATCGGCATCCTGATCGAGCACCATGCCGGGGCGTTTCCGGCGTGGCTCGCGCCGGTGCAGGCGGTGGTGCTCTCCATCACCGAGCGCCAGGCGGCGTACGCCAGGGAAGTCAGCGAGCGCCTGCGGGGGGCCGGCTTCCGGGTGGGCGCGGATGTGACCAACGAGAAGATCGGCTACAAGATCCGCGAGCACAGCCTGCAGAAGCTGCCCTACCAGCTGGTGGTAGGGGACAAGGAGCTGCAGGCGGGGACGGTGGCGGTCCGCTCGCGGGGCGGCGAGGACCTGGGCGCGATGCCGCTCGATGTTTTCATGACGCGACTGCGCGCCGAAGCGCGCCCCGGACCATAGCCGCGGGTAACGAAAGACGATAAAATTCTGCAACATAGGTGGCCGTGCGAAGCGCGGAGAGAGATCCGGGGCAAATGCCTCGGCGAGCGCGAAAGCACGGCTGTTTTTTTCAACGTACTGAGGAGCTTTTCACTCATCGCACTCGAAAGATCGCAGCGCATCAACCGGGAAATCACCGCCCCGGAGGTGCGACTGGTAGCGGAAAACGGTGATCAGTTAGGCATCAGGACGGTCAACGAGGCCTTGCGCCTCGCCGAAGAAGCGAATGTGGACCTGGTTGAGATCGCGCCGCTTGCGAACCCGCCGGTCTGCAAGCTGATGGACTACGGCAAGTTCCGCTACCGCGAGCAGAAAAAAGAGCACGAGGCGAAGCGCAAGCAGAAGCAGATCCAGGTCAAGGAGATCAAGTTCCGGCCCGCAACCGACGAGGGCGACTACAAGATCAAGCTCGGTAAGCTGATCCAGTTCCTCGAAGAGGGCGACAAGGCGAAGGTGACGCTGCGCTTCCGCGGCCGCGAGATGGCGCACAAGGAGTTCGGCGAGCGCCTGCTCGAGCGGGTTAGGAAGGATCTGGACGCGGTCGGCATGGTCGAGCAGTTCCCGAAGCTCGAAGGCCGGCAGATGGTGATGGTGCTGGCGCCGAAGAAAAAGGCGCCGGCCACGAAGGAAAAGCCCGCGGCCGCGGCCGCGAGCGGAGCAGCAAAGCCGAAAGCGGAGCCGAAGAAGGTTCCCTCGGCAAAAACCGCCTAGCACGGAGGCAGGAAGTCGCCTTAATGCAGCGGAACAAGTGATAGCCGCGGCATAAAGCGCTCGCGCAGCGAGCCGCCCGGCGTCAAGCTAAAACGAGGAGCAGTGCTATGCCGAAGATGAAGTCCAAGCGCGGCGCCGCCAAGCGCTTCAAGGTGCGCGGCAGCGGCAGCATCAAGCGCGCGGGCGCCTACAAGCGCCATATCCTGACGAAGAAGAGCACCAAGCGTAAGCGCAACATGCGCAAGGTGCGCCATGTCGATCAGACCAACACGGCGGCGATCCGCGCCATGCTGCCGTACTCGTCGTAGGAGCGCGCCATGCCAAGAGTCAAGCGTGGAGTAACGGCGCGCGCGCGCCACAAGAAGGTCTTCAAGCAGACCAAAGGCTTCCGCGGCCGCCGCAAGAACGTCTACCGGGTCGCGAAGCAGGCCTTGATGAAGGCCGGGCAATATGCCTACCGCGACCGCCGGCAGAAGAAACGGCAGTTCCGCGCGCTGTGGATCGCGCGCATCAACGCGGCGGTGCGCGAGCTCGGCATGAGCTACAGCACGTTCATGGCGGGCCTCAAGCGCGCCAACATCGACATCGACCGCAAGGTGCTCGCGGACCTCGCCGTTAGCGACAAGCCGGCCTTCGACAAGATCGCCGGCCAGGTCAAGGCGAATTTGGCGCACTAGTCGCGCCCGCGAGTTTGGACCTCGACAGCATCGTCTCGCGCGCGCTCGCTGCGTTCCGCGCGGCGGGCGATGTGCCGTCCCTGGAGAACGCCAAGGCGCGCTACCTCGGCAAAGGCGGCGAGCTCGCCGCCTTCCGTCCGAGCGGCACGCCCGAAGAGCGCAAGACCCAGGGCGCGAAGTTCAACGCCGCGAAGCAGGCCATCGAGCAAGCGCTGGAAGCGCGGCGCGGCGAGCTCGCGAGCGAGAAGCTGAACGCGCGCCTCGCCGAAGAGGCGCTCGACGTCACGCTGCCCTCGCGCGGCCGCGGCCGCGGCAGCGTCCACCCGGTGATCCGCACCTGGCAGCGCATCGAGGCGATCTGGCGCACGCTCGGCTTCGAGGTCGCCGACGGCCCCGAGATCGAGACCGACTGGTACAGCTTCACCGCGCTGAACAACCCGGAAAACCATCCGGCGCGCTCGATGCAGGACACGTTCTACGTCGATCTCAAGGACGCGAGCGGCATCCCGCTCAACCTGCGTCCGCATACGAGCGACATGCAGGTGCGCTACGCGCGCATGCATTCGCCGCCGATCAAGGTGATCGCCCCGGGACGCACCTACCGCGTGGACAGCGATGCGACGCACTCGCCGATGTTCCACCAGGTGGAGTGCCTGTGGATCGACGAGGACATCAGCTTCGCGGATCTGAAGGGCGTGTACACCGAGTTCCTGCGCCGCTTCTTCGACAACGACGAGCTCGAAGTGCGCTTCCGCCCTTCCTACTTCCCGTTCACCGAGCCCTCGGCCGAGATCGACATGAAGCTGAAGGGCCGCTGGCTCGAGATCTCCGGCTCGGGGCAGGTGCATCCGACGGTGGTGAAGAACTTCGGGCTCGATGCCGAGCGCTACATCGGCTTCGCCTTCGGCTCGGGCCTCGAGCGCCTCACCATGCTTCGCCACGGCATCGAAGATCTCAGGCTTTTCTTCGATGGCGATCTTCGCTTCCTCGCGCAGTTCCCATGAACGTACCGGAGAGGTGGCTGCGCAGCTTCTGCAACCCGCCGCTCTCGGGCAGCGAGGTTGCCGAGCGCCTGACGATGGCGGGCGTCGAAGTCGAAGCCTATGAGCCCGTCGCACCGCAATTCACTGGCGTCGTGGTCGCGCAGATCACGGCGCTCGAGCGGCATCCGAACGCGGACAAGCTCACCGTGTGCACGGTCGACGCGGGCTCGCAGAAATTCAAAGTGGTGTGCGGCGCTCCGAACGTGCGCGTCGGCATGAAGGCGCCGCTCGCCACGATCGGCGCCCGATTGCCCGGGATGGAAGTGAAGCCCGCCAGCCTGCGCGGCGTGGAAAGCCGCGGGATGCTCTGCTCGGCGCGCGAGCTTGGCTTCTCGGATGACCATTCGGGCCTTCTCGAGCTCGAGGGCAAGCTCGGTGCCGATGCGCGCACCGCGCTCGGCCTTGACGAGCATGTGCTCACGCTCAAGCTCACGCCGAACCGTGCCGATTGTCTGTCGATCCTCGGCGTTGCGCGCGAAGTGGCGGCCTTGACCGGCGCCGCGCTCGAGCAGCCGCGCATCGACGCCGTGCCGGCGAAAAGCACGGCGCGCCATCCGGTGCGCATCAGTGCGCCGGAGGGCTGCGGCCGCTTCGCCGGCCGGGTGATCCGCAACGTCAATGCCGCGGCGCCGACGCCCGGCTGGATGAAGGCGCGTCTTGAGCGCGCGGGGCAGCGCTCGATCTCGGCGCTGGTCGACGTCACGAACTACGTGATGCTCGAGCTCGGCCGGCCGCTGCACGTCTACGACCTCGACAAGCTGCGCGGCGCGATCGATGTGCGCTGGGGGCGAAAAGGCGAAAAGGTGCTGCTGCTCAACGAGCAGACGGTGGCGGTCGATCCGACGGTCGTCTGCATTACCGATGAGAGCGGCGTCATCGGCCTCGGCGGCATCATGGGCGGAGAGACGACGAAGGCCGATAGCGGCACGCGCAACCTGTTTCTCGAGTCGGCGTTCTTCTGGCCCGACGCGATCATGGGCCGCTCGCGCCGCTATGGCTTCAGCAGCGATGCCGGGCACCGCTTCGAGCGCGGCGTCGATTTCAACAACAACGTCGATGGCATCGAGCGCGCCACGCGCCTCATCCTGGACATCTGCGGCGGGGAGCCGGGGCCGACCGAAGATTTGATTGCGAAGCTGCCCGAGAGGAAGCCGGTGCGCATGCGCGTCGCGCGCGCGCAGAAGATCATCGGCATGCAGGTGCCGGCGCAGGAGATGCAGCGGAGCTTCGAGCGCCTCGCGCTGCCGGCGGCGCGTGACGCCGACGCCTTCGTGGTGCAGCCGCCGAGCTACCGCTACGACCTCGCGATCGAGGAAGATCTGGTCGAGGAAGTGGCGCGACTCTACGGCTACGAGCGCATCAGCGCGCACCCGCCGCGGCCCGCCGCGACCTTTCCCAGGCTCGCGGCGAAGCGCAGCCTGCACGAGCTGCGCGCGCGCCTCGCCGCCGCCGACTACCACGAGGTCATCAACTTCAGCTTCGTCGAGCCGCATTGGGAGCTCGATTTCGCCGGCGACGCAAACCCGGTGCGCCTTCTCAACCCGATCGCCAGCCACCAATCGGTGATGCGGACCACGCTGATCGGCTCGCTGGTCGCGAACCTGCAATACAACCAGGCGCGCAAGCTCGAGCGCATCCGCGTGTTCGAAGTCGGCCGAGTGTTCATCCGCGATCCGCAGGCGGCCGACGGTCCGCTGAGCGTGGCCGGCCTGCGGCAACCGATGCGCATTGCGGCGGCCGCCTACGGTCCTGCCTTCGACGCACAGTGGGGCGTCGCCAGGGAAGACAAAGGCAGGGCGGTCGATTTTTTCGACGCCAAAGCGGACCTGGAAGCGCTCATCGCGCCGCTCATGGCGCGCTACGAGCGCGCCGAGCATCCGGCGTT
>DASREB010000143.1:0-17005 GCA_035652275.1 Burkholderiales bacterium
GATGCGGTGGCTGGCGCGAGATACCGACCCCGTTCACGCGCGCGACGAGCGGCTCGAGCACGAACCAGTCGACCGGCGCGCCTTGCTTCTTTGCTTCCGCGATCATGTGGCCGTAGACGGCGAGCGCGAGCGGCACCTCGCCCGACACGACCATGTTGGCCAGCACCGAGTTGCCATGGCGAACGGAGAGCCCATTCGCCGCCGCAATCTGCCTGAAGAGATTTGCGCCCTGCCGCTCGCCGAGCGTTGCAAGCACCGTGCAGTACCACTCGCTCGCATTCGCCTCCACGCCCAGCCGTCCTTTCCAGCGCGTTCGAGCGAGATCCGCCCAGCGCTTCGGCAACTCCTGGCGTCGGATCGCATTGGTGTTGTAGGCCTGCACGAAGACATTGATGAACTGCGGTGCCCAGCCGCGGTGGGCCGGCAGCGTGTCCTCCAGCAGTGCACGATGCGCGCTCGATTCGACCGGCTGCAGCAGTCCTTCATGGTAGAGCGCCTCGAGCTCGGGTGCCGAGATGCTCACCACATCGAATTCCCAGCGCCCGGCCTTCTTTTCTGCGAGCAGTCGCTGCAGCACCTTGACCGACGACGCGCGCCAAACGTTGATGCGCACGCCGTGGCGCTTCTCGAAGTCGGCGGCGAGCGTCTGGATCGTTGGCGCGGCATTCGAGGTGTAAAGCGTGAGCTGTGCCAGCGCGAGGGGCGCCGCGAGCGCCAGCGAGAGAAAAAGGCTGACCGTCACCATTGGCTCACGGTGACTGTCACCATTTCACGCGGTGGCTTGCGCCCTTTGCGCGATGCCGGCCGGCAGCGCGGCGAGCTCGAGGCCGTAGAGCCGGCAGGCGTTCTCTGCCAGCACCTTGCGCTGGGTGGCGGCCGGCAGATGGCCGAGGTCGCGCTGGATCACCTTGAGCGAGTTCGGCCAGGTCGAGTTCCAGTGCGGATAGTCGTTCGACCACATCAGGTTGTCGGCGCCCCACCAGGCGAGGTGGTGGCCGGCGACGCTGTCGTTGAAGAAGCAGGAGAAGAGCTGCTCGCGCAGATACGCGCTCGGCTCTCTCGACATCGGCAGCGGCTTCGACTCGCGGAAGCGGCGATAGTAGTAATCCCACTGCTGGACCATGAATGGCAGCCACCCCGCCTCGTTCTCCACCGTCAC
Organism: Burkholderiales bacterium; assembly: GCA_035652275.1. Taxonomy (GTDB): domain Bacteria; phylum Pseudomonadota; class Gammaproteobacteria; order Burkholderiales; family SG8-39; genus SCGC-AG-212-J23. The sequence goes on from DASREB010000143.1 coordinate 1,160, forward strand.
GAGCTTCAGCCGCGGGAAGCGCTCCAGCACGCCGTAGAAGATGAAATCGAAGAGCGCATTGACCACGTCCATCAGCTTGAGGTTCACGCTGCCGCGATAGTGCTCGATGCCCTTCCGCTCGCGGCTGTGATAGCTGTGGCCGGTGAGGATGTGCATGCTGACCGGCATCGCCAGCTCCTGCGCCGCCGCCCACAGCCGGTCGTAGTGCGCCGCGTAGAACGGCAGATCGGGGTGCGGCGCCTGCCAGATCAGCGCACCGTGCAGCCCGGCTTTGCGGCAGCGCTCGAGCTCGGCCACGGCGTGCTCGATGTCGTACACCGAGATCGCGCCGATGCCGATCAGCCGGTGCGGCGCGACGCTGCAGTAGTCGACGAGCCAGTCGTTGTAGACGCGAAAGCACGCCTGCTGCAGCCGCGCGTCGTGCAGCGAAAAGAGGCCGAGCATCAGCGTCGGATAAAGCACTTCGGCGGCGAGGCCGTCCACCTCCATCTCCTTCAGGCGCGCATGCGGATCATGGCCGCCGGGGCGCTGCTGGAATCCTTCGCCGAGCTTGTGCGGCGGAAAGAGCGGCGCCGCCTCGCGGAACTCGCGCGCCACGCGCGTCTTCCACAGATCGACCGGCTCCATCACGTGGGAGTCGGCCGAGACGATGACCTCGATCACTCGAAGAACTCGCCGTCGCGATACACGACCGGCTCGCGCTTATTCTCTTTCGAGTCTCCCGGCATCGCCTCGCCGCGAATGTTGAGCCGCGCGCGCGGGTCCTGGCTGCCGGCGCGGCAGCCGACGCGCAGCAGGACCAGCGGCTCGTCGCTGATCGCCTCGAACCAGTAGTACGCGCCCGCTGGCAGCATGATGCCTTCATGTTTGCCGACGTCCGTGTAGCCGCCGTCGCTGTCGTAATAGCGCGCTCTTCCCTGCAGCACCACGAACGTGTGATCCTCATGCGGATGCATATGCAGGCCGTTCTCGCCGCCCGAGGCGTACACCTTGAGCGTCGCCCACATGTTGTCGGTGCGCGCGAGCAGCGTATTCGTCCGCCCCTGCTCGAGCAGCTGAGCGCGCATCTTGAAGAACGAGGGCTGCTTCAAGGTGGGCTTGGTCGCGGGCGTGGCCATGAGCTTCCTCCTTCGGTTAGTGTAATGCCGCCGCCATGAAATGGTTCGCGCTCTTCGTCTGGCTCGCCGCCCTACCGGCTGCGCTCGCCCAGGATCTCCTGCGCTACGACGGCGCCGACCGGTTGCAGAAAGCGCTGCCGCTGGCACAGAAGGAAGGCGCGCTCACCCTCTATACGAGCTTTGCCGAAAAGGACCTGCCGCCGCTCCTCGGCGCGTTCGAGAAGCGCTACGGCATCAAGGTCAGGGTCTGGCGCTCCGCTTCGGAAAACGTCCTGCAGCGCACCGTGGCCGAGGCCAATGCCGGCCGGCGCGAGGTCGACGCGGTACATACCTCGGCGATCGAGATGGAGGCCCTCTATCGCGAAAGCATCCTGCAGCCAGTGGTGGCGCCGCACGACGCGAAGCTGCTTGAAGGCGCGCTCCGGCCGCATCGCGGCTGGATCGCCACGTATCTCTCCTTCTGGGTGCAGGCGTACAACACCAGCCTGGTGCGCAAAGAAGACCTGCCGCGCCGATACCAGGACCTGCTCGACCCTCGCTGGAAAGGCAAGCTCGGCATCGAAGCGCGCGTGCCGGACTGGTACGCCGCGCTCGTCGCCGACATGGGCGAAGAGAAAGGCATCGGTTTCTTCCGCGAGCTTGTCGCGAAGAACGGCATTTCCGTGCGCGGCGGCCACACGCTGCTCAACAACCTGGTGGTGGCAGGCGACGTGCCGCTCGCGCTCACCATGTACCAGTACATCGTCGAGGGCGCGAAGCGCAAAGGCGCGCCGGTCGACTGGATCGTGCTCGAGCCGGCGATCGGGCGCATGAGCGGCGTCGGCATCGCGCGGCACGCGCCGCATCCGAACGCGGCGCTCCTTTTCTACGACTTCATGCTCTCGCGCGAGGCGCAGCAGCTCCTGCTGTCGCTCGACTACGTGCCGACCCTCGCCAGCCTGCCCTCGCCGCTCGCCCGGCGCCGCTACCAGCTGATCGACCCCGGGCGCGCCATGGACGAGCACGACAAATGGCAGAAGTCATTCGAGGACGTGATCGTCAAGCGCAGCGCGCAATGAAAATAGGGACAGTCCCTATTTTTCTCATCGCGCTGCTCGCCCTGCAGACGCACGCGCAGACGCTGCCGGAGCTAGCGCTCTACGCCGGCCCTGAGCGCGCGCAGCGCCTGGTCGAGGGCGCGCAGAAAGAGGGAACGCTCCTCTTCTATACGACGTTCCCGCCCGAATACGCGAACCAGCTGATCGAGCCGTTCGAGCGGCGCTACGGCATCAAAGTGAATTACTGGCGCGCCCGCTCCGAGATCATTCTCAGCCGCGCGCTCGCCGAGGGCCGCGCCGGCAGTGCCACCGCGGACGTCATCACCACCATCTCGCCGCAGCTCGAGGTGCTGCGGCGCGAAGGCCTCCTGCAGAAAGTGCGCTCGCCCTATCAGCAGCAGCACGCCGACTTCGCCATCCCCGCACATCGCGAATGGGTGGCGACGCTGCAGCATGTGTTCGTGCATGCGTACAACACCGACAAAGTGCGCCCGGCGGAGCTACCGCACAAGTTTCAGGATCTTCTGGCGCCGAAATGGAAAGGCAGGCTCGCGATCGAGGGCGACGACCATGAATGGCTCTCATCGGTCATCGCCGATATGGGCGAAGCCGAAGGCATCAAATTCTGGCGCGAGCTCGTCGCCACCAACGGCATTTCGGTCCGAAGCGGCCATCCGCTGCTGACGAGCCTGGTCGCCTCCGGTGAAATACCGCTCGCGCTGACGGTCTACCAGTACAGCGTCGAGCAGGCGAAGAAGAAAGGCTCGCCGATCGACTGGTTCGTGATCGAGCCGGCCGTGAGCATCACGAACGGCATTGCCGTGCCGAAGAAGGCGGCACACCCGCACGCGGCGTTGCTCTTCTACGACCATATCATCGGCATCGAGGGTCAGCGCATCCTGGCGAAGATCGGCTACGTGCCGACGCATCGGCAGGTCGAATCTCCGGTGAAGGGCGTACGGCTCAAGCTGCTCGACGCGTCCACGCTGCTCGATGAGCAGGAAAAATCCCGCCGGCTCTACGAGCGGCTGATCCTCAAGGGAGCAGCGCGCTAGCTGCGCTTGCGCAGGAACATATGGAGCGCGCGCTCGCCCGCGACGTGCTTCGCGCACTCGTAGCCGAGCGCGTGCAGATCGATGCCTTGCCAGAGCGCTTCACCGCTGCCCATCAGCACCGGCCGGATGGCGAGATGCAGCTCGTCGATCAGCCCGGCCTGCAGATACTGGCGCACCGTCGAGACGCCGCCGCCGAGCCGCACATCGCAACCTCCGGCGGCAGCCTTTGCCTGCTCCAGCGCGGCGTGGATGCCGTGGGTGACGAAGCGGAACTCCGTGCCGCCCTCCATCTTGAGCGGCGCGCGCGGGTAATGCGTGAGCACGAACACCGGCACGTGATACGGCGGCTCCTCGCCCCACCAGCCGCGCCAGCTCTCGTCCGGCCACGGCCCGCGCACCGGGCCGAACATGTTGCGTCCGAGAATCCAGGCGCCGAGATTAGCGAAGCCTTGCTCCGCCATCGCATTGTCGGTGCCGGTCTCGCCATCGTCGCGCGCGGCGTGCATTCTGCGAAAGAAGCGCGTCGGGAAGAACCACTCCATCAGCTCAGGCCCGCGCACGCCGAGCGGATTCTGCAGGCTCTGGCTTGGCCCGGCGCCGAAACCGTCGATCGAGACGGCGAAGCTTTGCACGCGCAGTTTGGACATCCGGTTCTCCTAACACTCGCACCGAAGCGTGCGTGCCATCGGACACCGGCACGCTATGTCACGGCGATACTCGCCGCGCATCAAGCGCCATACACGGCGGAAGAACGACAAACCGGGTCCTTGGGACGCCGGCCGCGGAGGATCGTTGTCATCGCTACTCATGATGCGCGCCGCCGCCGCCGTGCACATGTCGCAGATAAACACCTTCGGACCGGCGACGAGCTTGGCCACCTGGGTTTCATCTTTGCCACAGAAGGAGCAGCGCAGATGCTGACGACGGAACATATCTACACCTCGCCTCGAGGGTTTACAGGCATTGCAACAGCAGCGCTCAGCCGAGCTGCGACTCGTCCTGCCACGTTTCGGGACGCGCCAGCTTGGCGCCCGGCCACTGATCGAAGCGCGAGCGCGCGTACGACGGCGGGTAATCGATTTTGATGCCGTAGCGCTCCGCGGCGTGCCACACCCAGCGCGGGTTGTCGAGGAACGCACGAGCGAGCGCCACCATGTCGGCCTTGCCGGTCGCGATCACTTCTTCGGCGTAATCAACATCGGCGATCATGCCGACCGCGCGCACCTTGATGTCGACCGCGCGCTTCATTTTTTCGGCGAGCGGCACCTGGTAGCCCTGCGTGGTCGGCGGCATCTTCTGCCCGGCGACGAGCGCACCGCTGGAGACGCAGACATAGTCGAAGCCCAGGCGCTTCAGCTCTTTCGCGAAGATGATCGCGTCGTCGGGCCCGAGGCCGCCCTCGGCCCAGTCTTGCGTGCTGATGCGCGCGCCGAGCGCGCGGTCCTTCGGCCAGGTCTCGCGCAGCGCCGCCGCGACCTCGAGCGGGAACCTGAGCCGGTGGCTTCCGTATTCGTCCCTGCGCTGGTTCGAGAGCGGCGACAGGAACTGGTGGATGAGATAGCCGTGCGCGGCGTGCAGCTCGGCGACGTCGAAGCCGATGCGCTTCGCCCGGACCGCTGCCGCAACGAATGCCTCCACCTGCTGGCGGATTTCGGCGAGCGTCAGCTCGTGCGGTACGTGCCAGCCGGGGCCGTAGGCGAGCGCCGATGGCGCAACGGTAATCCAGGGCGACTGGTCCGAGCGCAGCCATTCGCGGCCTTCCCACGGCACCTGCGATGACGCCTTGCGACCGGCGTGCGCGAGCTGCACGCCGATCGGATCCTTGCGCAGGCGCCGCACGGCGTCGATGACGCGCTTCATCACGGCTTCGTTGTGCTCGTTGTAGAGGCCGGCGCAGGCGTGCGTGATGCGGCCTTCGCGCGTCACGTGCGTCGCTTCGATCATCAGCAGGCCCGCGCCGCTGTACGCGAGCTGGCCGAGGTGGATGAGATGCCAGTCGTTCATGCAGCCGTCGTCGGCCTGGTACTGGCACATGGGCGAAACGACGACGCGATTGGGCAGCGTCACGCCGCCGAGCTGGATCGGTGTGAAGAGTTTGGCGGGCATGGGCGGATTTTAGCTAGAGCCAGCGCCGCACCGCGGCGCGGTACGCGTCGTAGGCGGCGCCGAAGCGTGCCTGGAGCGCGCGCTCTTCGGCAGCAATCTGGAACCGGTTGAGATATGCGACGAAGAGCGGCAGGCCGAGAAACGCCGCCGCATTGGCGAGCCAGAGGGCCCAGCCGGCGAGAATCAGCAGATCGCCGACATACATCGGATTGCGCGAATAGCAGTACACGCCTGAAACGACGACCGTGGCCCTCTTCCCGGGCTTCATCGGATTTGGCGTGGTGCCGGCGCGGCGGAACTGAAACACGGCGACGATCGCAATCGCGAGGCCGATGAGCGCGATGGCGATCGCAAGAGGCCCGCGCGCTGGCAGTTGGAAGTCAACTTGGGGAAACGCGCGCGCCGCCAGCCACATCAGCAGCCCGACCACCGCCATCACGGCCGGCGGCGGCACGCGCAGCTCAAGCCACTTCAAGGTGCCGCGACGCTGATGCCGCGCTCGGCAAACGCCTTGCGCAGCGCCTGCGCGAAGCGCACGGCGCCCGGCTGGTCGCCATGCAGGCACAGCGTGTCGGCGGCCACCGGCACGCGCTTGCCGGAGAGACTCGTGACGTAGCCCTGCTCGATCATTGCCAGGGCCTGCGCCACCGACTTGTCGGCGTCGGTCACCATGCCGCCAGGCTGGTCGCGCGGTGCCAGCGTGCCGTCGTCCGAGTAGCCGCGATCGGCGAACACCTCGCCGCACACTGGCACGCCCGAGCGCTTGGCGATTTCGTAGTTCCGGCTGCGCGAGAGCACATAGAGCATGGCGCCGAGGTCTTTCGCCGCGCGCACCATCGCCTCCGAAAGCCCGTCGTCGTTCGCCGCCATGTTGTAGAGCGCGCCATGGCACTTGATGTGATGCAGCCGGCTGCCCGCGGCGCGCGCGAACGCTTCCACGGCCCCCGCCTGGTAGACGACGAGGTCGTACATCTCCTGCGGCGAGATCTTCATCACGCGGCGGCCGAAGCCCTGCAGATCCGGGAGCGACGGATGCGCGCCGATCGCGACGCCGTGCTCGAGCGCGAGGCGCACGGTCTTGCGGATGGTGGCGGGATCGCCGCCGTGGAAACCGCAGGCGATGTTCGCCGAGCTGATATGCGGCATGACCTCGGCGTCGGCGCCCATATGCCAGGCGCCGTAGCTCTCGCCCATGTCGCAATTAAGATCGATGCGCTTCATATCGGGGACCAGTACCTGATTATGTCGTCAGCTTGCAGCTTTCAGAATAATTACGCACCTGTCCGCGATTTATTTGCCGTACTCCCAGGCGACGCCGCGCAGCGCGGTCTGCAGGCGGTTGCGCACGTCGTTGCGCAGTTCCGCCGCCATGTCGAGGCCGCAGCGCGCGAAGTGCACCGTGCCGCCGGGCGCGATCTGCGCGAGCCGCGGCACGTCGGCCGACGCGATCTCCGCGATGCGCGGGTAGCCGCCGGTCGTCTGATGATCGGCCATCAGCGCGATCGGCACGCCGTTCGCCGGCACCTGCACGGTACCGAGCGCCGTCGGGCCGGAGAGGATCTCGTCCTTCTTCGCCCGTTCGAGCACCGGGCCGGCAAGGCGGTAGCCCATGCGGTTCGAATCGGGCGCAACGCGCCACACGGTGTCGTAGAAGACCCGCTGCATGCTGGCGTCGAAGTCGCCGAAGTGCTCGCCGTCCATGGCATGAAGCACGATCGGCTCGCGATCGGGCACGCTGAAGGGCGGCACCGACCAGCGCACGCTCGCGCCGCGCTTGTTCTTCAGGCTGTCATAGCGCTCGCGCGACAGTTGCTCGGCGTTCTCGGCAAGCGGCAGCAGGTCGCCGCGCTTCAGCACCCGGCCCTCGAGTCCGCCAAAGCCGCCCGGCAAATAAGTGCTACGGCTGCCGAGCACTTCCGGCACCGCGATCCCACCGGCGCAAGCGAGATAGCCGCGCGCGCCGCGAGCGGCGCGGCTGATGGAAATGTGCGAATTGCGCTCCACCATCACCGGGCGGTTCAGCGGAATGTCGGCTTCGAACTCAGCGCCGACCAGCGCGATCAGCGTCGGCCCCTGGAACTCGAGGTCGGGCCCGAGCACCGTGATCTCGAGCGCGGCGGCGCCGGGGTCGTTTCCGACGAGCGCATTGGCAAGCATCAAGGAGATCGGATCCATCGCGCCGCCGGGACATAGGCCGACGTGCTGGTGGCCGTGGCGGCCGAGATCCTGCACCGTCATCAGCAGCCCCGGCCGGAGCACGCAGATGGTCATTTGGCGTGTTTGAGGAACTCGCCGCGCGAGATCGGCTTGAAGCGCACGCGATCGCCGGCGGCGAAGAGGCTCGGGGACTCGCGCTCGGCGTCGAACACCGTGAGCGGCGTCCTGCCGATGATGTTCCAGCCGCCGGAGATGGCGTAGGGATACACCACGGTCTGGTCGTTCGCGATGGCGACCGAGCCCGCCGGCACGATCGGCCGCGGTGTCGCGCGGCGCGGCACCGCGAGCTTCGGATGCAGGCCGCCCATGTAGGCGTGGCCCGGCGCGAAGCCGATCATCAGCACCCGGAATTCGCTTGCCGCATGCAGCGCCACCGCTTCGTCCGGCGTCACCTTCGCCGCCGCGGCGACCTCGGTGAGATCCGGCGCGAACTCTGCCTCGTAGCACACGGGCACCTCTACCGTGCGGCTCGCCTCGTCGGTCTTCGGCAGCCCCTGTTTCAGGCATTCGCTGACCAGAGCAAGCGACGCGCTCATCGCATCGCCGTGCACATCCGCATGGTCGGGATCGAAATGGATCGCGATGCCGCCGAGCGAGGGCACTACGTCGCGCACCCAGGGCAGCGCGCGGCCGTACAGCATCGCCGCCAGGCGCTGCACCGCGGAGTTCACTTCAAGATCGAGGGTCTTCGAAAATTCGATGTAGACGGCGCAATCGCCGAGCGGCACCGCGCCGAGCGGCGCGAGCTTAGCCAAGCGCTACCGTGGGCACGGCAACGCCGATCATGCAGTCGCGCGTAACGATGCCGGCGAGGCGCTCCTCGCTCCAGCCCTCGGTGCCTGGCGGGCGCATCGGCAGCACCAGGTAGCGCATATCGGCGGTCGAATCGTGCACCCTGATCTGCACATTCTGCGGGATGCGCAGTCCGAACTCCGCGAGAACGGCGCGCGGCTCGCGCACCATGCGTGAGCGGTAGTTTCTCGACTTGTACCAGTCGGGCGGGATGCCGAGCAGCACGCGCGGATAGCAGGAGCAAAGCGTGCAAACGATCGCGTTATGCACCTGCGGCGTGTTTTCCACCACCACCAGATGCAGGCCCGGGATCTCCAAGCCGAGCTCCTCGCATGCCGCCGTGCCATTGGCGAGCAGTCGCTGCTTGTACGCCGCATCGGCCCACGCTCGCGCCACGACCCGCGCGCCGCGCTCCGGCGTTCTCGCGCGCATCGCCGCCACCTCGGCGTTCACCTGCTCGTCGGTGAGGATGCCCTTCTCCACGAGCAGCTCGCGCAGGCTCGTCTCCATCAGCTCGTAGTACGCGAAGGGCTTGTACGTTCCTTGATCGCTCATCGTTTTGACCGACGCCTCATCAGGCTTTCTCCAACCAATGTTGGTAAATCTCGATCTCGACGACATCGGTCTCCGCCCCGCGATAGTCGGGCCAGACGTCCTTCTGCTTGAAGCGTACGCGATAGAGCGGCTGGGCCGGCAGCCCGTCGCGCATCTGCGCAAGCTCTTCCGGGTTGGGAAACGCACCGCAAAGGCGCTCGATCTCGCCGATGCGCCCACGGATGTAGTAAGGCGTGCGAATGTGACCGAGCGGTGCGGTCTTTCGCACGCGCACGCGATCGCCGGTCTTGTAGCGCGGCGCGACAGCGGCAAGTTGCGCGCTCATCGGACGCGGCGCTCCACTTCCTCCATCTTGCGGCCGAGCTCCTCGGTGGTGATGACGCCACGCTGGATGAGCGTCTGCGTGAGCGAGCTGATCCACTTCTCGTAGTACGACAACTTGTCGTACGCCTCCGGCGGCAGCTGCTCGATGTTCTTGCGCAGCTCGTCTACGGTGATCTTCCTGCCCATGCGCAGGAGCTGCACCATCGCATCGACCCGCCGTTCCCACTGCGGATAGTCGTGCTCGGTGCGCTCGACCTTGCCGGCAGGCAAGCCGCCCATGTCGTGATGGCCCCGCTCGATCATGCGATCCACTCCGATACCGGCGCCTTGGCTTCGTGCAGCGGCTGGCAGAGCACATCGACGAGCGTCGGCTCGCCTGCGGTAAGCGCCGCTCTCAACGCGGGCGCGAGCTCCGCGGGCTGTGTGACGCGCCAGCTTTTCAGTCCGTACGCACGGGCGACGGCGGCGTGGTCGGTGGCGCTGAAGTCGACGGAGAAGTAGCGCTGGTCGTAGCCGGCGCGCTGGCCGGCCTTGATCCACCCGTAGGTGGCGTTGGAGATCACCACTGCGGTGATCGGCAATTTCAGACGCTGGAGCGTTTCGAGCTCACCGGCGCACATGCCGAAGCTGCCGTCGCCCATCACCGCCACCGTTTTGACGTCTGGCCGGCCGAAGTGCGCGCCGACCGCCGCGGCGAGCGAATAGCCCAGCGCGCCGTGCGCGCGATTGGAGAAAAAGCGCCGGCCGGTGCCGCGGAGCACGTAGTAGGCCGAGAAGTACGGGCACGGCGTGCCGGGATCTGCCACCAGCATCGCGTCGGCATCGAGCTCGCGCGAGAGCTCAGCGACCACACGCTCCGGCCGGATCGGCGACTCATCCGAGCGTGCGAGCGCATCGAAGCGCTCGAACTTCGCCCGCTTGCCAGCATCTATGGCGGTGAGATCACCCTCGCGTGCGTTGACGGCCTCGAGCAGCGCGGCGAGCGCGAGCTTCGCGTCCGCGATGAGCGGCACGTCGACCTTGTAATTGCGTCCCGGCACCGCCGGATCGACATCGATATGGATGATGCGCGCCTGGTCCGGCGCGGGATGCCGCCAGCGCTCGGTCGTCACCGAGCCCGCACGGCAGCCAACGAAGATGATGAGGTCGGCGCCGTCCACGATCGCGCGCGTCTCGGGCGTGCCGCCATTCGACCCGACAACGCCGACGGCATGCGCACAGCGCTCGTCGATCGCGCCTTTGCCGCTGATGGTGGTGGCGACCGGCGCGGCGAGCTTCTCCGCAAGCTCGGTGAGCTCCGCCTCGGCGCGCGAAATGATGACGCCGCCGCCGCAGACGAAGAGCGGATTGCGCGCGCCGCGCAATACCTTGGCGGCGAGCGCGACCATCTCCGGGTCGGGTGCCACGCGACGCGACGGATACATGCCGAGCGTGGGATCGCCCCAGACCTCCGCCGCCTCCACCGGCGCGGTCTGCACGTCGTAGGGCAGCGCGATGTGCGCGGCGCCGGGCCGGCCGGTGCTCATCGCTTCGAAAGCCTGGCGGAAGACGCGCGGAATATCGGCGGCGCGATCGATGACTGCATTCCACTTGGTCACCGGCCGCATCAGCGTGCGCTGGTCGAGCTCGGTGAGCGTGTAGCGGCCGCGCGACGACACGCTGATGTCCGTGTTGATGCCGAGCACCGCGATCGATGACTCGTTCGCCTCGGCGAGGCCGGGAAGCAGATACGTCGCGCCGCCACCCGAGGGCCCTTCGCACACGCCCGCCTTGCCGGTCACGCGCGCATACCCGTCGGCCATATATGCAGCATGGCGCTCGTCGCGAGTCAGGATGTGCCGCAGGCGCGAGCCGCGCAGCGCGTCATAGAGCGGCAGGCTGGTGTCGCCGCACAGGCCAAAGACGATCTCGACGCCGTGCGCTCGGAGCATCTCGACCACCGCCTGGGCGCCGCTCACGGTCGCGGCGCGGATTTCAGTGGGCTGGTTCACGGCGGCGGTTATATTAGCGCGCCATGAACATCGCCGAGCGGCAGAGCCCGCCGCCGGGCCAGCTCTACCTCGACCACGTCTCGCACTTCGTTGCCGATCTCGAGGCGGCGGCACGCATGTGCGAGGCGCTCGGATTGCTGGTCACGCCGACCTCCGTGCAACGGACGCCGGAGGGGCCGGTGGGCGCGTCCAACCGCTGCGTGATGCTCGAGGCGGGCTACATCGAGCTCCTCTCGCCAACGCACGACACGCCGACCGCTGAACGCATGCGTGCCCTCATGCGCCGCTACGACGGCGTGCACCTGCTTTGCTACGGCACACCAGACGCCGCGGCCGAGCATGCGCGGCTCACCGCGCACAGCTTCGAGCCGCAGCCACTGGTCGATCTCTCGCGCGAGGTGCCTGGCGGCACGGCGCGCTTCAGAGTCGTGCGGCTGCCGCCTCAAAAGATGCCGGAAGGACGCATCCAGTACGTCGAGCACTTGACCCCCGAGGAGCTGTGGCGAGCGGGCGATGTGAACGCGCTGCGCCTGGAAGAGGTGTACGTCGTTGCGCAGGACCCGGTTGAGACGGCTGCGCGTTGGGCGCGCTTCAGCGCGCTCGCGCCGCGCGCGATGCCCGACGGCGTGCGGCTGGAGACGGCGCGCGGCTCGATCTTGATTGCGGATCGCGAGCAGATATCGAGGCTCCTTGGCGACGCGCCGCAGCCGCCGGCGATTGCGGGCTATGCGCTCGCGGGCGGTCAGCCGAAGACGCTGCTCGCGCGTTGTAAGGAGATAGGTGCGGCCGTACAAAAGTGCGGCGCGCGACAGGCGGCCAAGCTGCCGTCGCCGCTCGGGGGCGTATGGCTCATCGGTTAGAATCCGCCACCTTACGAGGAGGATTGATGCGTACATTAAAACTGGCGCTCGGTGTCGCGCTCGCGTTGCACGCGTTCGCCGCCGCGGCCCAGACAATCAAGATCGGCTTCATCACCAGCTATTCCGGCCTTAACGGCAACCTCGGGCCGTACATGGAGCGTGCGGTGCGGCTCTACATCAAGGAGCACCAGAAAGAGCTGCCGCCGGGCGTGAAGATCGAGCTCATCACGCGCGACGACACCGGGCCGAACCCCGACAAGGCTCGTCAGCTTGCCCAGGAGCTGGTGGTGCGCGACAAGGTGAACCTGCTCGCGGGCGTGGTGTTCACGCCCAATGCGCTGGCGATCGCGCCCATCGCTACGGAAGCGAAAGTGCCGTTTGTCATCATGAACGCGGGCACCGCGGTGATCACCACGCGCTCGCCGTATATCGTGCGCACTTCGTTCACGCTGTGGCAATCGTCCTATCCGCTCGGCGAATGGGCGGCGAAGAAGTTCAAGACCGCGTACACGCTGGTGAGCGACTTCGGCCCCGGGCATGATTCGGAAGAAGCGTTCGGCAAGGCGTTCACCGCCGGCGGCGGCAAGATCGTCGGCGCAGTGCGCGCGCCGTTGCAGAATCCGGACTGGGCGGCCTATATGCAGCGCGTCAAGGACGCGAAGCCCGATTGCCTGATGGTCTTCATCCCGGCGGGCAAGACAGCGACTGCAGTGATGAAGAACTTCGCTGAGCTCGGGCTGAAGGATGCGGGCATCAAGCTGATCGGGCCGGGCGACATCACGACCGACGAGGAGCTGCCGAACATGGGCGACGTCGCGCTCGGCGTGATCACGGTGCATCACTATTCGGCCGCGGCGACGCGCCCGGCGAACAAGCAGTTCGTTGCCGACTGGAAGAAGGAGTTCGGCCAGAACGAGGTGCCAAACTTCCTCTCGGCAGGCTCGTGGGACGGCACGGCGCTGATTTTCGAAATGATCAAGCAGCAGAAAGGCAAGCTCGATCCCGAGCGCTCGATGGAGATCGCCAAGCACTGGAAGTTCGAGCAGAGCCCGCGCGGCGCGATCTCGATCGACCCGGAAACGCGCGACATCATCCAGCCGGAATACCTGCGCGAAGTGAAGAAGGTGAACGGCCAGCTCGCCAATGTCGAGATCGAGACGCTCGGCGAGGCGGTAAAGGATCCCTGGAAAGAGCTGCAGAAGAAGAAGTAGCCTTCCTCTGTCCGAGCTCGCCGCATCGCTCGTAAGCGTCGCCTTTCACGGCGTTGCTTACGGCATGATCCTGTACGTGATCTCGGTGGGCCTGTCGGTGACGATGGGCCTCATGGGCTTCATCAACCTCGCGCACGGCGTGTTCGCCATGGCAGGCGGTTTCATCCTTTCGACGGCGATGAAAAGCCTCGGGCTGCCGTTCCCGCTCGCCGTGCTCGCCGCGTTCGTTCTGGTTTCGCTGGGCAGTGTGGTGCTCGAGCGGCTGCTCTACTCGCGCCTTTACGCCGCCGGGGAGCTCGCGCAGGTCTTGTTCTCCATCGGCCTCATCCTGATGTCGATGGCGGTGGCGCGGCTGATCTACGGCAACCTGGCAGCGCCGGTGTTCCTGCCGGACTACCTGCGCGGCCAGGTGCATATCGTCGGCCGCGATTTCCCGGCCTATCGCGTGTTCCTCATTGTCTTTTCAGCCTTGCTCGTTGCCGCACTGTGGTTCGGCGTCGAGCGCACCCGCTGGGGTGCGATGGTGCGCGCGACGGTCGATAACCGCGCCATGGCGCAATCGGTGGGCATCAACACGCGGCAGCTTTTCATGGCGACCTTCGCGCTCGGCTCGGGCCTCGCCGGGCTCGGCGGCGCGCTCGGCGCGGACATCCTGCCGGTGCAGTGGAGCTATCCCTTCGAGCACCTCGTCTACTTCCTCATCGTCGTCGCCGTCGGTGGCTTGGGCAGCCTGCGCGGGCCATTCATCGCGGCGCTCTTGATCGGCATCGCCGATACGGCGTGCAAGTACTGGATTCCGGAATTCGGAGCGTTTTTGATTTACGTCGCCACTATGGGAATCTTGTTGTGGCGGCCCATGGGACTCTTCGGCGTGCGCGCGTCATGAGAAAAATAGGGACTGTCCCTATTTATTTATGAGCGGCTATACCGGCGACCCGCGTATCCGCCTGCAGGAGCTGCTGCCGTGGGTGATCGCGCTCGCGGCGTTTTTCGTGCTGCCTGAATATCTGTCGCTCGGCGCGCGCATCCTCACCTACATCCTCTGGGCGCTGTCGCTCGATTTGATCCTCGGCTACGCCGGCATCATCACGTTAGGGCACAGCGCGTTTTTCGGCCTGGGCGCCTACACCGCCGGGATCCTCGGCGCCAAATATGGCGTCACCGACCCGTTCCTGCAGCTCCTCGCGGCGGCAGTCGCCGCCGCGCTGCTTGGCATCGCCACCGGTGCGCTGATCCTGCGCACCAAAGCGCTGACGCTCCTCATGCTGACGCTCGCGATCACGGCGATCCTGCTCGAGATCGCCAACAAGGCGAGCTGGCTCACCGGCGGCGCCGACGGGCTCTCCGGCGTGCAGGTGGCGCCGATCCTCGGGCTCTTCAAATTCGATCTTTTCGGCCGCACGGCGTTCATCTATTGCCTGGTCGCGCTCTTTCTCAGCTGGCTGCTGGTGCGGCGGCTAATCTACTCGCCCTTCGGCGCAATGCTCACCGGCATCCGCGAAAACACGGCCCGCATGCACGCGGTCGGCGCACCGGTGTATTGGCGGCTGGTCCTCGTCTACACGCTTTCCGCGACGCTCGCCGGCATCGCCGGGGCGCTGCTCACGCAGGTGAACCAGTTCGTCGGCCTGAACGTGCTGGGGCTCGAGCCATCGGGCGACCTTTTGGTGATGCTGATACTGGGCGGTGTCGGCCGCCTCTACGGTGCGTTCGTCGGCCCGGTCGTGTACCTGATCGCGCAGGATTACTTGGCAAAGCAGTACCCGGAGTACTGGTACTTCGGCATCGGGGTGCTGCTGATCGTCGTCGTGCTGTTCGCACGCGGCGGCATCCTTGGCCTCCTCGACAAATGGCTGCAACCGCTCTCGAGACCGAGAAGCTCTGCAAGAGCTTCGGCGCGCTGACCGTCGCCGACAACATCGACTTCCGGCTCGCGCCGGGAGCGCGCCACGCGCTCATCGGCCCGAATGGCGCCGGCAAGACCACGTTCGTCAACATGCTGACCGGCGCGATTGCGCCTTCTGCCGGCCGTATCCTGCTCGGCGGCGAGGACATCACCAAGGTGAACCAGGCAGCGCGCGTGCGGCGCGGACTGGGACGCACCTTCCAGATCACCACCTTGTTTAGAAAACTTCCGGTGCTCGACAACGTCGCGCTCGGCATCGCGGAGCGCGACGGCGTGGCGCGGCGCGTGTGGAAGCCGGCGAGCAAGCATCGCGAAATCATCGATGAGGCGAGCGCGCTCCTCACCACCCTGGGTCTGTCCGGCGACGCGCGCACGCCGGTCCAGGACCTGCCCTATGGCCGACAGCGCCTGGTCGAGATCGCGATTGCGCTCGGTTTGAAGCCGAAGGTACTGCTGCTCGATGAGCCGGCGGCGGGCGTGCCCTCGCAGGACTCGCACCACGTGCTCGACGTGCTCGGCGCGCTGCCGGCCGACATCGCCATCCTCATCATCGAGCACGACATGGACCTCGTGTTCCGCTTCGCGAGTCGCATCACGGTGCTGGTGCAGGGGCAGATCCTCGTCGAAGGCACGCCGCAGGAAATCGCCGCCGACCGACGGGTGCGGGATGTCTA
>DASREB010000144.1:0-3376 GCA_035652275.1 Burkholderiales bacterium
GAGCTCGAGCGCGCGGCCGCGCGCGTAGTACAGCCACCAGCCGCTCGACCACTCCGGGCGCAGCCGCGCGATCACCTTGTCCGCCATCCAGGTGGCGAACGCCTCGTTCAGCCAGGCGTCGTCCCACCAGGCGAGCGTCACGAGGTTGCCGAACCACATGTGCGCCATCTCGTGTGCCGCGACCGAGGCGTAGCGGCGGCGGAACTCGCGCGTCTCTTCGCGCGGCGTGGCGAGGATGAGCTGCGAGGCGTAGGTGATCAGTCCGACGTTCTCCATCGCGCCGAAGAACACCGTCTGCGGGATGGCGAGCGCGTCGAGCTTGTCAAAGGGATACGGCCCGAAATACTCCTCCAGCCGCTCGAGCAGCTTCGGCGTCACCTCGGCGGCCCAGCGCGTCTCGGCGCCGCGGCCCTTGAGCGCGAGGTAACGCAGGCGCGTCTTGCTGGCGCCCGCCGTGCCGCCGTCGACCACGTCGAACGGGCCGACGGCGAGCGCCACGAGGTAGGTCGGCAAGGGCTTGGTCGGCGCGAACTCGTGGCGCGTCCAGCCGCGGCGGCCGGGCGCGGGCGCCGCATTCAATTGCGGCGTGTTGCTGACCACCACGTCGTCGGCCGGCGCCTCGATGGTGAGCCGCCATGGCGTCTTCCAGCCCGGCTCGTCGAAGCACGGAAACGCGCGCCGCGCATAGAGCGGCTCGAACTGCGACAGCACGTACGAATCGCCGCGGTCTTCCTGCTGGAAGAGTCCCTGGCTGCCGACCGTCTCGTAGGCGGCGCGGTAGCGGATGGTGAGGAGCGCGATGCCGGGCGCAAAATGCGGCCCGCGCGCCGCGAGGCCGACGAAGTCCTCGCCTCCCGGCACGACCGCCACCGGCACGGTGCGGTTCTCCTGCTCGACCCGCACCGACTCGATCGCGAGCTTCGTGGCGTTCAGCCACAGCACGCCGGTATAGCGGTTGAGGCGCACGACGATGCGCACCTCGCCCGTGAACTCGCTCGCGCGCGGATCGATCGCGAGCTCGAGCGCGTACTCGAGCGGCGTGACGGTATCGCCGAGGCGAAAGGCCGGCGGCTGCGGTGTTGCGTCCTGCGCGCGCGCCGCCGTGACGGCGAGGAGCACCGCCCATAGCCATGGGATACGCATGGGTGCGCAAGGATACTAGAATGATTTATGCGCGCGCTCTTCGCTTTCGCATGCGTTCTCGCCCTTAATGTGCACGCGCAGACGGGGCACGCGCCGACGGCGCCGCCCGCGTTCCCGGCGAAGAACATCGCCGAGACCTTCTTTGGCACGGTGGTCGATGATCCTTATCGCGCGCTCGAGGACGCGAGCAACCCCGAAGTCGCCGCCTGGGCGAGAGCGCAAGCCGACTACGCGCGCGCCACGCTCGATTCGCTGCCGGGCTATGAGCGGCTCAAAAAGCGTATCGCCGAGCTCGACGAGTCGACCGCCGCCGTCATCGGCGCCGTGCGGCTCGACGCCGGCGGCAATCTCTTTTTCCTGCGCCGCGCGGCGGCCGAGAACACGCTCAAGCTCTACCGGCGCGATGCGCAAGGCGCCGAGACGCTGCTCGCCGATCCGGACGACTGGCAGAAGGAGAACGGCAAGCCGCACGCGATCAACTATTTCGCGCCATCCCCTGACGGCACGCTGGTCGCGGTCGGCGTCTCGGCGGCGGGCTCCGAGGAAGCGTCGATCTACGTGGTCGAGACGGCCACGCGCAAGCGCATCGGCGAGCCGATCAGCCGCGCGCAGTATCCGCGCGTGAGCTGGCGGCCCGACTCGCGCTCGTTCTTCTACCTGCGCGAGCAGGAACTGAAGCCCGGCATGCCCGCGACCGAGAAATATCGCGACGAGCGCTCCTACCTGCATACCGTAGGGCAGCCGGTGAGCGCCGACGTGCTGGTCGCCGGCCCCGACGTCTCGCCACGCATGGAGGTGCGGCCCGAGTACCAGCCCTGGATACACGCCGATGCCGGCTCGCGTTTCGCCATCGCCTGGGTGGCGAACGGCGACCAGCGCGATATCGCCTTATATGCAGCGCCGCTCGTCACGGTCGGCAAGCCCGGCACGCCCTGGGTACGCGTCTGCGATTTCACCGACAAGGTTACCGGCTATGCCGTGCATGGCGACGATATATACCTGCTCAGCTATCGCGACAGCCCGCGCTTCTCGGTGCTGCGCACGCGCCTCACCGCGCCCGACATGGCGCACGCCACCACGGTGGTTGCGCCGAGCGAACGGGTGCTGGTGCGCATCGTCGCAGCGAAGGATGCGCTCTATCTCGAAGCGCGCGACGGCACGCTGAAGCGCCTCATGCGCCGGACGTGGGGCGCACAGCGTGCAGTGGATGTCGCGCTGCCGCGCGATGGCGCCGCGCATCTCATGGCATGGCGCGCGGAGCGGGACGGCGCCATCTTCGGCCTCACCGCATGGACGCGCGCGCAGGAGATCTACGCCGTGGATCGCGCGGGCAAGGTGGCGAACACCCGGCTGCAGCCGCTCGGGGCTTACGACGCACCCACCGGCCTGGTGGCGACCGAGGTGAAGGTCAAGAGCCATGACGGAGCGCTCGTGCCGCTCTCGATCGTGCATCGCGCGGACCTCAAGCTCGACGGTACCAACCCGGTGCTCCTCAGCGGCTACGGCTCCTACGGCATCACCTCCGAGCCGTACTACCAGCCGACGCGCCTCGCGTGGCTCGAGCGCGGCGGCGTCTACGCGGTGGCGAACGTGCGCGGGAGCGGCGTGTACGGCCACGACTGGTATCTCGCCGGCAAGAAAGAGAAGAAGCCCAACACCTGGAAGGACCTCATCGCCTGCGCCGAGTACCTGATCGCGCAGAACTACACTACCAAGGAGCGGCTTGGCATCCTCGGCGGCAGCGCCGGCGGCATCACCGTCGGGCGCGCGATGACCGAGCGGCCGGATCTTTTCGCCGCCGTGGTGCCGGCGGTCGGCGTGCTCGACGCGGTGCGCGCCGAGCTCACCGCGAACGGCGTGCCGAACATTCCGGAGTTCGGCACGGTGAAGAAGGAAGACGAGTTCCGCGCGCTCCTCGCGATGTCGAGCTACCACCACGTCAAGGACGGCGTGGCGTATCCCGCGGTGCTCCTCATCCACGGCATGAACGACCCGCGCGTCGAGTGGTGGCAATCGGCCAAGATGGCCGCGCGGCTGCAGGCGGCGACGAGCTCGGGCAAGCCCGTGCTCCTCGACCTCGACTACGACGCCGGCCACGGCATCGGCTCGACCAAGGCGCAGCGCCAGCGCCAGGCGGCCGATTACTACGCGTTCCTCTTCTGGCAGACCGGCCAGCCCGAGTTCCAGCGCCAGCAATAGAAAAGCGCGCGCTCTTCGTCTGCGCGCCGGGCGC
>DASREB010000145.1:0-19424 GCA_035652275.1 Burkholderiales bacterium
CGCGCGGTTCACCGCGTGGCGCGTCGCGAAGTTGTCGGTGCAATCGAGCACGATGTGCGCTTCGCGAGCGAGTTCGTCCAGCTCTTCGGCCGACACGCGCGTGGCGAGCGCCACGACCTCGACATCGGGATTCATCGCGCGCAAGGCGCTGCGCGCGGCGAACGCCTTCTGTGCGCCGACCGATTCGGTGCGGTACAGGATCTGGCGCTGCAGGTTGGTGAGATCGACCTTGTCGGAGTCGGCGAGCGTCAGGCGGCCGATGCCGGCCGCGGCGAGGTATAGCGAGGCAGGGCAACCGAGCCCGCCGGCGCCGATGACGAGCGCCTTGGCGGCGCGCAGCTTCTCCTGCCCCTCGATCCCGATTTCCGGGAGGAGGATGTGCCGGCTGTAGCGGAGAAGCTGCTGGTCGTCGATTAGTGCGCGGAGAAGCCGCTCGTTAAATCAGTGCGCGGAGAAGCCGCTCGTCAAATCAGTTCGTCTTGGTCGACTGCGCCATCGTTGGCGCTTGGCTCTTTACCGGCTCGCCCTTGAGATAAGCGACCGCCTGCTGGAGCTGGAAGTCTTCCTTGCCGCCGAAGTCGATGGGCTTCAGTTCTGCCGGCGTGGGCGAGGGCACGGTGCGCGCGCGCGGCGCAGAATCCTTGCCCTTGTCCGCATCTTTCTTGGCCTCGGCCTTGCCGTTCTCGAGGTGGCGCTGCAGATCGGCTTCGCGCACGCGTGTGGCGGTGTCGCTCGGATCTTCCACCACCACGTCGGGCGTGATGCCGAGCGCCTGGATCGAGCGGCCGTTCGGCGTGTAATAGCGCGCGGTGGTGAGCTTGATCGCGGTGTTGTTGCCAAGCGGCATGATGGTCTGCACCGAACCTTTACCGAAGGTCTGGGTGCCGAGGACCACCGCGCGCTTCTGGTCCTGCAACGCGCCGGCGACGATTTCGGAAGCGGAGGCCGAGCCGCCATTCACCAGCACGACCATCGGCACGCTCTTCACGGCCTGCGGCAGCGACTTCAGCACGTCTTCGCTGCGCCGCGCATAGTCGTCGGGCGACGCATAGAACTTCTTCTTCGAATCTTCGGCACGACCGTCGGTCGACACCACCAGGCTCTTCGGCTGCAGGAATGCCGCGCTCACCGCGACCGCGCCGTGCAGCAGGCCGCCCGGATCGTTGCGCAGGTCGAGCACCAGGCCCTTCACCTGTCCCTGCTTGAAGAGATCGTTGAGGTGCTTCACCAGCGACTCGGGCGTGCCTTCCTGGAAGGCGCGCACCCGCACCCAGGCATAGCCCGGCTCGTACATCTTGGAGGCAATGCTCTGCACCTTGATGATGGCGCGCGTCAGCGTCACCACGATGGGCGCGCTCTCGCCTTTTCTCGTGAGCGTCAGCGTGATTTGCGTGTTCGGCTTGCCGCGCATGCGCTTGACGGCGTCGTTCAGCGTCATCCCTTTCACCGGCGTGTCGTCCAGCTTGACGATGAGATCGTTCGGCTTGATGCCGGCCTTGAAGGCGGGCGTGTCCTCGATCGGCGAGATCACCTTGACGAAGCCGTCTTCCATGCCGACTTCGATACCGAGGCCGCCGAACTGGCCCTGGGTGCCGACCTGCAGCTCCTTGAACGCTTCCTGGTCAAGATAGGCGGAATGCGGATCGAGGCCGGTCAGCATGCCGTTGATCGCCTCGGTAAAAAGCTTCTTGTCCTCGACCGGCTCGACGTAGTTCTTCTTGATCGCGTCCACCACCTCGGTGAACGCGCGCAACTCCTCGATCGGCAGCGGGCTGCGCGTCGCGCGGTCGGCGATCGCCTGGAAATTCAGGCTGATGAGCACGCCGGCGACCGCGCCGACAAGGATGAATCCGATAGAGCGAAGCTTTTGCATAGGTAAGGGATCGCTTATTTCAACGTGACCCAGCCGAGCGGGTCAAAGGCGCGGCCTAAATGCCGCAATTCAAAGTATAGACCGGTTTCCTCGTTGCCACCGCTCGCGCCGGCCGTGGCGAGTGGCTCCCCCGGGTGCACTACGTCGCCCACCTGCTTAAGCAGCGAGTCGGTGTTCGCGTAGATGGACAAATAGTTCTCACCGTGGTCCACAATCATGAGGTTGCCGTAGCCGCGCATCCAGTCGGCGTAGACCACCTGCCCGCGTGCCACCGCCTTGACGGGCTCGCCTTGCGGCGCGCGGATGAAAACGCCCTTGGCCTCGATGCCGGTTGCTCCTCTTGGAGCGCCGTAGCGCCGCGTCAGTTCCCCTCGCACCGGCAGGCGCAGCCTGCCGCGCAGCTGGGAAAACGCTTCCGTTTGTAAAGATTTTTCCGGCACCGCCTCGACGCGCGCGAGCACCCGTCCGACGCCCTCGATCAGGCGCGCAAGCCGCGTTTCGTCGGCGCGCAGCACGCCGATCTGGCGGCGGCTGCGCTTGAGCTCCTGCGCCAGGCGCGCCAGCACGCGCCGGCGCGCTTCGCGCTCGCGCACGATGCGGCTGCGGTCGGCGCGCGCCGCCTGCTCCACCTCGCCTAGGCGCGCGCGCTTGACTTGCGCTTCGCGCTCGAGGCCGGCGAGCGCGTCGAGCTCGGCGCGATGCGTGGCGATCAGCTCGGCCGCGGCGCGCGACAGGTAGGCGATATATTGCAGGCGTCGCGCGAGCTGACCGGGATCGTCGCCCGAGAGCGCGGCGCGCAAGAGCTCCGGCGCAGCGAGCCCCTGGCGCGCGCGCAGCACGCGTTCAACCACGCCCTGGCGCTCGGCGAGCGTGCGTTCGAGCGTCTGCCGGCGCTGCGCCAGCCGCGCGCTGTCCGCCTTGAGCTGGTTACTTTCCGCGGTGAGCGCGGCGAGCGTGCGGTTCGCTTCTGAAATGGCGCGCTCCGACTCGCGCAGCGCGTCGCGCGCTTCCTGCCGCTCGCTCGTCTTTTCATCGAGGCTGCGTTGCAGCTCGTCGATGCGCGCGCGCAGCTCGGTGAGATCGCGCTCGCGCGGTGCGGCGTGCGCGAACGGCGCCAGCGCGTTCAGTCCCACGGCGAGCACGAGCGCCGCCGGCCGGATCAGGCTTTGGCCTTGCCTTGCGCCGACACGGCGGCGATGCGCCGCTCGATTTCGGCCGCATCACCGAGGTAGTAGTGTTTGCGCGGCGCGAGCCGCTCGTCGAGCTCGTAGACCAGCGGCACGCCGGTGGGGATGTTGAGCGCGACGATCTCGGCATCGCCGATGCCGTCCAGATGCTTCACCAGCGCGCGCAGCGAATTGCCGTGCGCCGCGATCAGCACGCGCTTGCCGGCGCGCACCGCGGGCGCGATGGTGCCGTTCCAGTAAGGCAGGACGCGCGCTACCGTGTCCTTCAGGCACTCGGTGCGCGGCACCGTGGTGCCGGCATAGCGCGGATCGCTTGCCTCGTAGCGCGGGTCGCTCGGCTCGAGCTCCGGCGGCGGCATGTCGTAGCTGCGCCGCCAGGTCAGCACCTGGGCTTCGCCGAACTTCGCCGCCATCTCGACCTTGTTGAGGCCCTGCAGCGCGCCGTAGTGGCGCTCGTTCAGGCGCCAGCTCTTCTCCACCGGCAGCCACATGCGCTCGAGCTCATCGAGCGCAATCCACAAGGTGCGGATCGCGCGCTTGAGCACCGACGTGAACGCGATGTCGAAGTCATAGCCGCCGGCCTTGAGCAAGCGCGCGGCATTGCGCGCTTCCTCGATGCCGCTCGGCGCGAGGTCGACGTCGGTCCAGCCGGTGAAGCGGTTTTCCCGGTTCCACGTCGACTCGCCATGGCGCAGCAGCACGAGCCGCATCGGAAGCTTGGGCATCGCGCTGAATTATAATGTCGCGCTCCGCGTGGATTTCGTTCGCAACAACCTTCTCCTGTTCGTCACCGCGTTCGTTTCCGGCGCGATGCTGCTCTGGCCGCTCGTGCGCCGCAGCGCCGGCGGCCCGACGGTCAATCCCGCGCAAGCGACGCATCTCATCAATCGCGAGGACGCCGTCATCATCGACACACGCGAGCCGGCGCAATTCGCCGCCGGGCACGTGCTCGGCGCAAAGAATGTGCCGCTTGCGCGCCTCGATGCGCCCACGCCCGAGCTCTTGAAGCGCAAGGAGCGTCCGGTGATCGTCTACGGCGAGGGCGATCACGCCGCCAAGGCGGCCGCAGCGCTGAAGAAAGCGGGCTTCACGCGCGTCAGCAATCTCTCCGGCGGCCTCAAGGCGTGGCAGGATGCCGGCCTGCCGGTGGAGAAGTGAATTGCCGAAGGTGCTGATGTATTGCACCGCCGCCTGCCCCTTCTGCCAGGCGGCCGAGCGGCTGCTCATGCAGAAGGGCGTCGCCATCGACAAGGTGCGCGTCGACCTCGATCCGGCGCGGCGCGCCGAGATGATGCAAAAAAGCGGCGGCCGGCGCACCGTGCCGCAGATCTGGATCGGCGAGCGCCATATCGGCGGCTGCGACGATCTCTACGAACTCGAGCGCCAGGGCGGGCTCGACCCACTTCTCAAGGCCGCACCATGAGCGATGCTCCGCAGCAGCCGACGTTCCAGATCGAGAAGGTCTACCTGAAGGACAGCTCGCTCGAGATCCCGCACGCGCCGAAAGTCTTCCTCGAGCAGAACCAGCCGCAGCTCGAGGTGCAGATCAACACCGGCGCCGAGAGCTTCGCCGAGGGCTACTATGAAGTCACCGTCACCGCCACGGTGACGGCGCGCGTCGGCGAGCGCACGCTGTTTCTCGCCGAAGCGCGCCAGGCGGGCATCTTCCAGGTGCGCGGCGTCTCCGAGCAGGAGTTGCCGCCGCTCCTCGGCATTGCCTGCCCGACGGTGATCTATCCGTACCTGCGCGAGACGATTCAGGACATGGTGGCGCGCGGCGGCTTCCCGCCGGTGATCCTCGCGCCGCTTTCTTTCGAAGCGCTTTACCTGCAGCAGCAACAGCAGGCCGCGCAGGGCGCCGTTCCCGCCCAAGTCGCGCGCAACTGATGCCGCATCCATGACCAAGGTAGCGGTGCTCGGCGCTGGCGCCTGGGGCACCGCGATGAGTTGCGTGCTCGCGGCGCGCCTCGAGGTATCGCTCTGGGCGCGCGACGCGCTGCAAGCCGCCACCATCACGCGCACCCGGCGCAACGAGCGCTACCTGCCGGGCTTCGAGCTGCCGTCCACCGTGCGCGTGCTCGCCGATCTCAGCGAAGCGACGCGGGGCGCCGGCTTGCTGCTCGCGGCGACGCCGGTCGCCGGCCTGCGCGCGCTCCTCGCCGGCTCGGGCGCGCCGGCGCCGCTGGTCTGGCTGTGCAAGGGCTTTGAGGAAGGCACCGGCGAGCTGCCGCACCAGATCGCGCGCGCCGTGCTCGGCGCGAAGGCACGCTTTGGCGCGCTCTCCGGCCCGTCGTTTGCCGAGGAGGTGGCGCGCGGCTTGCCTTGCGCGCTGACGCTCGCTTCGGAGGACGCCGATTTCGCCCGCGACGCCGCGGCGACGCTGCATGGCGGACGCATGCGGGTCTACTACAGCGCGGACCTCGTGGGCGTGGAGATCGGCGGCGCGGTGAAAAACGTGATGGCGATCGCTGCCGGCATCTCCGACGGCATGGGCCTTGGCCTGAACGCGCGCGCCGCGCTCATCACGCGCGGCCTTGCCGAGATCACGCGCCTGGGCGCCGCGCTCGGCGGCCAGCCGGAAACCTTCATGGGCCTTGCCGGCGCGGGCGATCTCATTCTCACTGCCACGGGCGACCTTTCGCGCAACCGCCGCGTCGGCCTCGAGCTCGCGCGCGGTCGCCCGCTCGAGGACATCGTCGCCACGCTCGGCCACGTCGCCGAAGGCGTGCATTCGGCGCGCGAGGTGGCGAAGCTCGCGGCCAAACATCGGGTCGACATGCCGGTGAGCCAGGCGGTCTGCGCAGTGCTCGACGCGCGCATGACGCCCGCCGCAGCGGTCGAGCGTCTGCTCGCGCGCGAATCGAAGATGGAGCGCTAAAGACGAGGTACGTGGGTCCACGCTTTCGCGGGACGACGGCTACCGACCTCCGCGGAAGTCAAGTTGCCTCCAGGCCTCAAAGACCGCGACGGCCACGGCGTTCGAGAGATTGACGCTGCGATTTCCCGGCCGCATCGGCAGCCGCAGGCGCTGCTCCGGTGCAAACTGCGCGAGGATGCCCGGCGGCAGCCCGTCCGCTTCGCGGCCGAACACCAGCACATCGTCGCCGGCGTAGCGCACATCGGTGAAAAGTCGCTCGGCGCTGGTGGCAAAAGCGAACATGCGCCTGCCTTTCAGCGCTTGGGCGAGCGCGGCCCACGAGGCATGCACCTGCACGCTCGCATACTCGTGGTAATCGAGCCCGGCGCGCTTCAGCTGCTTGTCATCGAGCGAGAAACCAAGCGGCTGCACGAGATGCAATCGCGCGCCGGTGTTGGCGGCGAGCCGAATGACATTTCCCGTGTTGGGCGGGATTTCCGGGTGGACGAGGACGATCTCAAGCATGCGGCATGGTTCGCGCCACGACCCAGTTGACGACGCGGCTCGCGCCGGCGGCCTTCAGCGTGCGCGCGAGCTCGTCGAGGGTCGCGCCAGTCGTCATGACGTCATCGACCACGGCGATGCTGGCACCGGCAAGCGGCCGGCTGCAGCGGAAGGCGCCGCGCACATTGCGCTGGCGCGCATCGTAAGGCAGTTCCATCTGCGGCGGCGCATCGCGGGTGCGCTCGCAGAGCGCCACTTCGAGCCTGCCGCCCGGCACGTGGCGCGCGATTTCCGCCGCCTGGTTGTAGCCGCGGCGGCGCAAGCGCTCGGCGGAGAGCGGCACCGGCACGAGGAGGTCGACGCGCGCGCTGCGCACCCGCTCCGCGAGCAGTGCGGCGAGCAGCGGCGCAAGCGCCAGCTCGCCGCGGAATTTCAGCGCCTGCACCAGCGCGTCGGCCGGAAACTCGTACGCCAGCGCCGCCTGCGTGGCGTCGTACGCCGGCGCCTGGCTCAGGCAGCGCCCGCAGAGCTCGCCGCGCGGCGATTCGAGCGCGCAGCGCGGGCAGAGCGCTCGCACAAGCCGCGGCAGCTCGGCGTCGCACGCCGGGCAGAGGAGGCTGCGTGCCGACCCGCGGCACAGAAAGCAGCTGCCGCCAAAAAGTGCGCTCGCGATGTTCCAACGCATAGAATTCCTGCCCCATGTGGACTGTAGCCCAGCTCGCCGCCGACCTTGCCGCCGGCCGTACCACCAGCCGCGAGCTGGTCGAGCAGGCGCTCGCGCGGATCGCGGCTGCCTATGGCGAAGGCCCGCGCGCCTTTCTCAAGGTGTACGAGGAGGCGGCGCGCGCAGAGGCGGACTATGCGGACGCGCTGCGCAAGCGCGGCGTGCGCCGCTCGCCGATCGAGGGACTGCCGGTTTCGCTCAAGGATCTGTTCGACGTCGCCGGTGATGTCACGCGCGCGGGCTCCAAGGTACTCGCCCTCGAGCCGAAGCACGATGCCGGCGCGGTGGCGCGCCTGCGCGCGGCGGGAGCGATCCTGATCGGGCGTACCAACATGGTGGAGTTCGCCTTTGGCGGCGTCGGGCTCAACCCGCACTACGGCACGCCGCGCAACCCGTGGGATCGTGCCGCGGCGCGGGTCCCCGGCGGCTCATCCTCGGGTGCTGCAGTGGCGCAGGCCGAAGGCATGTGCGTGATGGCGCTTGGCACCGATACGCGCGGCTCGATCCGCGCGCCGGCCGCGCTCTGCGGCGTGGTGGGCTGGAAGCCGACCGCCCGCCGTGTGCCGCGCGATGGTGCCTTCCCGCTCTCGTACACCCTCGACTCGGTCGGGCCGCTCGCCAATTCGGTCGCCTGCTGCGCGGCGTACGACGCGGTGCTGGCGCAGGAACCGCCGGCGGAGTTGCCGGCGCTGCAAGCGCGCGGGCTGCGCTTGCTGGTGCCGCGCTCGAGCGCGCTCGCCGATCTCGATCGCGAGGTCGAGCGCGCCTTCGAGGCGGCGCTCGGCCGCTTTGCCGAGCGCGGTGCGCTGATCGAGGAGCGGCCGCTGCCGGCGTTCGATCGCCAGGCGGAGTACTACAAGGGCGGCGGCTATGCGGGCGCCGAGGCCTATCACATTCACCGGCCGTATCTCGACCGCCTCGCCGAATACGACCCGCGCGTCGGGCAGCGGCTGCTCCTCGGCAAGGACATCAGTGCCGCCGACTACGTCGCGCTCGGCGAGCTACGCGCCGGCTACGTGCGCGAAGTCGGCGCGGCTGCCGCGCCGTACGACGCGATCGTCATGCCGACCGTACCGTGCGTCGCGCCGACCATCGCGCAGACCGAGGCGAGCATGGACGATTATGTGCGCTGGAACATGCGCATCCTGCGCAACACCGGGCTCATCAACTTCCTCGACGGCTGTGCGGCGAGCCTGCCGTGCCACGAGCCGGGTAGCGCGCCGGTCGGGCTCACGGTCTGCGGCACGGCGAACACCGACCGGCACACGCTCGCGGTGGCGGCCGCGCTTGAGCGCGCGCTCAAGCGTCATTGACGAACGCGCGGCGCGCCGGCGCTTCGAGCGCGCGGCGCGCTCCTACGCGGGCGCCTCGCGGCTGGAGGCGGAAGTGGCCGGACGCATGCTCGAGCGGCTCGATTACGTCAAGCTCGCGCCGCGGCGCATCCTCGATGCCGGCAGCGGCCCGGCGCGCGATGCGAGCGCGCTCGCCGCGCGCTATCGCGGGGCGCAAATCGTGGCGCTCGACTATGCGCTCGGCATGCTGCCGCGGCCGCGGCGCTGGTTCAAACGCGATGTGCTGCCGGTGTGCGGGGACATGGCCCGTGTGCCGCTGGCGGCGCAAAGCGTGGAGCTCGTCTGGTGCAACATGGCGCTGCACTGGCTGAACGAGCCGCTGGCGGCGCTTGGCGAATTCGCGCGCGTGCTCGCGCCCGAGGGCCTCTTGATGTTCAGCACGCTTGGACCCGACACGCTTAAGGAACTGCGCGAGGCCGCCGGCGCTGCGCGCGTGCATGAATTCATCGACATGCATGACCTCGGCGACATGCTGACCGCGGCGGGCTACAGCGCGCCGGTGATGGACATGGAGCTCCTGCGCATCGAATACCGCGACGGCGCCCGGCTCGTCGCGGACTTGCGCGCGAGCGGACAAACCAACGCGCGCGCCGCCCGGCCGCGCGGGCTTGCCGGCCACGGATTGCTGAAGGCGTTTCGCGCCGCGCCGCTGCGCGCGACATACGAGGTGGTGTACGGCCATGCGTGGCGTCGCGCCGACGTCGCGCCGGCAGTCAAAACAGTGCGTGTTTTCAAGCGTTTTTCTTGAGAGCGCACATTCTCCTGTGGTAATTTACGCGCCTCAGTGAGCACGCCCGCCCTCGAGTCGCCCTGGGAAAGTGCGCGGCGCGAGTTGCCGTTCCGCGAGGGCGCGGGCGGTTTCAGCGTGATTCTCAAACGCAATGTCTCGATATCGCCGGCCGGCCTCGCCTGCGTGTTCGCGGCGCTCGGCGCCGCGGCGCTCGCGATCGGCACGGGCTTCGCGCTGCTCGGCGCATGGCTGGTGCTGCCCTTCGCGGGGCTCGAGGTGCTGCTGCTCGGCGCCGCGTTCGTGCTTCAGGCGCGGCATGCGACGGACTATGAGCGGCTGCTGCTCGAGGGCGGCCGGCTGTACGTGGAAGTGAGCGAAGCGGAGCGCGTGGCGCGCCATGAATTTGATGCCCGCACGCTGCGGGTCGAAGCGCTCGCCCGGCACGTGGTGGTGCGCGGCCCACGCCAAGCGCTGCTCATCGGGCGGCACCTCGACGGCGAGTCGCGCGCTGCGTTCGCCGCGGAGCTCCAGAAGAGACTGCGGATCTAGCTCGGGGAAAGAACAACGATGAAGGTTTCGAAGCTCTTCTACGCGCTCGCCGGCTTGGCCGGCGCGCTCGCCGCCTCTAGCGCGCACGCCCTCGCCTGGTACTTCCAGGAAGCGGCGTCGCCCATCGCGCAGGACATCGATCACCTGCATCAGTACGTGATGTGGCTGATCATCGTGATCTTCGTCGGCGTGTTCGGCTTCATGTTTTACGCCTGCTTCGCGCATCGCAAGTCGCGCGGCCATCCGGCGGAGCAGTTCCACGAGAACACCACGGTCGAGATCCTGTGGACCATCATCCCGGCGCTGATCCTGATCGTCATCGCGTGGCCGGTGACCAAGGTAGTGATCGCGCAGAAGGACACCTCGAGCCCCGACCTCACCATCAAGGCGACCGGCTACCAGTGGAAGTGGGGCTACGACTATCTGAAGGGCGAAGGCGAGGGCATCAGCTTCGTCTCGATGCTCGCCACGCCGCGCGAGCAGATCGATGCCGGCGCACCGAAGGACGAGAAATACCTCTTGGAAGTCGACCACGAGCTCGTCGTGCCGGTGGACAAGAAGGTGCGCATCCTGACGACCGCGGCGGACGTGATTCACGCCTGGTGGGTGCCGGCCTTCGGCGTCAAGCAGGATGCGATTCCCGGCTTCATCCGCGACACGTGGTTCCGTGCCGACAAGCTCGGCACCTTCCGCGGCCAGTGCGCCGAGCTCTGCGGCAAGGAGCACGGCTTCATGCCGATCGTGGTACGCGTCGTCTCGCAGGAGGACTACAGCAAGTGGGTCGCGCAGCAGCAGCAGGCGGCGAAGGCCCAGGCCGAAGACATCAACAAGAAATGGGATCCGAAGGATCTCGTCGCGCAGGGCGAGAAGGTCTACAGCGCGAACTGCGTCGCCTGCCACCAGGCGAACGGCCGGGGCAATCCGCCGGCCTTCCCGCCGCTCGCCGGCTCAAAAGTGGTGAATGGGGCGAAGGAAGGTCATATGGACATCGTGCTGAACGGCAAGCCCGGTACCGCGATGCAGCCGTTCGGCAAGCAGCTCTCGGACACCGACATCGCGGCGGTGATCAGCTACGAGCGCAACTCCTGGGGCAACAAGTCCGGCATTGTGCAGCCGGCCGAAGTGAGAGCACGTCACAAGTAAAGGAACGAGCATGAGCGCAGTCATCGGCACGCACCACGGAACCTCGGGCCACGGCCACGATCATCACGACCACCACGGTGGCTACAGCGGCATCATGCGCTGGATCACCACCACCAACCACAAGGACATCGGCACGCTGTACCTGTGGTTCGCCGGCACCATGTTCTTCGCCGGCGGCATGATGGCGCTCGTCATCCGCGCGGAGCTCTTCGAGCCCGGCCTGCAGCTCGTCAATCCCGACTTCTTCAACCAGATGACGACCATGCACGGCCTGGTGATGATCTTCGGCGCGATCATGCCGGCGTTCGTGGGATTTGCTAACTGGCAGATCCCGATGATGATCGGCGCGCCGGACATGGCGTTCGCGCGGCTGAACAACTGGTCGTTCTGGCTGTTGCCGTTCGCCGCGACGCTGCTGATGCTGTCGTTCTTCATGCCCGGCGGCGCGCCCGGCACCGGCTGGACGCTCTACGCGCCGCTCACCGTGCAGCAGGGCATCGGCATGGACTTCACCATCTTCGCCGTGCACATCCTCGGCATGAGCTCGATCCTCGGCTCGATCAATATCATCACCACGATCCTCAACATGCGCGCGCCCGGCATGACGCTCATGAAGATGCCGATGTTCTGCTGGACCTGGCTCATCACCGCCTACCTGCTGGTCGCCGTCATGCCGGTGCTCGCCGGCGCGGTGACCATGACGCTCACCGACCGGCACTTCGGCACCACGTTCTTCAACGCCGCGGGCGGCGGCGACCCGGTGCTCTACCAGCACATCTTCTGGTTCTTCGGTCACCCCGAGGTGTACGTCATCGCAGTGCCGGCGTTCGGCGTCATCTCGCAGGTGATCCCGGCGTTCTCGCGCAAGCCGCTCTTTGGCTACGCCTCGATGGTCTATGCCACGGCGGCGATCGCGATCCTGTCGTTCATCGTCTGGGCCCACCATATGTATACGGTCGGCATGCCGGTGACCGGCCAGCTCTTCTTCATGTACGCCACCACGCTGATCGCCGTTCCGACCGGCGTGAAAGTGTTCAACTGGGTAGCGACCATGTGGAAGGGCTCGCTCTCGTTCGAGACGCCGATGCTCTTTGCCATCGGCTTTCTGTTCCTCTTCACGCTGGGCGGTTTCACCGGCCTGGTGCTATCGCTCGTGCCGATCGACATCCAGCTCCAGGACACCTACTACGTCGTGGCGCATTTCCACTACGTGATGGTGGCGGGCGCGATGTTCTCCGCGTTCGCGGGGATTTATTTCTGGCTGCCGAAATGGACCGGCAAGATGTACAACGAGACGCTCGGCCAATGGCACTTCTGGCTGACGCTGATCTTCTTCAACATGATCTTCTTCGTGCAGCACTTCCTCGGCATGGCCGGCATGCCGCGGCGCATCCCGGACTATCCGCTGATGTTCGAGACCTGGAACAAGATCTCGTCGCTCGGCGCGTTCGGCTTCGCGCTGTCGCAGCTGCTCTTCCTCTACAACCTCTTCACCACGCTGAAGAGCGGCGCGACCGCGCCGCAGAAGCCCTGGGAAGGCGCCGACTCGCTCGACTGGACCGATCTGCCGACGCCGGCGCCGTATCACACCTGGGAGACGCAGCCGGTACTGAAGTGATGGGTTATCCTATTTGTGAGCAAGAACGCTAGAACCGCGCTGATCCTCGCCACCGTGGCGCTCGCCTTCTTCGTCGGCATCATCGCCAAGTTCTGGCTGCTCGGGCGATGACGCTGCGCGAGCAAAACCGCAAGCTCTTCACGCGCCTTGCTCTGGTCGCGGTGGCCATGTTCGGCTTTGGCTATGCGCTGGTGCCGCTCTATTACCGCGTGTGCGAGGCGCTCGGCCTGAATGCGCTCGGTGAAGTGGCGGCGCAGCCGCGCAATACGCAGGTCGATGCGACGCGCAAGGTGACGATCGAGTTCGACGCCAATGCGCACGGCCTGGCGTTCCGCTTCCACCCGCTGGTAAACCATATCGACGTGCATCCGGGCGAGCTCGCCACCGTCGAGTACGAGGTGCGCAATGACCAGCCGGTCGCGGTCACCGCGCAGGCGGTGCCGAGCTATGGACCGGCGATCGCGGCGGAGTACTTCAAGAAGATCGAGTGCTTCTGCTTCACGCAGCAGACCCTCGGCCCGGGCGAGAGCCGCCGCATGCCGGTCGTGTTCGTGGTCGATCCGAAGCTGCCCAAGGATGTGAGCAGCATCGCGATTTCCTACACCTTCTTCGAAGTTGCCGGCCGCGCCGGCAAAAGCTGAGCACCAAGGGAGAACAACATGGCGCAAACCGTCACCACCAGCTCTCAGCGGCAGCCCCATTACGCGGTGCCCTCGCCGATGCCGTGGCCGATCATGGGCTCCGCGGCGCTCTTTCTGATGGCGATTGGCGCGGTGTTCGTTTTCAACAGCAATCGCGGCGGCTGGGTCTCGATCGGCGCCGGATTCCTAGTGCTGCTCTACATGATGGTGCGCTGGTTCGGCGATGTCATCCGCGAGTCCGAGGGCGGCCGCTACGGCCGCTGGGAGGACGTCTCGTTCCGCTGGGGGATGAGCTGGTTCATCTTCTCGGAGGTGATGTTCTTCGGCGCGTTCTTCGGCGCGCTCTTCTGGGTGCGGCAGTACTCGGTGCCGGACCTGGCGAGCATCGAGAGCAACGCGCTGCTGTGGCCCGGGTTCAGCTCGCACTGGCCCTCGGCCGGCCCCGGCTTCATGGAAGAGTTTTCTCCGATGGCGGCCTGGGGCATCCCGGCGATCAACACGCTGCTGCTGCTCTCATCGGGCGTTACCGTCACCATCGCGCACTGGGCGCTGAAGGAAAACCGCCGCGGCCAGCTGATTCTCTTCATGGCGTTCACCATCGCGCTGGGCGTCACGTTTCTTTGCTTGCAGGCATACGAGTATGGCCATGCGTACCACGAGCTGAACCTAAAGCTCTCAACCGGCGCCTACGGCTCGACCTTCTTCATGCTCACCGGCTTCCACGGCTTTCACGTGACCTGTGGCGCGATCATGCTCTCGGTAATCCTCGGCCGCTGCATCGCCGGGCACTTCACGCCGGACCATCATTTCGCCTTCGAGGGCGTCGCCTGGTACTGGCACTTCGTCGACGTGGTGTGGCTGGGCCTCTTTATCTTCGTCTACTGGTTATAACCGCTCGCGGAACCAACCGAAGTAGTAGCCGAGCATCAGGAACGCGAATAGTCCGACCGAAAGTCCCACGCGCAACGCGAGCGCCTTGAGCGCGCGCGTCGATTGGCCGCGGTCGCGGTAGACGAAAAAAAGCGCCGAGAAGAGGCTCGCCACGATCAGCAGGAAGACCGCGATCACCACGTAGCGCATGCTCCGAGCATACTCTTTCCGCCCGCGCGGCTGGACGTTGGCGCTTGCCGCTCTAGCGTGCCTCGCGTTCATCCTGCTCGGCCACTGGCAGTCGCGCCGCGCCGACGCAAAGCGCGCGACGGCGCTCGAGTTGGACGCGGCACTGAAGGCGCCGCCGCTCGAGCTCGCGCCCGGACCGCTCGATCCGGCGGCGCTCGTGCAGAAACACGTGGTGGCGCGCGGGCGCTTTGTGGCGGAAGGCACCGTGCTGCTTGCCAACCGCTTGCGCCATGGGCGCACCGGCTACGAGGTGGTGACGCCGCTCAAGCTCGGCGAGTCGCAATGGCACGTGCTCGTCAATCGAGGCTGGATCGCCGCGCCGGCGTCGCCAGGCGACATCGCGGCGCGCACGCCAGGCGAGCCACAGGCGATCGACGGCCTCGCGCTCGCGCGCCTGCCGCACGCGCTCGAGACCGGCACTTCATCGAGCGGCTCGATCCGCCAGAACCTTGAGATCAGCGCCTTCGCCGCGCAGACCGGGCTCGAGCTCGAGCCGCTCGTGATCGAGCAGCACTCCGACAACGGCGACGGGCTGGTGCGCGACTGGCCGCGCGCCGATCTCGGCATCGAGAAGAACCAGAGCTACGCGCTGCAGTGGTACACCTTCGCCGCGCTCGCCATCGTCGCCGGGGTGGTGCTCTCGTTCCAGCGTGCGGCCCGCGGTTAAGGTCGCGGCGATCTTCGCCGTGTGCGCCGCGCCGCTCGTCTTCGGCTGGCTCGTGTCGCAGGAGCGCTGGATCTCGGGCCGCACCTCGAACTACGGCGAGCTTTTACCGCCCCGCCCCCTCGCCGGGCCGCTCGCGCCGCTACGCGGCAAGTGGGTGCTCGTCACGCTCGATCCGGCGGCCTGCGGAGCGCATTGCGAGCGCAAGCTCTACATCGTGCGGCAGGTGCGCCGCGCGCAGGGCAAGAATGCCGACCGCGTGGAGCGCCTCTGGCTGCTCAGCGATGGCGGCACGCCGCGCCCGCAGCTCGTCGCCGCGTTGCAGGGCAGCCGGATCGCGGCTGCGGATGCGGCGCTCGCCGCGTCGTTTCCCGGCGAATCCATCTATCTGGTCGATCCGCTCGGCAATCTGGTGATGCGTTTTCCCGCCGAACCCGACGCGAAGCGCATGATTCAGGATCTGGAGCGCCTGCTGAAATACTCCAGTTTCGGATGACCGGGTACCGCGCGCTGGCCCTAGCCGCAGTGGCGCTGGCGTTCATCGTCGTGGTGATGGGCGCGTACGTGCGCCTCTCGGATGCCGGGCTCGGCTGCCCGGACTGGCCTTTCTGCTACGGCAAGCCGCTGCCGGCGGAGATCGCCGATCGCGATGCGCTCGCCAAGGCGTGGAAGGAAATGGGGCATCGCTACCTTGCCGGCGCCCTCGGCATCGGCATCGCCGCGCTCGCCATCGCGGCCTGGCGGCGCCGCCGCTCCGCCGGGCTCGCGACGGCGATCGTGCTGCTGGTCCTGCTGCAGGCGACGCTCGGCATGTGGACGGTGACGATGCTCCTCAAGCCGGCGATCGTCACCGCGCATTTGCTGGGTGGCATGAGCACGCTCGCTCTGCTGATCTGGCTCGCGCTGTCCGAGTGGCCGCATCGTGCAGCGCCCGAGTTGCGCGCGCTGCGCGCCAGCGCCGCGGCCGCCCTGGCAGCGCTCGGTGTGCAGATCGCGCTCGGCGGCTGGGTCACGGCGAATTACGCCGCGCTCGCGTGTCCCGAGCTGCCGCTTTGCGCCGGGAGGCCAATGGACTTCGCCAACGCCTTTCATATCGTGCGTGAGCTCGGCCGCACCGGCGAGGGCGAGCTGCTGCCGCTCGCGGCGCTCAGCGCGATCCACTGGACGCACCGCGTGTTCGCGCTGGTCGCCCTCACCGCCGTGCTGATCGCCGCGGCGCGCGCGTGGCGCATGGCACGCGGGCTCGCCGTGCTGGCGGCCGTCCTCGTCCTGTTGCAGTTCGCGCTCGGCGTCGCCAACGTGGCGTTAAGCTTGCCGCTGCCGCTCGCCGTTGCGCATAACGCGGGCGCCGCGCTCGTCCTCGTCGCACTCGTCGTGCTAAACTTTTTCGCCTTCCGCGGCTTGCGTTTTTCCTCTTGAGCACCCACGCCCTTTCCGCCGGCTTTGCGCAGCGGCTGCGCGCGTTTTACGCGCTCACCAAGCCGCGCGTCGTCTCGCTCATCCTGCTCACCGCGGTGATTGGCATGTTCCTCGCGACGCCCGGTATGGTGGCGCCGCGACTGCTGCTCGCCGCGACACTCGGCATTGCGCTCGTCGCCGGCGCCGCGGCGGCCATCAATTGCCTGGTGGAGCGCAAGATCGACGCCTTGATGCGCCGCACGCGCTGGCGGCCGCTCGCACGCGGCGAGCTCGGCACGGGCGAAACGCTGGCCTTCGCCGCGGTGATGGGGGGTAGCGGACTCTGGCTCCTTGCGTACTACGTGAACCCGCTGACGATGTGGCTCACGCTTGCCACGTTCGTCGGCTACGCCGTGATCTACACGATGCTTCTCAAGCCAGCGACGCCGCAGAACATCGTTATCGGCGGCGCTTCCGGCGCCATGCCGCCGGTGCTTGGCTGGGCCGCGGTGAGCGGCCAGGTGAGCGTCGAGGCGATGCTGCTTTTCCTCATCATCTTCGCCTGGACGCCGCCGCATTTCTGGTCGCTCGCGCTCTACCGCACCGACGACTACGCGCGCGCCGGCGTGCCGATGCTGCCGGTCACGCACGGCGCGCATTACACGCGCCTGCAGGTGCTGCTCTACACGTTGATCCTCTTCGCCGTCAGCCTGCTTCCCTACGTCGTGCAGATGAGCGGGCTCGTCTACCTGCTCGCCGCGCTGGTGCTCGGCGGGTTGTTCATCGCCTACGCGCTGCGCATCTATTTCGCCTACAGCGACGCTGTGGCGCAGCGCACCTTCCGCTACTCAATTGCCTATCTCGCTCTCCTTTTCACGGCGCTGCTGGTCGATCATTACCTTTAGCCTCGTGCTCGCCGCCTGCGGCGGCGGCCCGAAGTTCAAGAGCACCGACATCACCGGCGTGGACTATGGCAAGTCGCTCGAGCTCGCCGACACGAGCGGCCGCCTGCGGCATCTCGCGGATTTTCGCGGCAAGGCGGTGGTGCTGTTCTTCGGCTTCACGCATTGTCCGGACGTCTGTCCCACTACCCTCGCCGACCTCGCGGGCGTGATGAAGGCGCTTGGCCCGGACGCCGATCGCGTGCAAGTGCTTTTCGTCACCGTGGATCCCGAGCGCGATACGCCGCAGGATCTCGAACGCTATGTGCACGCCTTCGACCCTCGCTTCATCGCGTTGCACGGCGACCCGGCGGCGACGCAGCGGGTGGCAAAGGAATTCAAGATCTACTACGAGAAGCGCAAGCAGGGCGACTCATATACCGTGGACCACAGCGCGCAGTCCTACGTCATTGACCCCGAGGGACGCCTGCGACTGCTGGTGCGGCATGATCGCCTCGCCGAAGACCTGCCGCACGACTTGCGCGTCATCCTGGACGCGGGCCAGCCGGGCGCCTGAGGAGCGCATACGCGGCGGCTGCGGCCCACACGCCCTCGAGCACGACGAAGGGCATGAAATCGATCAGCCACGATGAATAGCAGGCGAGCGCAGCGCCCAGCAGATTGAGCACGCTGTAGGCGAAGCCATCGGCGCGCAATACATGCAGCAGGTTCAGGATGAAGGCGGCAAGGAGCAGCGCCACGCCGATCGTGCCGATGAGGTTTGCCATGCGGCCTCCGAAAACAAAAACGGCCGCGCGTGGCGGCCGTTCGCCGGGTTAAGGATGACTCAGGAGGGTGCGGGCAGGAGCTTGCGCATCTTGTCGAGCGCCTTCGCTTCGATCTGGCGGATGCGCTCGGCCGACACGTTGAACTCGGCGGCGAGGTCGTGCAGCGTCGCCGTGTCCTTTTCGCGCAGCCAGCGTGCCTCGACGATGCGGCGGCTGCGCGGGTCGAGCGTGGCGAGCGCCTGTTGCAGGCCCTCGTTGCGCACGCGCTCGCTCTCCTCGGCCTCGAGCACCCGGTACGGCTCATCGGCCTCGTCGGCGAGATAGTGCGCCGGCGCGT
Source organism: Burkholderiales bacterium (assembly GCA_035652275.1). GTDB lineage: Bacteria > Pseudomonadota > Gammaproteobacteria > Burkholderiales > SG8-39 > SCGC-AG-212-J23. The sequence continues at coordinate 18,366 of DASREB010000145.1, forward strand.
ACGCTTCCTCGTCGTCGCGCTCGCCCTCGAAAGCGAGCTCGTGGCCGGCGAGGCGCGTCTCCATCTCGACGACCTCCTCGGGCTTGACGTTGAGCTCGCTCGCAACCCGCGCGACGTCCTTCGTCGTGAGCGGCGCGAGGTCTTTCTTCATCGAGCGCAGGTTGAAGAAGAGCTTGCGCTGCGCCTTGGTGGTGGCCACCTTCACCAGCCGCCAGTTGCGCAGGATGTATTCGTGGATCTCGGCCTTGATCCAGTGGATGGCGAACGAGACGAGCCGCACACCGCGCTCCGGATCGAAGCGCTTCACCGCCTTCATCAGGCCGATGTTGCCTTCCTGGATCAGGTCGCCGTGCGGCAGCCCGTAGCCGAGGTAGCCGCGTGCGATCGCCACTACGAGGCGCAGGTGCGAGAGCACGAGCTCGCGCGCCGCTTCCAGGTCGCCATCATCCTGGAAACGCCGGGCGAGGCGCCGCTCTTCCTCCGCGCTCAGCAATGGGAAGCGGTTCACCGTCTGGATGTAAGCCTCGAGGCTGCCTGTCGGCATCGGCATGCTGACCGACACGGGCAGCGGCATCGCTGCTGGGGAAGCCATGTCCGTTCCTCCTTGAGCTGAAAATTTTAGCACTCGACCTATTAGAGTGCTAAGAATCCAAATGGTTTCCCGGACTGCTTACCGGGAGCCAGCACTAACATACCTAAAAATCAAGAACATGCCTCCCCACGGAGAGGTGCGCACCCAACCAGCCCAAGCTGCCGGCCAGGCCGAGGACGGCCACGGTATCGGCGTTGGACAAGAAAGCGAGCCGGAAGTCCGATCCATAGGTGGCGGCGAGCGGCGCGATCTGGCGGTTGAGCAGCGCGAGGCTTCCATATACGAGTGCCAGCGCGATGGCGCCGCCCGCCACGCCTAGCAGCAGCCCCGTGTAGTAGAAGGGCCGGCGCACGAAGCTGTCGGTCGCGCCGAGGAGCTTCGACACCTCGATCTCCTCGCGCTGCGTGAGGATCTGCAGCCGGATGGTGTTGAAGGTCACCGCGACGAGCGCAGCGGCGAGGAGTCCC
>DASREB010000146.1:0-3912 GCA_035652275.1 Burkholderiales bacterium
ATGGGTGAGCTGGGCGCTGTCGCAGCCCTGGACCGATGCGCGCTGGCGCAAGTACGCGCAGAACTATCACCGCGAGATGCGCGAGCCGCGCGCGCAGCGGCTGATCGAGCTGCTGGCGGCGTTCTCCCGGCAGGCCGACATTTCGATCGGCTGTTACTGCGAGCACGCCGAGCGCTGCCATCGCTCGCTGCTGGCGGAACTTCTCGCCGATCGCGGTGCCCAGATTGCATGAGCACCGCCCGACAGCGGCGCGCAGCGCGCCGCAACATCCGCAAAGCAGCGAAAGCCGCCCGGCGCAAGCGCACCATCGCTCACCTTCCCAAGAAGACGCGCCGTGCGCTGGGAAAACAGGCATCGAAGGTGGCGAAACGCCGCCGCAGGAAACGCTAGGCCGTCTCCTGGCCTGCCGTGCCGATCGATAGATCGGCGAGCCCCGAGCGCATCATGTACCAGAAGAGCGCGACGCCCGGCAGCGCGATCAGCGTGGTCAGCACGTAGAAGTTGACGTAGCCGATCGACTCGATCAGCGCGCCGACCGCCGTACCGGTGATGAAGCGCCCGGCGATGCTGGCGAGCGCGGAAAGCAGCGCGTACTGCGTGGCGGTAAAGCGCAGGTTGCAGAGTGCCGAAAGATACGCGACGACCGTGACCCCGCCCATGCCGCTCGCGAAGTTCTCGAATCCGATCGCCGCCGCCATGCCGAGATTGGTATGGCCAGCCGCGGCGAGCGCGGCGAAGCTGAAGTTCGACACCGCCATCAGCACGAGGCTGATCAGCACCGAGCGCTTCATGCCCAGGCGCGCGTAGGCAATGCCGCCGATGAAGATGCCAATCAGCAGCGCCACGAAACCGACGCCCACGTCGTAGAAGGCGATCTCGTCATTGGTAAAGCCGAGATCCGCAAACAGGAGGCGCAAGGTCAGGTTGGCGAGCGTATCGCCGATCTTGTGCACCAGAACGAACGCCAGCACGACCACTGCGCCCTGTCGCTCGAGGAATTCCACCAACGGACTGAAGTAAGCGACCATCGCTTGCAGGGCACCGTGCGACTTGGCCGGCTCGCGATGGCGCGGCGGCTCGCCCATCGCCAGCGCGACCAGCATCGCGGGCAGCGCAAACGCGGCGCAGGCGACATAGGCCACCGTCCAGCCGGCGCGCTGCGCCAGCACCAGCGCGAGCGCGCCCGCGGCGGCGGCGCCGATGCGCCAGCCGTACTGCGACATGCCCGAGCCGACGCCAAGCTGCCGCGGCGCGAGCAGCTCGATGCGATAAGCATCGATGATGATGTCGAAGGTCGCGCCCGCAATGCCGAGCGCGATCGCGGCCACCGCGACCGCAGAGAGGCTTGCGCCCGGGTCCGCCATGCCGAGCAGCACGACCGCCGCCATGACCAGCACCCCGACCAGCCAGAGCCAGCTGCGGCGCTGGCCGAAACGCCCGATCACCGGCAGACGCACGTTGTCGACGACCGGCGCCCAGAGGAACTTGAAGTTGTAAGCGAGGAACGTGAGGGCAAACGCGGTCACCGCGCTCTTGTTGATGCCGTGCTGCGCGAGGCGTGTCGTGAGCGTCGCGCCGATCATGCTGAAGGCGAAGCCCGACGAGATGCCGAGCGCGAGCGCCGCGAGCGGCGCCGCCTCGAAGTAAGGCCGCACGCCCGACGGCAGGCTCGAGCGCCAGTCGGCCGGCTCAGAGGTCGTGGTCATAGTCGATCGTGAGCGGCGCGTGATCGGAAAAGCGCCGGCGCTTGTAGATCGACTCGCGCACGGCACGTGCCGCGATCGAGGGCGTCGCAATCTGGTAATCGATCCGCCAGCCGACATTCTTCGCCCACGCCTGGCCGCGGTTCGACCACCAGGTGTATTGATCGGGCTTGTCGTTCAGCCGCCGGAACACATCGACGAAGCCGATGTCATCGAAAACCCGCGTGAGCCACGCGCGCTCCTCGGGCAGGAAGCCCGAGTTCTTCTGGTTGGCGCGCCAGTTGCGCAGGTCGATTTCCTTGTGCGCGATGTTCCAGTCGCCGCACAGGATGATCTCCTGTCGGCGCTCGCGCAGCCGCTTGAGATGCAGGAGGAAAGTTTTCAGGAAACGAAACTTCGACGCCTGGCGATGTGGCCCGGCCGAGCCTGACGGCATGTACACCGACACCACCCACAGGTTTCCGAAGCGCGCCTCGACATAACGTCCCTCCGCGTCGAACTCGCGGCTGGCGAAGCCGCGCCGCACTTCATCGGGTCGTCGACGGCTATAGAGCGCAACGCCGCTATAGCCCTTCTTGTTCGCGAATGCGTGGCAGCTCTCGTAGAGCTTGAGCCCATGCAGCTTGGCGTCGAGGTCGGCCTCGTGGCATTTCAGCTCCTGCAGGCAGACGACGTCGGCCTGCTGGGCGGCGAGCCAGCGGAACAAACCCTTCTTTGCCGCCGAGCGGACGCCGTTGACGTTGAGCGTTATTACTCTCAACCGGCGGGGAATGCCGACACGCCGCCGTGCGCGGCCGACCATTTCGCCGGCTCGTGCAGGAAGCGCTCGACCTCGGCGAGCTGTGCGCTCTCGAGGTAACGGTCCTTCTTCACCACCGCGAGAACGTCCCACCAGGTGGCGAGGTAGTGCAGGTGCACGTTCAGCTCGGCGAGCGTCTGCTTCGCCTCCGGAAAGATGTCGTAGTAGAAGTTGACGAAGACGTGCTCGACCAGCGCGCCCGCCTCGCGCAGCGCCTTGCAGAAATTGATCTTCGAGCGCCCGTCGGTGGTAAGGTCCTCGACGAGCAGCGTGCGTGCGCCGGCGCGGATATCGCCCTCGATCTGCGCGTTGCGGCCGAAGCCCTTGGGCTTTTTTCTCACGTACTGCATCGGCAGGCCGAGGCGCTCGGCGATCCATGCCGCGTAGGGGATGCCGGCCGTCTCGCCGCCCGCGACCACGTCAAATTGCTCAAATCCGGCGTCGCGGGCGAGCGTCACCGTGGCGAAGTCGACCAGCTGGCTGCGAATCCGTGGGTAAAAGATGAGCTTGCGGCAATCGATGTACACCGGGCTTGCCCAGCCCGAGGTGAAGACGAACGGCTTCGCCTCGGAGAACAGCACCGCCTTCACTTCGAGCAGCATGCGCGCGGTGATTTCGGCGATAGCCGCCCGGTCGGCAAAGTGCATAGTAGGGCGCGGATTTTAGCAGCTACAATCGGCGCCTTCGCTGCTCGGGAGGGACGCGATGCTGAGAACGATAATGATGGCGGCGCTCATGATCGCGCCGCTCGCCGCGCAGGCCCAGATGACCTACCGCTGCACCGGGGCGGACGGCAAACGCTACTACGGCTCCACCATCCCGATGCAGTGCATGGGCCACCCGGTCGAGCAGCTCAACGCGCAGGGACTGCTCGTACGGCGCATCGATCCGGAAGGCGAGCAGAAGGAGCGCGAGGCGAAAGCGGCCGCCGCCGCCAAGGCGAAGGAGGAAGAAAACGCGACGCGCGAGGAATCGCGACGCAACCGCGCGCTGCTTGCCACCTACACGAGCGAGCGCGACATCGAGGCCGCTCGCTCGCGGGCACTGGAGGACAACCATAGCGCCGTGCAGCAGGTCGAGACGCGCATCGATGCGCTGAAGAAGCGCCGCGCGGGCTACGACAAGGAGCTCGAGTTCTACCAGGACAAGAAAGGCAATACCAAGCCGCCGGCGAAGCTGCTCGAGGACATCGACAGCGTCGATGGCGACATCAAGGTGCAGCAGGGCCTGCTCGCCGCGAAGAAGAAGGAAGTCGAGCTGATCAACGCCAAGTACGATCAGGACAAGCAGCGCTTCATCCAGCTCATCCGCGGCACGAAGTAATCAGCGGCCGAGCTTGCGGCGCAGGATCTCGTTCACCTGCGCCGGATTCGCCTTGCCGCCGCTCGCCTTCATCACCTGCCCGACGAG
>DASREB010000147.1:0-38560 GCA_035652275.1 Burkholderiales bacterium
GAGCCAGTGCTCGGCGCGCTCGATGCGAAGGCGTGCCTCCTCCTCGCGCTCGGCGAGCGGCAGGCTCGCCGGCAGCTGCGCGTAGAGCGCGACCAGGCGCGAGCCCCATTCGGCGGCGAGCGCATGCTCGATGATTTCGCGCGCGAGGGCGGCGAGGCCAAGCGCGGTGGCGTGGCGCGCGGCCGCCGCGGCGACTCGCGGATGCAGCTGGTCGCGCGGCGGGATGGCGCGCCAGCGGCTCTCGAAGGCGCCGGCGTCGTCGGCCGCGCGCTCCAGGAGCTCGACGTTCGCCTGCACCTTGTATTCCTCGGCAAGCGCCGGTGCGATGGCATCACGCTTGACGAGCTGCCCGGCGAGGCGCAATACCTCGTCCCAGGCGCCGGCGCCGCGCGCGGCGCGCAGCAGCATGCGCGCCGCGGCGATGTGGCGCGGGCCTTCGCTCTGCAGCGGACGCAGCGCATCGCGCGCACCGGCGAAATCGCGCTCTTCCAGCGCAAGCTCGGCGCGGCTCACGAGCCGCGCGGTCTGGAACTCGGCGCCCGCCGCGTCGGCGCGCTCGAGCCAGCGGTCGCGATCGGCGAAGTTGCGCATCTGGTGGGACGCACGTGCCGCGAGCAGCGCGGCGAGGCCTGGCACGTGGCCCATGTCATACGCAAGGGCCGCCTGCCGCTCGGCGCGGCGGTAGCGGCCCTCGTAGTAAGCCTGCAGCGCCGCGGCCAGCGCACCATGGCCGCGCTCGCGCCGCCGCCGCGTGCGATAGGCACGCACCGTGGCCGGCAGCGCCAGGATCTGGCCGAAGAGGCGCACGCCTGCGTACAGGATGGCGAAGCTCGCGAGCGCGGCGAGCGCGAAGAACAGCATCGTGACTTCTATGCGGTAGGGCGGGTAGACGAAAAGCACGTAACCCGCGTCCACCCGGCCGAGGATGACGAGCGCCACCGCCGCGGCGAACACGGCGATGAGCCACGCAAGCGACCTCATCCGGGGCTGCGCTCGCGCCTGGATTTATAGCCGCGCACCGCGTCGAGGCTTTCCGAGATCGACGGCATCTCGAAGGTGATGGAGACGCTGGAGAGCTGCTTCAACTGCGCCACCGCGTCTGCGGTCGCTTTGGAGCGCGGGTCGAAATAGCGCTGTATCCAGCCGGTGGCGGCACGCAGGTCTTCGCGGTAGCCCGCTTCATCGCGGGCGAGGAGCGAGGCGCGCGCGTTGAGCAATCTCAGCCGCAGGTTCTCGCGCACGAAATAGGCCTGCGACGGCGGCAGCAGCGGCGGCTCGGTGGCGCCGATGCGGCGCACGACGAGAAGCTGCGAGATCTCGTTCCAGATTTCGGTGCCGAGCCGCGCCAGCAATCCGCGATCGGCGGGCGGCGCCTTTGCCGGCATCTCGCGCTCGGTGCGCTCCTCAAAAGCGAGCGGCAGCGAATCGATCGATGCAATCAGGTTGTCCATGCGCATGGCCATGGACGGGAAGTCCACCGCCGGCGCGGCCTTCAGCCGCTCAATGTCGCGCGCGAGCGCCCGCCGGATCGGCGCGAACTGCGGCCGGTCGGCGCGCGCGAGGCGCGCTTCGGCGAGCTGCAGCGCGAGCAGCGCGGCGCGCACGTTACGTGCGAGCTGCAGCTGCTGCGAGGCGATCGCCAGCACCTGCTCGATCTCGGCGAGCTGCCACTCGTCGCGGTTGCGCGAGAGATCCTGGTAGAGCGCCTCGAGCGCGAGCTGCTGGCTCTGCGATTCGGCAATGCGCGCCTCGAGCTGGCCAAGGCGCACCTGCGATTCGCGCACCGTTTCCTGCGCCGTACGCGCTATCGAGCGGGCGTCGCGCGCGTCGGACTCGATGTCGCGCAGCCGCCGCGCGAGCTCGTCCTGGGTCGCGGCAATGCGGCTGCGCGTGTCATACCAGGCGAGCGCCGCGAGGCCGCCCGCGAGCAGGACGGCAATCAGCACGAGCACCGGGATGCGTGACGAGCGCGTCTGCGTAGCTGGCGGCGCGGCCGGTTCAGTCTCGGGCATCGAAATATGCTACCAGCCGCTCGAGCAGCTGGTCGTCGCTCGCGGCCGCAACCACGACCTCCTGTGCGCCATGCGAGCGCGCCTGGCTGGCGATGCGCTCGTGCGGTACGAAAACGGGAAGGCCGGCGATCAGCTCGTCGCCGCCCATGGCGCTGAAATTGTCGAGCGCCTGTGCCGACCACACGACGAGCGCATGGACCTCGCCGCGCCGCCATGCCGCGAGAAGCGGCGCAGCGTCGCTCGCCGGCTTCACGCGCCGGTAGCACACCGCGTGTTCGACCACTGCACCGCGCGCGGTGAGCGTCTTCGCCAGAAGCTCGCGTCCGCCTTCGCCCCGCACGATCAGCACGCGCTTGCCGCGCACGTCTTGCATCTCGGGTAAGGCGAGCAGCGCTTCGCTATCGGCGCGCGCCGTCGGCGCGACGATCGCTCGGGCGCCGGCGCGCTCGAGCTCGCGGCGCGTGCCGGCGCCGATCGCGGCAGCGAGCCGCGGCGGCCACGGCGGCTTTGCCGTCAGCGACATGCGGACCGCCGAAGGGCTGATGAAGACCGCGAGGTCGTAGTCGGCGAGCCGCGAGAGCGCGTTCGGAATTGGCAGCGGCTGAATTTCAATCGCCGGAAAGACGATGGCGCGGGCGCCGCGGCGCTCGATCAGATTCGCGACGGCCTCGGCGAGCTCGCGCGGCCGCGTGAGCACCACGCCGCGCCCGGCGAAGCTCATGGCGTGCGCGGCAGGATAGCGTCCGCGCCTTGGGCGCGCAGCGCCTGCGCGGCGCGCGCGCCGACTTCTTCCGGGTCGCTGCCCCCGGCATGCGCACGCAGCACGCGCCGGCCATCCGCCGACGCGACCAGGGCTTGGAGCTCGATGCGTCCGGCCGCGATCACCGCGTAAGCCCCGAGCGGCAGCGCGCAACTCCCGCCTAAAGCGCGGCTCACCGCGCGCTCCGCGTACACGCACTGCGCGGTGCTGGCGTCGGCCAGCGGTGCGAGCATGGCGAGCACTTCGGCGCGGGCGCCGCGGCATTCGATGCCAAGCGCGCCCTGCCCTGGCGCCGGAAGGCTTTCGTCGACCGGCAGCCGCGCCGAGATTCGTGCGGCGAGGCCAAGGCGCAGCAGGCCCGCGACCGCGAGCACGATGGCGTCGTACTCGCCGCGGTCGAGCTTGGCGATGCGCGTCTCGACGTTGCCGCGAAGCAGCCGCACCTCGAGGCGGGGATAGCGCTCACTTACCTGCGCCGCACGACGCAGACTGGAGGTGCCCACAACGGAAGCGGGCGGCATATCGGCCAGCGCGCGATAACGATTGGAGACCAGCGCATCGCGCGGATCTTCGCGCGCGGTGATCGCGGCGAGGGTGAAGCCGGGAGGCAGCTCTGCCGGCACATCCTTCATCGAGTGCACGGCAAGATCGGCGCGGCCCTCGGCCATCGCGGTTTCGAGCTCCTTCACGAAGAGGCCCTTGCCGCCCGCCTGGTCGAGGCGCCGGTCGACGAGCTGATCGCCGCTCGTCGTCATCGGCAGGAGCTCCACCCGCAGGCCGGGGTGCAGCGCCTCGAGGCGCTCCTTGATGTGTCCCGCCTGCCACAGCGCCAGGCGGCTCGCGCGCGTTGCGATGACCAGCCGGTCCATGCCTATTTGTCCGCGACCAACTCGCGGACCGTCGGCCACTGCCGGCGGCTCACCGGCAGCCGCTCGGTGAAGCCATCGAGTACCACCTGCCAATGCGCCTCCTCGTCGCCTCCGCCGGTGCGCTCGAAGCCGCGGATCGCCGCGCGCGCCACGAGGCAGTTACGGTGGATGCGCACGAACGGGCCGCTGAACTCGCGCTCGAGCGCAACCAGCGACTCCTCGATCAGGTACTCGCGCTCGCGCGTGCGCACGGTGACGTACTTCTGCTCGGCGCGCAGGAAGAGAATGTCCTTCACCGGCACGAGCACGATGCGGTGGCGCTCCGCCACCGAGAGGTATTCGCGCGGCGCGGCGGCGGCGCGCTCGAGATTTTCGCGCCGCGGGGCCCCGACGACGGCGGCTTTCTTCAGCGCGGCAGCAAGGCGTTCGGCGCGAACCGGTTTGAGAAGGTAATCGAGCGCGCTCAGCTCGAACGCCTCGATCGCGTGCTTGTCGTGCGCGGTGACAAAGACGATGGCCGGCGGGTTTTCCATAGTCGCCACGTGCCGTGCCAGCTCCAGGCCGTCCATGCCGGGCATGCGGATGTCGAGGAGCAGCACCTGCGCAGCGCTCGCCGGCAGGCGCTCGAGCGCTTCGATGCCGTTCTTTGCTTCGCCGGCCACCTCGTTCGGCACCTCGGCGGCGATGTCCTGCAGGAGCTCGCGCAGGCGCTCGCGCGCCGGCGCTTCGTCATCGGCGATGAAGATCCGCATCATGTGCGCCGGTAGGGAATCTGGATCTCCACGCGATAGCGACCGTTGCCGATGCGCGTCTCCAGGCGCGCCTCGGCATCGAAGAATAGCGCGAGGCGCTCCCGGATGTTGTCGAGCGCCATGCGATTGCCGGCGCGCTGGCCGCCCGCTTCGAGGTGCGGGTTCTCGATCGTGGCATGGACCCGGTCGCCGCGGCGCTCGATGCGCACCAGCACATCACCGACGCCGGTGCCCGGCTCGACGCCGTGGTACACGGCGTTCTCGAGGAGCGGCTGCAGCACCAGCGGCGGCAGCAGCGCGTCCGAGGGCGCCGCGTCGAGCTCCCAGGTAATGCGCAGGCGATCGCCCAGGCGCAGCTGCTCGATCTCGGCATAGCGCTCGAGCAGTGCGATCTCGTCGGCGAGCCGTACGAACTGGCGCGCATCGGCCATCAGCGTACGAAACAGATCCGCCAGGTCCTCGAGCGAGCGCTCCGCGCGCTTCGGGTCGCGGCGGATGAGCGAGAGCACGGCGTTCAGGCTGTTGAAGAGGAAGTGGGGGCGGATGCGCGCTTGCAGTGCTTGCAACCGCGCTTCGGCGAGCGCCGGCGAGAACGCTTTGGTATGCAGATGAAAGTAGGCGAGCAGCGACCCGGCGGCGAGCACGGTGATGGCGAGCGTGCGTGGCAGGCTCGGCAGTGCATCGCCGACGAATGCTCGCACCGTGCCGTGGTAGACACCGGCCACTACTGTCACGACGGCGACGACGGCGAGACAGCCCATCCAGTAGCGCAGGCGCGCGAGCGCTGCCGAGACGATGAAAAGCACGATCAATTCCGCGAGCAACAGCGGCTCGAGAAACGCGGCCGCGTACATGAAACGCTCGAAGGCGGGCGCGAAAGCGTTCGTCGCGTAGAGCGCGCCGGCGAGTGCCAAGCCGTTCACGGCGACCAGCACTCTCGCCATGACGGCGAGATTGCGGAAGTCGGGCAGAACGTCCGGATAGGCGTTTTGCCTTATACTGGACATGGTTACGAACAAGTCTTAAACCGTATTCAAAGCTCATTGTGCGAGCATGGCGAGCAAGTCGCAACCTTGGTCTGGCCGCTTCAGGGAGCCGGTCGACGAGCGCGTAAAGCGCTTCAGCGCCTCGGTTGATTTCGATTGGCGGCTCGCCCGGCAGGACATCGCCGCCTCGCTTGCCCACGCGCGCATGCTGGCTCGCGCCGGCATCATCAAAAAAGCGGATCTTACGGCGATCGAGCGCGGCCTCGCGCGCATCCGGCGCGAGATCGACAAGGGCGAGTTCGCCTGGTCGGTCGACGCCGAGGACGTGCATCTCAACATCGAGCGCCGGCTCACGGCGCTGGTCGGTGAAGCCGGCAAGCGCCTGCACACGGCACGCTCGCGCAATGATCAGGTAGCGACCGACCTGCGCCTGTGGCTGCGCGAGGAGATCGATGCGCTCGACAAGCTCTTTATCGGCCTGCTGCGCGCGCTGATCGGGCAGGCGGAGCGCCATGCGGCGCTGGTGATGCCGGGCTTCACGCACCTGCAGGTGGCGCAGCCGGTCACCTTCGGCCATCACCTGCTTGCCTATGTCGCCATGCTCGAGCGCGATCGCGAGCGCCTCGCGCAATGCCGCGCTCGCGTGAACCAGCTGCCGCTCGGCGCGGCCGCCCTTGCCGGCACCAGTTTCCCGATCGACCGGGCGTCGGTCGCCAAGGAGCTGGAGTTCGAGGGTGTCAGCGAAAATTCGATGGATGCCGTAGCGGACCGCGACTTCGCCATCGAGTTCTGTGCCTGCGCCGCCATCGCCATGATGCATCTCTCGCGGCTCGCAGAAGAGCTCGTCCTGTGGTCGAGCCCGCGCTACGGCTTTGTGCGCCTGCCCGAGCGCTATAGCACCGGCTCGTCGATCATGCCGCAGAAGAAGAACCCGGATGTGCCGGAGCTGGTGCGCGGCAAGACCGGCCGCGTGTTCGGCTCGCTGGTTGCGCTGCTGACGCTGATGAAGGGACAGCCCCTCGCGTACAACAAGGACAACCAGGAGGACAAGGAGCCCCTGTTCGACGCCGTCGACACGCTGAAGGACTGCGTCGCCATCTTTACCGGCCTGGTGCAGGGGCTGACGCCCGTGCCGCGCGCGATGCGTGCCGCGCTCGCCGAAGGGCATGCGACCGCGACGGATCTCGCCGATTATCTGGTGCGCAAGGGCGTCGCGTTCCGCGATGCGCACGAAGTGGTGGCGCGCGCGGTCCGCGAAGCCGAGCGCCGCGGCACTGATCTCGCGCGGCTGCCGCTCGCCACGCTGAAACGCTTCTCGCCGCAGATTGGCGCGGACGTGCTCCGGGTGCTCGATGCCGACGGCGCGGTGGCGGCGCGCAACCATGTCGGCGGCACGGCGCCCGTGCAGGTGCGGCGGGCGGCGGCCCGTGCGCGCAAGCGCCTTGGCAGCGGATGAGCGCCGAGGCGAGTCTCAGCCAGATCGGCAAGTACCCGGTTCGGCGAAAGCTCGGCGAGGGCGCGACCTCCGAGGTCTACCAGTGCTACGACCCGTTCAACGATCGCGATGTCGCGATCAAGGTCGCCTTCCCCGAGAACTTCCAGGACCCCGAGCGCGCAAGGCTGTACAAGAAACTGTTTCTCACCGAAGCCTCGCTCGCCGGCAAGCTGCAGCACCCGCACATCTGCCAGATCTATGACGCGGTGGCGGAAGAGAAGCTGCATTACATCGTCATGGAATACGTCGATGGCGGCACCATCGAGAAGTACTGCCGGCCGGAGGCGCTGCTGCCGGTCGAGCGCACGGTGGAAATCATCTTCAAGTGCACGCGGGCGCTCGAGTTCGCGCAGCGCCTGGGCATCACGCACCGGGATCTCAAGCCCGCCAATATCCTGCATACCGGCGAGACGCAGGTAAAGATTACGGACTTCGGCGCCGCGCTGATCGCAAGCGGCGATACCACGCAGATCCTCGCGATCGGCTCGCCCGCCTACATGTCACCCGAGCAGGTAAAGGAAGGCGAGCTCGACCATCGCACCGACATCTACTCGATTGGCGTGGTGATGTACCACCTGCTCACCGGCCGGCTGCCTTTCCAGGGCGCGAATAACTACAGCCTCGTCTACCAGATCACGCATTCGCAGCTGGCGCCGCCGTCGCGACTGCGGCCGGCGCTGCCGTCCGAGATCGACGCGGTGGTGATGCGGGCGATGGCACGCGAGCTCGGTGAGCGCTTTCAGGAATGGGCGGACTTCTCCCGCGAGCTCGCGCACGTGCTTCGCCCCGAGCGTAGCGGCGCCCGCCGGGCGCAGCGCTTCGCCGACTCCGATCGCTTCGAGACGCTGCGCACGCTCGGCTTCTTCCAGGAATTCTCCGATGCCGAGCTGTGGGAGGTGGCGCACATCTCGACCTGGCGGCACCTCGAGGCAGGCCAGGCGCTGATGAAGGAAGGCGAGGCGGGCGATGAGTTCTGCATCCTCGCCGAGGGCGAAGTCACGGTGACTAAACGCGGCAAGCTCCTCAACGTGCTGGGGCCGGGCGAGCCTTTCGGCGAGATGGCGTATCTCTCGAAGAAGGACAAACGCCGCGGCGCCGATGTGACGGTGACCGCGGAGGCGGACATCATCTATATCCCGACGGCGAAGCTCGCGCGCGTTTCCGAGGGCTGCCGGCACAACTTCGACCGCGCCTTTATGGCGATTCTGGCGGATCGTCTCGCCATGGCGAACCTGCGGCTTTCAGGGGTTTAAGGTGGAGCGCGTCGCGAATTACCCGATCGTGCGCAAGCTCGGCGAAGGGGCGACCTCGGAGGTGTTCCTGTGCCAGGACCCGTTTCGCAACCGCGAGGTGGCGGTAAAGCGCATCTTCCCCGAGGCGCTGCGCGATCCGGTGCGCGGGCGGCTCTTCCGCAAGCTCTTCTTCACCGAAGCCTCGCTCGCCGGCAAGCTCGAGCATCCGCACATCGCGCAGATTTACGATGCCGGCATCGGCGAAGACTCCGGCTACATCGTGATGGAGTACGTCCCGGGCGGCACGATGGAGCTCTATTGCGCCCCGGACCATCTGCTTGGGCTCGAGCAGGTGGTGGAGATCATCTTCAAGTGCACGCGCGCGCTCGCCTACGCGCACATGCTCGGCGTAACGCACCGCGACATCAAGCCGGGCAACATTCTCTACTCGAGCGCGCCCACCGATGTGCGCATCAGCGACTTCGGCCTCGCGCTCAACATCGGCGCCGAAACCACGCAGATCACCGGCGTCGGCTCGCCGGCCTATATGTCGCCGGAGCAGATCCGCGAGGAGCTGGTGGATCACCGCACCGATCTCTATTCGCTCGGCGTGGTGATGTACCAGATGCTCACGGGCGTGCTGCCATTCCGCGGCACCAACAAGTACGCCATGATCTACCAGATCACGCAGCACGAGCCGCCGCCACCTTCCGCGGAGCGGCAGCAAGTGCCCGCCGCGCTCGACCGCATCGTGCGGCGTGCGATGCACAAGGATGTCGCCAAGCGCTACCAGAGCGGCGACGAATTCGCGGAGGATCTTATCGCCGCGCTGCGTGCCGGCCTCGGCGAGGCGCGGCGCGAAACCTTCGGCGAAGCAGACAAGTTCGCACTGCTGCGCTCGATGCGCTTCTTTGCCGCCTTCACCGACCAGGAGCTCTGGGAGGTGGTGAAGCACGGCATCTGGGAGCACGTGAGCGCCGGCACCGTGGTGCTGCGCGAAGGCGAAGCGGGCGACTTCTTCTGCGTGCTGATCGACGGCGAGATGCACGTCAGCAAGAACAAGAAGCTCCTCACAGTGCTGGGCGGCGGCGAGCCTTTCGGCGAGATGACCTACCTTTCGGCGAGCGACCCGCAACGCAGTGCCACCGTTACGGCAGCGGCAGCGTCGCGCCTGCTGCGCATGCGCGTCGCCGATCTCGAGCAGGCGAGCGTCTCGTGCCGCAGCAAGTTCGACCGTGCCTTCATCGCCATCCTGCTCGAGCGGCTGAACCTCGCGAACACGCGGCTCACCTCCGGGTGAACTTCGCCGGGCTCGGCATTACGCACGCCGCGCCGGTCAGCGGCGGGTGCATCCATCGCTGCTACCGCGGGGAGCGCGACGGTCGTGCAGTGTTCCTCAAGCTGAACGAAGCGCGCTTCGCCGATACCTTTGCTGCCGAGGCCGATGGCCTGCGCGCGCTGCGCGGCGCCGGTGGCACGACGCCGGAGCCGCTCGCGCATGGTGCGCTGGGCGACAGTGCGTACCTGCTGCTGGAATTTCTCGACCTGCGCTCAAGCGGCGACTCTGCGGCGCTCGGCACCATGCTCGCGAGCGTGCATCGGCACCAGGCCGATCGCTTCGGCTGGCAGCGCGACAACTACATCGGCTCCACGCCGCAGCAAAACGGCTGGCGCGAAAGCTGGATCGCCTTCTGGCGCGAGCGACGGCTCGAACCGCAGATTGCGCTCGCACTCGCCAATGGCTACCGCATCGAGGTGCCGCCGGTGTGGCGGCTGCTGGAAGGTCATGAGCCGACGCCTTCGCTCCTGCACGGTGATCTGTGGAGCGGCAACGCCGCGTTTCTGCCCGATGGCGCCCCCGTGCTGTTCGACCCGGCGGTGTACTACGGCGATCGCGAAGCGGATCTCGCGATGGCCGAGCTCTTCGGCGGCTTCGCGCAGGAGTTCTATGCGGCGTACAACGCCGCCTGGCCGCTAGCTCCGGGTTACGAGCTGCGCAAGCACCTGTACAACCTGTATCACCTGCTCAACCACCTGAACCTCTTCGGCGGCGGCTATCTCGCGCAGGTGCGCGCGGCGCTACGCCTTCTGGCGCGTGGCCTCTAGGAGTTTCTGCAGCTCGCCGGACTGGTACATCTCGCGCATGATGTCCGAGCCGCCGACAAATTCGCCGTTGATGTAGAGCTGCGGGATCGTCGGCCAGTTGGCGTATTCCTTGATGCCCTGGCGGATGTCCGCGTCGGCAAGCACATTGACGCTCGCGAAGTCGTGCACGCCGCAGGCGTTCAGCACCTGCACGGCGAGCGCCGAGAAGCCGCATTGCGGCATCTGCGGCGTGCCCTTCATGTAGAGCACGACGGGCGCGCCCATCACCTGTTCCTTGATGCGCTGTTTGATATCCATAGGCGCCATTTTACCGCCTGGCGCCGGAAACCCGCGGTATTCCGGCGAGATCGCGCCAAGTTTGCACCTCCCTCAAGCCTGCACTGCGCAGGAGGCTACGCACCGCCGCGTCCTGCCCCATGCCGTGCTCGATGAGGAGCCAGGCGCCGGCGCTGAGATGGGCGGGCGCTTGCGCGGTAATGACGCGGATCGCGGCGAGGCCGTCGGCACCGGCAACGAGCGCCTGCGCCGGCTCATGGGAGAGCGCCGCGAGATGCGGGTCGCCTTCCGCGACGTAGGGGGGATTCGTCACGATCAGGTCGTAGCGCTCCGCGCCCAGGGGCTCGCACCAGCGGCCGTGACGCCAGTCGACCTCAAGAGCTAGCTTCACCCCGTTGCGGCGCGCCACTGCCAGGGCCGCCGCGCTGGCATCGACACCGATCAGGCGCGCAGCCGGGCGCTGCTGCTTGAGCGCAAGGGCGATGGCGCCGCACCCGGTGCCGAGGTCGACCGCGCGCCCGAACTCGCGCTCGAGCGCGAGATCGACAAGTAGCTCGGTCTCCGGCCGCGGGATCAGAACGGCGGGCGTGACCGCGAGGCGCAGCCCGTAGAACTCCTGCTCACCGAGGATGTAGGCGACCGGCTCACCGCGCCGGCGCCGCGCGACGAAATCGGCGAACCGCTCTGCGCAGTCCGCCGACAGCGCGCGCTCGGCGAAGGCAAGCACGGCAGCCTGGCTGAAGCCCGACGCGGCAGCGAGCAGGATGCGCGCTTCGCGGACGTCGAGACCGCTTTGGCTCAGCGCCTGCTCGATAGTCAAATGAGAGTCAAGCGGCTTCTTCGGCGAGCTGGCTGAGCTGCTCGGTCTGGAATTCGTTGGCGAGCCCGTCGAGCAGCTCGTCGAGCTCGCCGTCCATGATGCGGTCGATCTTGTAGAGCGTCAGGTTGATGCGGTGGTCGGTGACGCGGCCCTGCGGGAAGTTGTACGTGCGGATGCGCTCGGAGCGATCGCCCGAGCCGATGAGCGACTTGCGGGTCGACGCGGTCTTCGCCTGCTGCTCACGCTCCTGCTTGTCGCGGATGCGCGCGGCCAGCACGCCGAGCGCCTTCTCGCGGTTCTTGTGCTGCGAGCGCGAATCCTGGCACTCCACCACGATGCCGGTCGGAAGGTGCGTGACGCGGATGGCCGATTCGGTCTTGTTCACGTGCTGACCGCCCGCGCCGGAGGCGCGGAAGGTGTCGATGCGCAGCTCCGCCGGATTCAGCACGACTTCGTTCACCGCGTCTGCTTCGGGCAGCACCGCCACGGTGCAGGCGGACGTGTGAATGCGGCCTTGGGCCTCGGTGGCCGGCACACGCTGCACGCGATGGCCGCCCGACTCGAACTTGAGCCGCGAATAGACACCCTGGCCGACGATGCGCGCGATGACTTCCTTGTAGCCGCCGAGCTCGGAGGGGCTCTCAGAGATAATCTCCACCTGCCAGCGGCTGCGCTCGGCGTAGCGCGTGTACATGCGGAAGAGATCGCCCGCGAAGAGTGCCGATTCGTCGCCGCCGGTGCCGGCGCGGATCTCGAGGAAGACATTGCGATCGTCGTTCGGATCCTTCGGCAGGAGCGCCTTCTGCAGCTCGCCCTCGAGACGCTCCATCGCCGAGCGCGCGCCCTTCAACTCCTCATCGAGAGAAAGCTCGCGCGCCGCTTCGGCGTCGCCTTCGGCCTTGCGGTACTCGTCATAGAGGCCGACGATGGTCGAGAGCTCGGCGTGCTCGCGCGAGTGGCTGCGAAAACGCTCCATGTCGCGGGTGGCGTCCTCGGCGGCGAGCAGCTGATCGAGCTCGCCGCGCCGCGCGACGAGGCTGTCGAGCTTGGCGCGAAGCGTGGCCTTCACTGCAGGCGGTACAGGCGCGCGAGCAGCTCGGTGAGCGCTTGGCGCTCCTCGCCGGCGGTGTCGTGCAGCGCCCGGGTCGGCGCATGCAGCAGCTTGTTGACCAGAGCCTGGGACAGCGCATCGAGCACCTGGCGCGGCTCCTCGCCCCGTGCAAGCGCCTTCAGCGCGCGCTCGAGCTCCTCGCGGCGTGCGTCGTCGGCGCGGCCGCGCAGCGCACGGATCAGCGGCACGTTCTCGCGCGAGCGCATCCAGTGCATGAACTGCCCGACCTGCGTATCGATGATCGCCTCGGCTTGCGCCACCGCCGAGCGGCGCGTGTCGAGGTTCGCGCTCACCACCTGGCCGAGGTCGTCGAGGGTGTAGAGAAAGACGTCGTCCAGCTCGCCCGCCTCCGGCTCGATATCACGCGGCACCGCGAGGTCCACCATGAAAATCGGCCGGCGCCGCCGAGCGCGCAACGCCCGCTCGACCAGCCCCTTGCCGAGAATGGGCAGGGAGGAGGAAGTGCATGAGACGACGATGTCGAATTCATGCAGATGCTCGGCGAGCGAGCGCAGCTCGATCGGCTGCGCGCTGAAGCGCCGGGCAAGCTTCTCGGCGCGCTCGAGCGTGCGGTTCGCCACCGCGATGCGCGCAGGCGACTGCGCGGCGAAATGCGTGGCGCAAAGCTCGATCATCTCGCCTGCGCCGATAAAGAGCACGCGCTGGTCGCTCATGCGCGGAAAGATGCGCGCTGCGAGCCGCACGGCGGCGGCGGCCATGGAGACGCTCTCGGCGCCCAGGCGGGTGGTCGAACGCACTTCCTTCGCCACGGCGAAGGAGCGCTGGAAGAGCTTGTGCAGCAGCGTACCGAGGGTGCCGGCCGACTCCGCGGCGCGCGCCGCCTCCTTCAGCTGCCCGAGGATCTGCGGCTCGCCAAGCACCATGGAATCGAGGCCTGCGGCGACGCGAAACACGTGCCGCACCGCCTGCTCGCGAGGCAGGGTGTAGAGGTAGGGGCTCAAGCCCTCGGGCTCGAAGCGGTGGTAGCGCTCGAGCCACTGCGCCGCCGCCACCGGCTCATCGCCCGCCACGTAGAGTTCGGTGCGATTGCAGGTGGAGAGGATCGCCGCCTCGCGCGCCAGGCCGCGCTTGAGCTCGCCGAGCGCCTCGCGCAACCGCTCGACATGGAACACCACGCGCTCACGCACTGCGAGCGGCGCGGTCTGATGGTTGAGTCCGAGGGCGAAGAGAGACATCCGCGGCCGAGCTAAGGCCGCAGATTATAAGGGTTTAAGCAGTGCCTCGAGCTGCGACGCGGGCAGCGGCCGGCTGAAAAGGAAGCCCTGCGCCTGGTCGCAGCGCAGGAGCCGCAGCAGCTGCGCCTGCTGCTCGGTCTCGACGCCCTCGGCGACCACCTTGAGGCGCAACGCCTCCGCGAGCGAAATAATCGCCGAGATGATGCTCGTGTGGCTGGCATGCTCGGTCGCGCCATGGACGAAACTGCGATCGATCTTCAGCGTATCGACCGGCAGCCGGCTAAGGTAGGCAAGCGACGAGTAGCCGGTGCCGAAGTCATCCAGCGCCATGCGAAGTCCCATCTCGCGCAGCTCTCGCAGCTTGCGGATGCTCTCGTCGACATCCGACATGAGCAGGCTCTCGGTGATCTCCAGGTCGACGCCGCCGCCGTCGCTGGTGATCGCGCCGAGCGCGTCGCTCACGTCCTGAACAAAGCTCTTGCGGCGCAGCTGCACCGCCGACACGTTCACCGCGATACGCGGCACGGCAAGGCCCTTTGCGCGCCAGGCGGCGTACTGGCGCTTCGCCGCACCGAGCACCTGCTGGCCCGCCTCGAAGATCAGCCCGGTCTGCTCCAGCACCGGGACGAACTTCCCCGGCGGCACCGCCGCGCCGTCGTCGCCCTGCCAACGCAGCAGCGCCTCGAGGCCGACGATCTCGCGCGTGGCGAGATCCACCTTTGGCTGAAAGTGAAGCGCGAACTCGCCGCGCTCGACCGCCTTGCGCAGGCGGTGCTCAAGCTGGACCTGCTCGGCGACGCGCGCGTTGATGCTCGGCGCGTAGAAAAGATAGCGCTCGCCGGTTTCCTTTGCGCGCTTGAGCGCCGCCTCGGCATTGCGGAAGAGCGCGTCCGCATCCTCGCCGTCCTCGGGTGCAACCGCGATGCCGGTCTTCGCGGTTACGCGCACTTCGTGGCCGGCGATGTCGAACGGCGTGCCGAAAACGTCGGCCGCCTCCAATCTCCGCGCCACGCTTTCCGCGTTGCCGATATCCGCATACATCAGCGCGAACACGTTTCCGCCGAGGCGCGCCACGCGGCCGATGTCGCCGACGGCCTCGCGCAAACGCTGTGCCACGGCCTTGAGCAGGGAGTCGCCCAACTGCCGGCCGAGCGTGTCGTTGATCGCCTTGAAGCGCTCGAGGTCGGTGATGACGAGCGCGAGCTTGGAACGCTCGGTTCGCCTCGCCTGCAGCGCCTCACTCAGCCGCTGGTGGAATAACGTCCGGTTGGGCAGCCCGCTCAGCGGGTCATAAAGCGCGAGATAAGTGAGCTGGTCGTGCTTCACGATGAGCTCCAGCGCGAAGGAGATGTTCGCCGTGAGCTCTTCCAACATGCGCAGCTCGTCCTGGTCGAAGAAGCCGGGCTCGTGCGCATGCAGCCCGAGGAGGCCGATCGGCCTGCCGTCTACCAACAATGGAAAACTGGCGGCAGCGCCGATGCCGCTCTCGAGGAAGCGCGGCCGATCGCGCGCCGGCACCTCGGGGTCGCCCGCCACATCATTCCACAACGCCGGCCTGCCGGTGCGCAGCGCCGTGCTGCCGATAGTGCGTCCCGCCGGCGTATCCGGCGACATGGCGACCGCGATGGAACTCAGGTGCCCGACGCTCGTGCCGCGGCGCGCGACCCATTGCACCATGCCGTCATCGCGCAGCATGCCGACGTGCGCGCCGGCAAAGTTGCCGATGTCCACGGCGATGCGGCAAATCGCCTCGAACAGAGCGTCACGCTCGCGCACGCGCACCAGGGTGGAATTGATGCTGCTCGTGAAGTCGCGGATACGCGACAAGCGCGCGATACGGGCGCGGTGCTCGAACTGCTCGGTCATGTCGCGCGCAAGGCCGTCGATGCGCTCGGGACGGCCGTCGGCGCCGCGCACCAGCTTGCCGCGCGCGTTGATCCAGCGCTCGCCGCGGCCCGGCACGATGATGCGGTAATCGAAATCAAAAGCTTCGCCGTGATGCACGCGTCGCCAGGCGTTCAGCACCGCGTCGCGATCGGCGGGATGGATCTGCTGCTTCCAGCGTTCCGGGTCGACCAACAGCTCCTGAGGCTCGTAGCCGAATACCTCCTTCGCCGCCGGACTTACATAGATTACTTCGCCGGTCTGCGGATCGACCGACCAGAGCACGTCCGGGATGGAGGTAAAGATGCTGGTGAGGCGCTCGCGCGCGAGATCGAGCTCGGCCTCGGCACGCCGCTTGTCGCGCCGCTCCTGTGCCTCGGCAAGCGCGCGCTCGACCGCCGCGGGCAGGCGCACCAGGTTTGCTTTCAGCACGTAGTCGGTCGCACCGTTTTTCAGGGCGCGGATTGCATACTCCTCGCCGATGGTGCCGGAGACGAAAATGAAGGGCACGTCCGGACAGAATTGCGTGGCGAGCCGCAGCGCCGCCATGCCGTCGAACTGCGGCATGGAGAAATCCGAAAGGATGATGTCCGGTGCGAATTCGCGCAGCGCCGCCTCGAACGACTCCTGGCTCTCGACGATGCGCGAGGCGACGCGCAGCCCGGCACGCTTGAGCTCGCGCACTTCGAGCTCGGCATCGCTCGCCACGTCCTCGGTGAGCAGCACACGAATCGTCGGAGTAATCATGGTGTTCATGCCGGCGTGCGGTTCGTCAGTACCCAGTACAGGCCGATCTTCGACACGGTTTCGAGGAACGCCTCGAAGCCGACCGGCTTGACGATGTAGCTATTCACGCCGAGGCGGTAGGCCTCCACCACATCGCGCTCTTCATTGGACGAGGTCATGACGACTACCGGAATCGCGCGCGTCTGGGCATGCGCTTTCAGCTCGCGCAGCACCTCGATGCCGTCGACCTTCGGCATCTTGAGATCCAGCATCACCAGCTTGGGCGCCTGGAGCGGCGAGCCCTGCCCATGGCCGTGCCGGCCAAACAGATAGTCAAGCGCATGCTCGCCGTCCTTGACCCAGTGCACGCGGTTCGCGAGATTGTTCTTGCGCAGCGCGCGCAGGGTCATCTCGGCGTCTTCGGCGCTGTCCTCCACCAGAAGGATCTCAATTTGCGCCAGGTTCGCCATCGGCTTCATCCGCGTTCGGCAAAGAAAAATAAAAGGTCGCGCTCTCGCCCGGCCGGCCCTCGGCCCAGACGCGTCCGCCGTGGCGCTGGATCACGCGCTGGACGATCGCGAGGCCGACGCCGGTTCCGGGAAACTCCTCACTGGAATGCAACCGCTGAAACACGCCAAACAGCTTTTCGGCGTAGCGCATGTCGAAACCGACGCCGTTGTCGCGTGTCCAGTAAACCGTCGCTTGCGCTTCCCGGCGCGCGCCGAGCTCGATGCAAGGGTCGCGGCGCTTCGCGCTGTACTTGAGCGCGTTGCCAACGAGGTTGAGCCACGCCTGCTTGAGAAGCGCGCGGTCGGCCGCGGCCGCCGGCAGATCGGCCAGCTCGATCCGCGTTCGCGGCCCGGGCGCAAGTTCCTGCACCACTTCCCTCACCAGCGCCGTCATGTCGATGCGCTGCTTGAGAAGCTCCTGGCGGCCGAGCCGAGAGAAGGCGAGCAGGTCGTCGATCAGCTGGCCCATTTTGCTGGCATTGCCGCGCACGACCTCGATGAGCCGCCGCCCTTCGGCGTCCAGGCGCCCGGCGTAGTCCTCTTCCAGCATCCGCGCGTAGCCGTCTATCGCGCGCAGCGGCGCCCGCAGGTCATGCGAGACCGAGTAGCTGAAGCTCTCGAGCTCGCGATTGGCTGCCTCGAGCGCCGCGGTACGGTTGCGCACCTTCGACTCGAGCTCCGCGGCATGCGCGCGAATACGCTCGAGCAGGCGCGTCTGCGTGGTCGCGATCGCGAGCTGCGTCGCCACCTCGCGGGCGATGTTGAGCTGCTCAGCGCTGAACTGCGGGTGATCGCCGCCGAAGCTGAGCGCGCCGATCAGCTCGCCGCCGGCAATCATCGGCATCGCGATGTACCAGCGCACCCCCGAGGCGAGCAGCGCGTCCGCTTCCCGACCGGAAGGCAATCGGTGCACATCGATGAGTTGCGGTTCGCCGCGGCGCAGCGCGCCGACATCGCCCATCAGCGCGAGCGAGTAGCGCACGCCAGGCCCAACGTGCGTGCGCCGACGGCCGGCGGCTGCGATCCACTCGACCTGATCCGTCGCAAGGTCGAACTTGTTGACGATGGCGCGCGGCACGCCCAGGAGCTCGCGCAGCGGCTGGATCACGGCCGCAGCGATGGCATCGGCCGGCTGCTCGGCAGCCACCGCCTGGTCGATCGCCGCCAGGATGCGCAGCCTTTCAGCGTGCCGCGCGAGCGAGCGCTGGTCGCTTGCGTGCGCGCGTGCCTCCCGAGCCTGCAGCGCGCCGTTCTCGAGGAGCAGCATGACCAGCACGAAGCTCGCGGCGAGCAGGCCGTAAATGCGGCCGGCGTAAAAGCCGAAATCGTAGCGGCCGGCGTTGAATACCGCCGCGAGCCCGATGTCGCAGAGCCACGCAAACATCACCACCATCAACCACAGATCGAGCACGCTGTGCGGCTTTGCGCGCCACAGCGCAACGAGCGCGGCCGCGCTCAAGAGCCAGACGCTCGAGACGACGAAGACGAGCGCCGGCGTGTAGTGGTTGCCATTCATGATTGCCGGCAAGAGCGCCACGCCACGAGTCGCAAGCCAAGTGAGCAGCCCCACGGCCAGCGTAATGCCCGCGACGCCGGCGAGGGCGACGTTTCGCCACGTCGCGGACGGCCAAGCGGACTTCGACCGCGCGTACGCAATGACGAAGAGCGGAAAACCGGCGTGCCAGAACATGTAGAGCCACGCGGTGGTCTGGGGGCTCGCACCGAGCAGGCCGCCGGGCGCGAACAAACCCGGGAAGCTCAGCGTGTGGCTGACGGCAATCCCGGCCGTAAAGAGATAGCCGCCGGCGAGCACCCGAAGAGGCGGCGCGGGCTGATGGCGCGCCTGGCCGAAGAGCAGCGTCGCGGTAATCAGGTCGCAGACGACGAGCGCCGCCTGGTAAGCCGCAATGAAGGGCGGCAACGCCGCGAGCTGCACGCTGGCGAACGGAATCGCGGCAATGAAGACGAGCGCAGACACGGCCACCGCGCCGAAAGCCAATCGGCGCTGCGGGCCGTTCGCGGGCGCACCGCTGATGAAAGCCGCGTCAACCGCTTCCGGTCGACGCGGCGCTTCTTTTTCCGGCGCCCAGGCGAGAGCTTCGGAAGAAGATTCCATTAAACATCAAAGAATAAGCCAGGACACTACAAGATATTTCTAACGTCCTGCAAGGCGCGGCCGGCTAATCGCTCCAATTTGTGCGTTTACGCACACCTTTATGCGAAACCCACGCAGTGATCGGCGTACGCCCCGGCCGGCGAAGGGTTCGCCCGGCGTTGCGCCTCTATGGCGCGCAGGCCGGCCGGCGCAAAGGAACGCGAAGCAAAACCTTTCATTGTTTGCGCCGCACGCCCGTTTTATGAAGGGGTGGGTTTTTTGCGCCAATCGCCGGGCGCGCTGCATTTGCAGCGCGAACCAAAACTCCGAGGAGAACACGCTATGTCGAAGAAGCAAAGCCAAGTCGTGCGCAAGCCGTCCAAGAAAATCGCTGACGCCCGCCGCGTGCGCTACGGCGGCGGCTCCATGCCGCGCGCGGTGCGTGCGGCGGACTCGTTGACGCAGGACTCTCGCACGGTCCGTTTTGGCGGGGGCTCGATGCCGGTCAGCCTGCGGAAATAGTCGGCCACCTATGGGAGAAACACTCCAGTCGAACCCCGTGGTGACGTTCTACGGGGCAGTGCCCGGCATCCGTGCACCGATCCGCGCGGATGCGTCAGGACTGGGAACGCTGCCGTCACGTGGATTTCAATACTGCGAGGCGCTAAGGACGGCATCGTCCTTCGGCTGGTACGTGTTTCCGCCCATCGATTTCACGCTGCAATGGGACGGATCGCAAATCATCTGGACCTATCGCGGCGCAAAGAGTTGGTATCCGCTCACCAGCGCACAGTTTCCAGGTTTCCAGGCGGTGTTCGACCGTGCGGCGCCGAAACGGCTGCGCGGGTTTGCGCCACCATTCCTCAGCGCGATTCCGGAGCCAGGCATCATCCAGCTGTGGACTGGACTCTTCGTCGAGAGCGCGGAGAACTGGAGCATTCTGGTGCGGCCACCGGCCAATCTGCCGCGCAATCTCGCCTACGAACCCTACGAAGGCATCGTCGAGAGCGACCGCTGGTTCGGGCCGCTCTTCACAAACATACGGCTTATTAAGACCGACGTGCCGATCGTTTTCAGTACTGAAATTCCCGTGCTGCAGGTACAGCCGCTCCATCGCAGCACGTATGCCGATGAGGCGACGAGCCGTTTCGGCATGGTGCGCTCGCTGGCGGATTTCCCGGCGCAGGCGTGGGAACGCTACGAGAACAACATCGTGAAGCCGCGCGAAGTCGGCGCCTATGCCACGGAGGTGCGGCGGCGCCGGCGCGGCGCCTGCCCGGTGCACGCGCGGTGAACGGCTATCTCGCCGCGGCAATCGCTGTGCTTATCTGGGCGGCCTATCCGGTGGCGACCCGCGCGGGAGTCACTGGGTCATTTAGCGCGCAGGAGCTCATAACGCTGCGCTTCGGCGTCGGAGCCCTCCTCTTCCTGCCTTATCTGCTGACGCATTTGCGCACCATCAGCCGAGAAGCGTGGTTGCGCGGCCTGACACTGACGCTGTTCCAGGGCGCCGGCATGGGCGCGCTCGTGATTTGCGGCCTGGAATTTGCGCCGGCCAACCATCAGGCGGCGCTCGGCCCGGGCGTGTGCTCGAGCTGGGTTGCGTTGCTCGGCTTCCTGGTCTTCGCGCGGCGGCCGGCGCCGCGTATCGCGATCGGCGCGACGTTATGTGCGATCGGCGTGCTGGTCCTTACGTCCTTGGGCGCGGGCAGGCACGACCCAGCGGTGCTGGCGGGCGATTGCATGTTCCTCGCCGCCTCAGCGCTTGGCGCTCTTTACGTGCTGCAGCTTCGCAGCTGGGGAGTGAGCGCGATACAGGCAGCCGCCATCGTGACGATCTATTCGGGCCTAATCGTCGTGCCTTGGCATCTGTGGTCGGCGACGGAGCCGCTTTGGCGCGTGGCGCCGATGGAGCTGCTCTGGCAAACGCTGTGGCAGGGCGTGCTGATCGGTTGCGTATCGCTCATCGCATTCAACTGCGCCATCTCCCGCCTGGGAGCGGAGCGATCGAGCGCGATGATCGCGCTGGTGCCAGCGCTTAGCGCCATCCTGGCCGTCATCTTCCTCGGGGAGGTTCCCTCGTCCGGCGAAGTCGTCGCGATTCTCGCGATCTCCGCCGGCGTTTCGATCAGCGCGTCGCTATCGCGGCAGACCGGCTTCGAGCAGCGCGCCGATGAAGCGTCCAGCCTGCGGGCTGTCGCGGCCCGGATAACGCGCTTCTAACACGCTCGCCGTCAGGGCGGGTTCCAGCTGACGCAGCTCGGCCATGCTGTGCCGGGCTTCATCGAGCCGCCCGGTGTGCACGAAGGCTGCCACCAGCGTGCGCAAGCTCGGCGTATGCAGGCGATTCTCCCGGAGCGAGCGCATTGAGAGTTCGATGGCGCGGTCGTACTGCTCGGCGACGAGATGCGCCATGCCGGCAAGCGAATTGAAGTAATACATCATCGGGTCCAGCGGGGAAAGCGAAAGCGCCTGGTCGGCGCACTGCACGGCTTCGGCGCCCCGCCCGCGCCAAGCGTGCGTAATCGCGCGATGCAGCCAGGCGAGCGGCTCATTCGGGTTGGCACTTACCGCCTGCGCGAGCCGCACTTCGGCGGTATCGAGATCATGGCGCGACCAGGCGGTGACGAACCCGTCGACGGCAAGCGCGAGCGCGTCCTCGGCGTCGCAAGTAAGCGCGCGCGCGGCCGAGGCGGTCGCATCGTCGAAGTCCTGGGCGGGCGCCTCACTCATGCCGTGCAAGACACACAGGATGTGCCACTTCGCGAGCCAGGCGTGTGGCGAGGGCGACACGGGGTTACGCGCGATCGCGGTTTCGAACGCTTGGCGGGCGGCGAAGAAGTCTTCGCGCGACTGCCGGTGCATCAGCTCCACGCCGCGCAGCGTGATGCCGTAGGCATCGAGCTCTTCGAAACTGGTAATGCGCGCGCGGCGCAGCTCGATCGAGCGTACCACCGGCGTCACGCTCTGCACCACTTTGCGGGCAAGCTCGCCCTGCATGGCGAATACGTCGGCGAAGTCGCCCTCGAAGCGCTCGCTCCAGACGATGCTGCCGTCGCGGGTGTCGGCGAGCTCCGCTGTCACAAGCGCGCGCGCGGCGGCGGTCTGCACGCTGCCGGAGAGCACGTACTGGACGCCCAGCATCTCGCCGATGGTGCGCAGGCCGAGCGGCGCGCGCCTAAAAGCCATCGAGGAAAGGCGCGAGGTCACGAAAAAGTCGGCGACCCGCGAGAGCGAAGCGATGGTTTCGTCGGCGAGGCCGTCGCCGATGAAAGCAAGGCGCGTGTCATCGGTGCGCAGCTGGAACGGGATTACGGCAACCGAGGGCCGGCCATGGGCGCGTAGCGCCGCGCTCGGCGTCGCCACAGCGGTGTGCGCCGCGGGCCAGAGCCGGAAGGCGCGCTCGGTGCGGCTGCGGTTTCGCAGATGCTGCTCGCCGAGATCCTCGACCGAGGCCTCGACCCCGCTCGTCAGCTGATCACGCACGGCGGCGGACACGATGGTCTCGCCGGCATTGGCGAGCTCCGCGAGGCGCGCCGCCACGTTGACGCCGTCGCCCAGCACGTTGAACGTCTCGACGATGACATCGGCGACGTGGATGCCGATGCGCAACCCGAGCGGCTGTGCTTTGCTGCGGGCGTTGGAACGGGCGAGCTCTTGATGCAGCTCGAAGGCGCAGCGCACCGCTAGCATCGCATCGGCGAACTCGGCGAGGAAACCGTCGCTCACGTTGCGCGACAGGCTGCGGCCGGCGTGCGTCGGAATGATCTCGGCGGTCGCCTGCGCGAAAAACGTGCGCCAGCGCTTGAGCGTGCGCTCCTCGTCGCGCTCCATCAGGCCGGCAGCGTGCATCGCATCGGCCACCAGCACGGCACGCCGCAGGCGCGGCGCCTCCCAGCTGGCAATACGGCGCAGCTCCTCCGCCGGCTCCGCCTCGCCCTGGGTCTGATCCGCCGGCGAGCTGCCCGCGAGCCGCTCGAGCGCCGCCACGTCCCGCAGGAGGAGCGCGCGGCCCTGGCGCTCGATCAATCCCTGCCGCGCGAGGCGCGAGAGCTCGCGCGTCACCTCGGAGCGGCCCGTGCCGACACGGTCCGCGATTTCGCGGTGGTGCGGCGCACGTTCGATGCGCGCGCTGTTGTCGACGATGCCGGCCGCGTAGGCCATGCGCACGAGCTCGCCGAGCACGCGGTCGCCAACGCGGCGCGCGCCGAGCTCGAGCAAGCGCTGACCGAGCTCGCGTACCGAGCCGGCGAGGCGCCGCAGCAGCCGCTCGCGCACCGTGGGATGGCTCGCGAGCAGTCCGCGGAACGCTTCCGCCGTCATCGATGCGACGAGCGACTCGCGCACAGCGAGGACATCGGCGAACTGGCCGCGGCCGTCGATCGCCGAATGCTCGCCGAACACGTCGCCCGCCGGCACATCACGCAGCGTGAGCGTGCGGCCGCGAGCTGACGGTGCAGCGAGGCGCACCAAGCCGGAGATCACGAAGTGCACCGCACGATCGGCGTCCGCGCGCCGTATGACGGTGACGTTCGCCTTGTACCGCGTCCAGGTGCATTGCTGGGCGATCTCGCGCAGGCTTGCAGAGTCGAGCCCCTTGAAGAGTTCAACCTTCTGCAGGCCGAGGAGAGCGGAAACGCGCGGCGCCGGCCTGTCGCTGCTCTTTCGGCGCGCTGTCACCATGAATTGACTTTACCACCGACTATAATTGGCTCCCGATGGACACGCTCGCGCGCATCAAGGATCTCGCCAGCAAGGAGTTCTCGCTCGATGCGAAAGCTCTCGATCCGGCCGCGCCGCTCGACAAGCTCGGCATCGACTCGCTCTCTTTCATCGAGTTCATGTTCAAGGTCGAGGAGGAGTTCGGCGTCAGCGTCTCCGATGAGGACCTGAAGGGCATCCGCACGCTCGCCGACCTGGAGCGTCATATCGCCGCCGCGCTGACGGCCGCCGGCAAGGCCTGACACCGGGCATGGCGGAGCGCCGCGTCGCGGTCACCGGGGCGGGAGTGATCTCGCCGCTGGGCTGCACCCTCGAGGACTTCCACCGCGCGCTCGTCGACGCGCGTCCCGGCATTCGCCGGCTTACGCCCGAGACGGTGCAGGGCTCCGGCGTGCAGGTAGGCGCCCTCACCGACTGGACGCCGGGCGCGCTCCTTGCCGAAGCGGAGGCCGCCAATCTCGATCGCGCTACGCACTTCGCCCTCGGCGCGGCGGCACAGGCGCTCGCCGCGAGCGCGCTCGATCTCGGCGGCGCGCCGGAGCGCATCGGCGTCTATTGGGGCACCGGTCTTGGCGGCGCGCATACCCTTGAAAACGCCTACAAGCAGATCTACAGCGCCGGGCAGTGGCGCGCCCGGCCGTTGACCGTGGTGATGGCGATGAATAATGCGGCCGGCGCTAACGTCGCCGTGCGCCACGGGTTGCGCGGGCCTTTCGCGAACTACGCCACGGCCTGCTCCTCCTCCGCAATGGCGCTTGGCGAGGCCATGCGTACGATCCAGGCGGGCCGCGCCGACGCGATTGTCGCCGGCGGCTCGGAAGCGCTCCTCACGCCCGCGACGCTCGCCGCCTGGCAGGCGCTGCGCACGCTGGCGCCGGCCGATGCCCAGGACCCGGCGGCGAGCTGCAAGCCCTTCGACAAGCGCCGCGCCGGGCTCGTGCTCGGTGAGGGCGCCGCTGCCTTCGTGCTGGAAGACTATTCGCGCGCGATGGCGCGCGCTGCGCCGATTCTCGCGCTCCTCAGCGGCTACGGCAATTCCTGCGATGCCGTGCACATGTCGCGGCCCGATCGCGACGGCCAGGTGCGCGCCATGCGCGAGGCGCTTGCCGAGTCCGGCGTCGCGCCGCGTGCCATCGGCTACATCAACGCGCATGGCACCGCCACGTCCGTGGGCGACATCGTGGAAGCGGAAGCGATCAACGCGGTTTTCGCAGAGAGCGCAGCGCAGGTGCCGGTCAGCTCCACCAAGTCCTTGCATGGCCACCTGCTCGGGGG
This sequence comes from Burkholderiales bacterium, assembly GCA_035652275.1. GTDB lineage: Bacteria > Pseudomonadota > Gammaproteobacteria > Burkholderiales > SG8-39 > SCGC-AG-212-J23. The sequence goes on from DASREB010000147.1 coordinate 24,827, forward strand.
CGCAGGCGCCCTCGAGTTTGCCGCGGCTCTGCTGCCGCTCATTCGCGGCTGGCTCCCGCCGACCGCGTTCCTCGAACAGCCGGACCCCGCTTGCAAACTGCGGCATGTGCCGCTGCACGCCGAGCGCGTCGATCCGCCGCGAGCGGTGATGTCGAATTCGTTTGCCTTCGGTGGCTCGAACGTCGTGCTGATCGCAGAGCGGGCCTAGTAACTGCACTCCGGCCGCACGTAGCACTTGAACTCGACCACGTTGCCGGACGGGTCGACCACCATGAACGTCTGATGCTCGTGTGCGGTTTTGGCGAAGCGCAGTGCCGGCCGCACCAGGAACTTGATACCGAGCTTCTCGACATGTGCCCTCAAGCGCGCGAAATCCTCCATGCGCAGGAAGGTAAGCCCGTGATGTCGGGGATAGGCACGCGGATTGGGCTCGATCGCGCGGCGCTCGAGATGGCAGACGAGCTGCAGTACGCCGCCGAAGCTGAAGGTGACGCGGTCCTTGAGAACGCGCACCGGCTGCGCGCCGAGAACCTCGGCATACCACCGCGCCGTCTCCTCAAGGTTGCGGCAGGGCACCGCCACATGCGCAAGGTACCGCCCGGCGGTCATCGGCGTGTTATCGAGCAGGCCTGCGGCCGGCTTGACCTCGGTGGACTCGACGAGCGCTTCGCTCATGCCGCAAGTGTGCGACGAGGCGCGCAAACAGGTGGTTAAAAGGTGTTGGTGGCCAAGGGCGGAATCGAACCACCGACACAAGGATTTTCAGTCCTCTGCTCTACCAACTGAGCTACTTGGCCGTGTCGGGATACTGCGGGGAGGCGCGAATTATACCGGCCGGTATCAACAAAAAGGGCCCATCGCTGGGCCCTTTCTGTGGACTGCGGTGAAGCTGGACTTACATGTCCATGCCGCCCATGTCGGGCATGCCGTGCGAGTGGCCGCCGCCACCGGCTTTCTTCTCTTCCACCAACTCCGCAACCATCGCGTCGGTGGTGAGCATCAGGCCGGCGACCGACGCCGCGTTCTGCAGCGCGGTGCGCGTCACCTTGGTCGGGTCGATCACGCCTTGCTGCACGAGATCGCCGTAGTCCTCGGTCTGCGCGTTGAAGCCGTAGTTGCCCTTGCTTTCGAGCACCTTGTTGAACACCACGGACGGCTCGGCGCCGGCGTTGTCGACGATGATGCGCAGCGGCTCTTCCAGGGCGCGCATCACGATGCGTACACCAGCGTCCTGATCGTCATTGTCGCCTTTCAGCTTGCCCTCGAGCGCCTGGCGCGCGCGGATGAACGCCACGCCGCCGCCCGGGACGATGCCTTCCTCGACCGCCGCGCGCGTCGCATGCAGCGCGTCTTCCACGCGGGCCTTTTTTTCCTTCATCTCGACTTCGGTCGCGGCACCGACCTTGATGACGGCCACGCCGCCTGCCAGCTTCGCTACGCGCTCCTGCAGCTTCTCGCGATCGTAGTCGCTGGTCGCCTCGTCGATCTGCACGCGGATCTGCTTGACGCGGCCCTCGATCTGCTTTTTCTCGCCAGCGCCGTCGATGATGGTGGTGTTTTCCTTCTCGGACTCGATCTTCTTGGCGCGGCCCAAATCCTTGAGCGTCGCGTTCTCGAGCTTGAGACCGAGCTCTTCCGAGATCACGGTGCCGCCGGTGAGGATCGCCATGTCTTCGAGCATCGCCTTGCGGCGGTCACCAAAGCCCGGCGCCTTGACCGCGACGGTCTTCAGGATGCCGCGGATGTTGTTCACCACCAGGGTGGCGAGCGCTTCGCCTTCCACTTCCTCGGCGATGATGAGGAGCGGCTTGCCGGCCTTCGCCACCTGCTCGAGGATCGGCAGCAGCTCGCGGATCGAGGAAATCTTCTTGTCGTGCAGGAGGATGTAGGGCTCCTCGAGCACCGCCACCTGCTTCTCGGGGTTGTTGATGAAGTAAGGCGAGAGATAGCCGCGGTCGAACTGCATGCCCTCGACGAGCTCGAGCTCGTTCTCGAGCGACTTGCCATCCTCGACGGTGATCACGCCTTCCTTGCCGACCTTGTCCATCGCATCGGCGATGATCTTGCCGATGCTTGGATCGGCGTTCGCCGAGATGGCGCCGACCTGCGCGATCTCCTTGGAGCTCGAGCAGGGCTTGGAGACCTTCTTCAGCTCATCGACCACGGCAACCACCGCCTTGTCGATGCCGCGCTTCAGGTCCATCGGGTTCATCCCCGAAGCCACGTACTTCATGCCCTCGCGCACGATGGCTTGCGCCAGAACCGTCGCGGTGGTGGTGCCGTCGCCGGCGACGTCGGAGGTCTTCGACGCCACTTCCTTCACCATCTGCGCGCCCATGTTCTCGAACTTGTCCTTGAGCTCGATCTCTTTCGCGACCGAGACGCCGTCCTTGGTTACGGTCGGCGCGCCGAACGAGCGCTCAAGCACGACGTTGCGGCCCTTGGGCCCGAGCGTCACCTTGACGGCGTCGGCCAGGATGTTCAGGCCGTGAACCATCTTGGCGCGGGCGCCTTCGTGGAATCTCACTTCTTTTGCTGGCATTGTTGCGTTCTCCTAAGTCTTAATCGCTATCAGTTGCCTTCGATGACGCCCATGATGTCTTCCTCGCGCATGACGAGGAGCTCATCGCCTTTCACCTTGACCGTCTGCCCGGAGTACTTGCCGAAGAGCACGCGGTCGCCCACCTTCACGTCGATCGGAATCAGCTTGCCCTGATCGTCCTTCTTGCCCTTGCCTACTGCGACAACTTCTCCCTGGTCTGGCTTCTCGGCAGCGGTATCGGGAATCACGATGCCGCCGGCGGACTTGCGCTCCTCTTCAATGCGCTTGACGATCACGCGGTCATGTAACGGACGAATCTTCATGCTGGCTCCCAAATTAAAAATACGATGTATTACAATGGGTTGCGATGCTCAGAACCCGAAATCCCATTAAGCCGAACGCGGTTAGCACTCAACTCTTGCGAGTGCTAATAATAGCGGTAGCCTGCGCTGCTTTCAAGGCCGGCGCGCAGGACCTGCCGCGCCCGGTGCGCGAAGCGCTGCGCGGCGCCGGGGTGCCGGCATCGAGCGTCTCGGCCTGGGTGCAGGAGCTCGGCGCTTCGCGGCCGAGTGTCGCTGCGCGTGCCACGACGCCGATGCATCCCGCGTCCGTGATGAAGCTCGTGACCACGTATGCCGCCCTCGAGCTGCTTGGGCCTGCTTATCGTTGGAAGACCGAGGCCTACCTCGACGGGCAAGACCTTTTCCTGCGCGGCTACGGCGACCCGAATCTCAACTACGAAAGCTTCTGGCTCCTGCTGCGCCACTTGCGCGAGCGCGGCCTGCACGAGCTGCACGGCGACGTGGTGCTCGACCGCAGCTACTTCGGCGCGGCGCAATACAGCCCGTTCGACAGCGAGCTCTTCCGTCCTTACAACGTCACCCCGGACGCGCTGCTGGTGAATTTCAAGTCGCTGCGCTTCACCTTCCTCCCGGAAGGCGAGAAGGGCGTGCGCGTATTCGCCGAGCCGGCCCTGCCCGGGCTCGAGATCGTGAACCAGCTGAAGCTCGGCGACGGTGGGTGCCCGGACGGCAATCGCGCATTCCGCGACCTGATCCAGGCGTCGTTCCAGTCGCGGCCGCCGCGTGCGAGCTTCATCGGCACGTATCCGCTGAGCTGCGGCGAGCGCGACCTCAATATCGCGCTGCACGACCCGCAGGATTACCTGGCGGGGATGATCCGCCAGCTCTGGGGCGAGATGGGCGGCACCTGGTCGGGCAACGTGCGCGACGGCGTGGTGCCGCCGAGCGCGCGGCTGCTGTACGTGCACGAGTCCGAGCCGCTCGGCGACATCGTGCGTGACATCAACAAGTTTTCGAACAACGTCATGGCGCGCCAGCTGTTTCTCACGGTCGGCGCGGAGCTCGGCGGTCCGCCGGCGCGCGCCGAAGAAGCCGCTCGTGCCATCAAGGAGTGGGTGGCGAAGAAGTTCGCTGCGCCGGAGCTCGTGCTCGAGAACGGCTCGGGGCTTTCGCGTAGCGAGCGCATCACCGCCCAGCACCTGGCGGCGCTGCTCGCCGCCGCGTGGCGAAGTCCGGTGATGCCGGAGTTCGTCTCCTCGCTGCCGGTGGTCGCCGCGGACGGCACCATGAAGAAGCGTCTGCGGGGCGAGCGTGTCGCCGGCAGCGCGCACATCAAGACCGGGCTGCTTGCCGACGCGCGCGCCATTGCCGGCTATGTGCTCGATCGCAATGGCCGGCGGCACGTGGTGGTGATGATCGCCAACCACGCGAAGGCGCCGGAGACCGACGCGGCGATGGACGCGCTGCTGCAGTGGGTCTACGACTCGCCTACAGCCCCAGCTCGCCCCATAACGAATCGACCCGGCGCTTCACCGCCTCGTCCATGACGATCGGCCGGCCCCAGCGGCGCTCGCTCTCGCCCGGCCATTTGTGGGTGGCGTCGATTCCCATCTTGGCGCCCAGACCGGCGACCGGGCTCGCGAAATCGAGGTAATCGATCGGCGTTCGCTCGGCGATCAGTGTGTCGCGCGCCGGATCGACCCGCGTGCTGAGCGCCCAGACCACCTCTTTCCAGTTGCGCACATCGATGTCGTCGTCGCAGACGATGATGAACTTGGTGTACATGAACTGGCGCAGGTAGCTCCAGATGCCGAACATCACGCGCTTCGCATGGCCGGGGTACTGTTTTCGCATGCTCACCACGGCGAGGCGGTACGAGCAGCCTTCTGGCGGCAGGTAGAAGTCGACGATCTCGGGGAACTGCTTCACGAGCAGCGGTACGAAAAGCTCGTTCAGCGCCATGCCGAGGATCGCCGGCTCGTCGGGCGGTTTGCCGGTATAGGTCGAGTGGTAGATCGGCGAGCGGCGCGTCGTGATGCGCTCGATCGTCAACACCGGGAATCGCTCGACTTCGTTGTAGTAGCCGGTGTGGTCGCCATGCGGGCCTTCCTCGGCGCTGTCGCCGGCCGCGATCGTTCCTTCCAGCACCATCTCGGCGCTCGCCGGCACCTGCAGCTCGCTGCCGAGGCACTTGGCGAGCTCGGTGCGCGCGCCGCGTAACAGGCCGGCGAACTGGTATTCGCTCAACGTATCGGGGACCGGCGTGACCGCGGCGAGCATGGTTGCCGGATCGGCGCCGAGCGCCACCGCCACGGGAAACGGCTCGCCCGGGCGCGCCAGCTGGTGATCGCGGAAGTCGAGCGCGCCGCCGCGATGCGCGAGCCAGCGCATGATGACGCGGTTAGGGCCGATCACCTGCTGCCGATAGATGCCCAAGTTCTGACGGCGCTTTTGCGGGCCGCGGGTGACGGTGAGACCCCAGGTGATCAGCGGCCCGGCGTCCTCGGGCCAGCAGGTCTGCACCGGCAGTCTCGCAAGATCGACGTCGCGCCCTTCGAGCACCGTTTCCTGGCAGGCTGGCGACGAGCGCTCTTTAGGCGCCATGTCGAGCACGCGCTTGAACACCGGAAACTTCTCCCACAGATCGCGCAGGCCGCTCGGCGCCTCCGGCTCCTTCAGGTACGCGAGCACCTTGCCGACCTCGCGCAGCTCGGCGGCATCGTTCGCGCCCATCGCCGCGGCGACGCGCGACACCGTGCCGAACAGGTTGGCGAGGAGCGGCGTGTCGTAGCCGGCGGGACGCTCGAACAGCAATGCCGGGCCGCCGGAGCGCAGCACGCGATCGCAGATCTCGGTGATCTCGAGGCGCGGCGAAGCCGCTACGCGGACGCGTTTCAGCTCGCCGCGCGCTTCGAGCTGGGTAATGAACTCGCGCAGATCGCGATAGCTCACCGCGCGCTCGCCATCAGCCGCTCGGCCGCCATCTCGGCGAAGTCCAGCAGCAGCGTGTCGCGGCCGCGGACCGAATAAGCGCGCTCGCCACCGCCGAGCAGCAGCGTGAGCGTGGTGGAGCCGCGCCAGCCGAACACCCCGAGCGCCGCGCCGCCGAGCGCGGTACCGAGCGCGAGGGCCGGCAGCAGCGCGGCGACGCCCTCGATAAAGCGGAAAAGGCTGTAAAGGGCGCGCGCCACGCCTTGCGCGCTCCCCATCATCTCCTGCGCGGCGGCGTGCGCCAGGCTGCCGAGCGGCGCCGCAATCGCCAGCATCAGCAGCGCGAGGATCACCAGGGCAACGCCCCACCCCAGGCGCCGCGCATCGCGCTCGAACGCCACGCGCAGTGCCGTAACGCGTGCGAACGGCACCGTCTCGACGTGCGAGTCGCTGCGGTGCACGAGGTAGCGTGGATAAAGCAGGAGCTGCGAGCCGCGTTGCAGGCCGCTGCGGAAATCGAAACGTATGAGCGGCGTTTGCGCGTCGTCACTCATGCGACGGCGTAGGCGGCAACGATGCCGGCAAAGATAGCGGCGCCAACCCAGTTGTTGTGCCGGAACGCCTTGAAGCACCCCTCACGGGTGCGGCCGCGAATGAGGATCCAGTGGTAAACCATCATCGCTGCCGCGGCGCCAAGTCCCGCAAAAAAAGGCCACGCCAGCTCGCGGCGTGCCCCGAGCGCCGCGAGCAGCGCCAGCATCAGCGCATAGCTTGTCATTACCGCGCCGACGTCCCGGCGGCCGAGCGTGAGCGCCGAGGTGCGGATGCCGAGCTTCGCATCGTCGTCGCGATCGACCATCGCGTACTCGGTGTCGTAGGCAAACGCATAGCCGATATTCGCTGCGAGTAGCAGCCAGCACTCGAGCGGCAGCCGTTCCTGAATCGCGGCGTAGGCCATCGGAATACCGAAGCCGAACGCAATGCCGAGATAGAGCTGCGGCAGGGCGAAGTAGCGCTTGCTGAACGGATAGCTGGCGGCGATGGCGAGACCGGCGAAGGACAACGCAATCGCCAGCCGGTTGAGGTAGAGCACCAGGCCGAAGGCGCTCGCGGCAAGCGCAGCAGCGATGGCAAGCGCTTCCCACGGCGCGATCTCTCGTGCTGCCAGCGGTCGCGCCTGCGTGCGCTTGACGTGCGGATCGAAATCGCGGTCGGCGTAATCATTGATCGCGCAACCGGCCGAGCGCATGAGGAGCGTGCCGAGCACGAATATCAGCACCATGCCCGCGCTCGGCGCGCCATCGGCCGCGAGCCATAGCGCCCACAGCGTGGGCCAGAGCAGCAGCAGCGTGCCGATCGGCTTGTCGAGGCGGATGAGACGCTCGTAGGCGTCGAGGCGCCTTGCGATGAAGGCGAGATCCACGCGCGAAGGATAACTCAGGCCTGCGTCAAGTCCTTGCGACGGCCAAGCCAGCGCTCGACGTGTGCGCGGGCGGCGGCAGGATGGTGCTTGAGCATTTCGGTCGCGGCGTCGATCGCCTGCCGCACGAGATCGTCATCGCGCTCGGAATCGGCGAAGCGCAGCAGCGGCTCGCCGCTCTGGCGCTCGCCGAGATATTCACCCGGGCCGCGCAGCTCGAGATCGCGTTGCGCGATCTCGAAGCCGTCGGTGCTCTTGAAGATGATCTCCAAGCGGGCGCGCGCGGCCTCGGAAAGCGGCTCGCCGAAGAGCAGGATGCAGAGGCTTTCGCGCGCGCCGCGGCCGATACGGCCCCGCAGCTGATGCAATTGCGCGAGGCCGAAGCGCTCGGCGCTCTCGATCACCATGAGCGACGCGTTGGGTACGTCGACGCCGACCTCGATCACCGTGGTGCAGACGAGAAGCTGCGCCTCGCCGGCAACGAAGCGTTGCATCACGGCTGCCTTTTCGGCGGCGGACAAGCGCCCGTGCAACAGCCCGACCTGCAGCCCGGCAAGCTCGTGGCGCAGCCGGTGGTACGTTTCGAGCGCGGTCTGCACGCCCTCCTTCGACTCTTCGATGACCGGGCACACCCAGTAAGCCTGCTGGCCTTCGGCACACGACGCGCGAATGCGCTCGAGCACTTCCGGACGGCGCGCCGCGGCGAACATGCGCGTGCCGACCTTACGGCGGCCGGGCGGCAGCTCGTCGATCACCGAGACATCGAGATCGGCGAAGTAGGTCATGGAGAGCGTACGCGGGATCGGCGTGGCACTCATCATCAGGTGATGGGGCACGCTGTCCTCGCCTTTGTGGCGCAGGGTGAGACGCTGCTGCACGCCGAAGCGGTGCTGCTCATCGATCACGGCGAGGCCAAGGCGTGCGAACTCGACGCCTTTCTGCACCAGCGCGTGCGTGCCGATGGCGATCTGCGCGTCGCCGGAAGCGATCGCTCCGAGCGCGCGCTTCTTCTCGGCGGCGGAAAGCGAGCCGTGCAACCACGCAATGCGAACTCCAAGGGGTGACAGCCATTCGCCGAATTTACGGGCATGCTGCTCGGACAGGATCTCGGTGGGCGCCATCACGGCGGCCTGATGCTCCGAGTCCGCGGCGGCGAGGCAGGCGATGGCGGCGACAATGGTCTTGCCGCTGCCGACGTCGCCCTGCAACAGGCGCTGCATCGGATGCGGCTGCACCAGATCGCGCAGCACCTCGTTCATGGCGCGCGTCTGCGCGCGCGTCAGCCTGAAGGGCAGAGCGCGCGCAAAGGCCCTGAGAAGCGCGCCATCGGCCCGCAGACTGGGCGCCACGCGCCGGCGCCGCCGCAGGTAGGCGAGGCGCAAAGAGAGCTGCTGCGCGAGCAGCTCGTCGAACTTCACGCGCCGCCACGCCGCATGCGTGCGCTCAAGGAGCGAACTGGCGTCGATGCCCGGCGGCGGGCGATGCAGCAGCTTGACCGACGCATCGAACGCGCACAGCCCGTACTGCGCGCGCAGGCCAGGCGGGACCGTGTCCTCCAGCGGCCCGGCGTCGAGCGCCTCGAGCACCTTTGCGCGCAGCGTCCCCTGCCCAATACCCGCCGTGGACGGATACACGGGTGTGAGCGTTTCCGGCAGCGGCTCGCTGTCGCTCACAAAGCGGTAGCGCGGATGAACCATCTCGCCGAGTCGCACCTCGCCGAAGGCGCGCACGTAGAGATGCTGCGCGATTGCCTGCTTGAATTGTGCGACCTGCCCGGCGTGGAAGTGAAAGAAGCGCAGCACGAGCCCCTGCGCAGTGACGATCAGCTGGCGCTTGCCGCGGAACACGACCCCGGCGCGCAGCACGCGCGCCTGCACCAGCACCGGGCGGCCGGGGAGCGCCGCATGGACCGGCGTGAGAACGGTCTCGTCCTCGTAACGCAGCGGCAGGTGCAGCACGAAGTCGACGCGGGAGCGCAGTCCCAGCTTTTCGAACTTCGCGCCCTTCACCCCGCGTAGAGGATGGCGTCGATCTCGACGAGCGCGCCGCGTGGCAATCCGGCGACGCCGACCGCCGCGCGCGCTGGATAGGGCTCGCGCACGTATTGCGCCATGATCTCGTTGACCCGCGCGAAATGCGCAAGGTCGGTGAGGTAAACGGTCATGCGCACGCAATGGTCGAGGCCGAGCCCGGCGGCCGTGGCGACGGCCGCCAGATTACGGAACACGCGATGCGTCTGTCCCTCGATGCCTTCGGCGAGCTGCATGGTTGCCGGGTCGAGGCCGATCTGACCGGAGAGATACACGGTATTGCCCGCGCGTACTGCCTGCGAGTACGTGCCGATCGCCTCCGGCGCCTCGCGCGTCTGGATCGCGGTCTTCATGCGGGTTATCTTAGCCGAATGATTTCGAACCTAGAGAAACTGCTCGGCACGCCGCGCGATGGCGCGTTGCTGCGCTATTCGCTCGGGCTCGAATGCGCCAAGGCCGGCGATCATGCGCGCGCGGCGCAATACCTGCGCGATGCGGTGGAGCGCGATCCGCTGTACTCGGCGGCCTGGAAAGCACTCGGGCGTGCGCTCGCCGAGGCACAGCGCGCCGATGAGGCGATCGAAGCCTATCGGCGCGGCATCGAGGCGGCGCGCGCCAAGGGCGACCGCCAGGCCGAAAAGGAAATGACCGTCTTTATGAAGCGCTTGGAAAAAGCCGGCCGAGCGCCTGAGCCAGGCCGGAAATAAAGCTTTCCTTGCCCACCAGCTCGTCCGCGCCTGCGCGCTTGGCCGCGGCCAGTGCGCCCGGGGTCTTGAACAGCGCGAGTGCCACCACCGCCGGCGCCACGCGGGACGCTTTCACCTGCTGCACCAGCTCGAGCCCGCGATTGGGTGCCATGCCCAGGTCGAGCAGCAGCACATCGGGCGTTGCCGATTCAACCAGTGCGAGGGTCTGCGGCGGCGTGCTCGCGATGCCGGCGAGCGTGAAGCCGGGAATCGTGGCGATGTAGTTTGCGGCGGCGGCGAGGAAGGCGGGACTGTCGTCCGCGATCGCCACTTTGCGAAGCTTGGTGTCCTCCTCCATGCGACAGGAGGATAAGGCAGCGCGCCGTTCGCGCGGTATCGGGTGGTTCACGGATCGAGTTTCGGCAATCCCTGAGGAACGGTCAGAACTTGTCAGCCATCTGGCGGCACGAGGCCGGTGCGCAGCGCGTAGCGCACCAGGCCGGCGACATCGCGAATCCCAAGGCGATCCATGATTTGCGCGCGATGGGTCTCGACAGTTTTCACGGACAGGTTGAGAAGAAAGGCAATTTCCTTCGTGCTCTTGCCGCCGGCGACCAGGCGCAGAACCTCACGCTGGCGCGCGGTGAGCACTTCGGGGGTGGCGTCGCCGCTGCCGGTGCGCTGCACGTAGCCTTCGACCACCTGGCGTGACACCGCCGGGCTTAACCAGCTTTCGCCCCGCATGACGCTGCGTAGCGCGAGTTCCAGTTCCCCGGTCGCCGCATCCTTCAAAAGATAACCGGCGGCGCCGGCGCGCAGCGCCTGAAGTACATACTCCTCGCCGGAGTGCATGGAAAGAATTACAACGCGGACCGCGGGGGCACGCTCGCGCATGAGGGCGGCGGCCTCGAGCCCGGTAATGCCCTTCATGGCGATGTCCATCAGCACAACGTCGGGCTGCTCGCGCTGCGCGAGGTCGATCGCCTCCTCGCCGCTGGAGGCTTCGCCGACGACCGCGACTTCGGCCATTGCGCCGAGGAGCGAACGGATGCCGGCGCGCACCAATGCGTGATCGTCGGCGAGCAGCACCCGGATCATCAGGCGGCCTCGCTCGCGCGTCGACGGACCGGAAACGTCGCCAGCACGACCGTGCCCTGACCGGGCGCGGCGCGCAGCTCGAAGCTGCCGCCGGCGAGCGCAATGCGCTCCTCCATGCCGACGAGGCCGAGGCTGGCACCGCTGGCAGCGCGCCGGCGCACCGCTTCGAGATCGAAGCCGCGTCCGTCATCGCGCACCGAAAGCGCCAGGCGTCCGCCTGCCGTAAAGAGCCGCACCCATAGATTATGGGCATGCGCGTGGCGCAGCACGTTATTGATTGCTTCCTGCGCGACGCGAAAACACGCCGTCTCCGTGTCCGCGTCGAGCTCGTGCGGCGCCTCGGCGGCGTCGAAATGGGACGCGATGCCGCCGACGCCGGCCTGGCGATCGAGATGCGAGCGCAGCGCCGCTGCGAGGCCCAGATCGTCGAGCTGCGGCGGACGCAGGCTGAGCGAGAGCTGGCGCACGCGCTCGAGCGTTTGCTGCACCGTCACGACGCCTTCCGCGACGCGCGCGCGCAGCGCCGGATCATTCGCGCGCTGCAGTGACTCGAGCTGGATCTTCAGCGCAGTGAGCACCTGTCCGACATCGTCGTGCAAATCGCGCGCAAGCCGGCCGCGCTCTTCTTCCTGCACTTCAAGGAGCCGCCGCGAGAGCGCGCGCAAGCGCTCGTGCGAGAGCTCGAGCTCGCGGTTCACGCGCTCGAGCGCCTCCTGCGTGCGCAGGCGCTCCGTGATGTCGTTCAGCACCACCAGGCGCGCGCGCCGGCCGCGCCAGCTGACGAGGTGTGCCACGGCGTCGATGTCGAGCGGCTCGCCGTTCTTGTGCTGGTGGCGGAACATGCCGCGGTACACCGATTCGCCGGGCTGATTGCGCAGGAAGTCGCGCCGTTCGTCAGAGCGCCGCAGATCGCCGAGGCACATATCGAGGAATTCCCGGCGCGCGTAGCCGTAAACGCGCAACGCCGCATCGTTCACCGCAAGAAAGCGCAGCGTCTCATCGTCGAGCACGCACATCGGCAGCGGGCTCGCTTCGAACAGCATGCGATAGCGTCCCGCATGCGGATCGATGCGATCGACGAGCTGCTGCAGCTTGGCGGCGAGCGAGCGCATGCCGGTCATGGCGGCGCAATGGTACCCCGGCACGCGAGTTGCGAAGGGCGAGGGCATGGACGCGCTTTTGCCGCCCCAGGCGGCCGCGCTGGCACGCCTGCGCTATATGAACGGTGGCGGCGCCGGCATCCGCCGGGTACGAGCTGGCAACGCTTTTCGTTATCTCGGCCCGGATGGCCGCGCGATCCGCGACCGCGCCACGCTGGCGCGCATCCGCGCGCTGGTGATTCCGCCGGCCTGGACCGATGTGTGGATTTGCCCGCACGACGATGGCCATCTGCAGGCGTGCGGGCGCGATGCGCGCCGGCGTAAACAGTACCGCTATCACGAGCGCTGGCGCGAGGTGCGCGACGCCAACAAGTACGCGCGGCTCGCGGCATTCGGCCGCGCCTTGCCGCGCATTCGCCGGCAGGTGTCGCGCGATCTGGCGCGGCCCGGCCTGCCGCGCGAGAAGGTGCTCGCCACCGTGGTGCGTCTGCTGGAGCGTACTTTCGTTCGCATCGGCAACGAGGAGTATGCGCGCCAGAACGCTTCGTTCGGCTTGACGACGTTGCGCGAGCGGCAAGTGCGCGTGCGCGGTTCGCAGCTGCGCTTTCGCTTCCGCGGCAAGAGCGGTGTGCGTCACGAAGTGGCGCTCACCGATGCGCGACTTGCGCGCATCGTGCGCCGCATGCAGGAGCTGCCCGGCGAGGCGCTATTTCACTACGTCGGCGACGATGGTGCGACGCATGCGATCGAATCGGCCGACGTCAACGCCTATCTCAAGTCCATCGCCGGTGAGGAGTTTACGAGCAAGGATTTCCGCACCTGGGCCGGTACGCTGCTCTGCGCGCGAGCGCTGTGCAAAGTGCTGCCGCCACCGTCGAAGACCGGCGCCCAGCGCGAGTTGCGGCGAGCGGTGCAGTCGACCGCGCTCATGTTGCGTAATACGCCCGCCGTCTGCCGCAAGTGCTATATCCATCCGCTGGTCATCGACAGCTTCCTTTCGGGCCAGCTGCAGCAGGCGATGCACGACCGCTCGGAAGAGGCGGCGCTCATCCGCTTGCTCGAGCAGCGGGCCGATCGCGCGAAGCGGGCACGCAGATTGCGCCACCGCCGGACCGTCCGACATACCACCGGCGCGCGGCGTGATTGGGCCGACGGCCGTGGCAGCCGTATCCGGAGCACGCGAGAGCTTCGTCAGCCTGCTTGAGTGGCATGGGCCTTGCGACCTTCCAAGCATAGTCCTCTCTCATCAAATTACAGGAGCACTTCATGAGCTTGAAACTATTGGCGAGCGCCACGGCTGCGGCCTTCTTCGCGATGGGAGCCTGGGCGCAGACATCGTCGAGTCCGAGCGGCAGCCTCGGCAGCGGCAGCAGCGTCGGCAGTGGGACGGGCAGCGTTGGCAGCGCCCCGAATAGCGTTGGCAGCAGCCCGAATAGCAGTGTCGGTGGCAGCACCGGCAGCGGCGTCGGCTCGAGCAACCCGGGCATCGGCGGCAGCACCGGCAGCGGCTCAGCCGGCTCAGCCACCACGGGCGCTGGCGCATCGAGCTCGCGCTGCGCGACGCTGACCGGCCTGGAGAGGGACCGCTGTCTTCGCGAATCAGGAAGTTTGAGCGGCGCGGGCGG
>DASREB010000148.1:0-11487 GCA_035652275.1 Burkholderiales bacterium
CGCGTCACAGTAGAAGCCCTGAGCCAGACGGTCTAGCAAAGTTTTGGACCCAGCCAGCGGAGGCGTGTTGGCCACGATGTCCGCATCGGTCGGGCATGCTGTTACGTGATACGCACCACCGCACGTATGCGGGGAAGACGCGCCGTTAAATCTGCTGTTGAGCGAGTCCAAGACCAATTGGCATGCTTCGCTCGTGCTCCCCAGATTCCTGAAGGTCACGAAGCCGTCCACTTCCACCGCCGGATCGGGCGGTAGCGCCGCTGCGCCTTTGAAGGTGACGACCCCAACCAACGTCAACAGAAGCCGCGCAACGCCGACTAACAGGCATTTGCGGCGAGCCGACAGGGCTGCAGTCACGAAGCTCCCCTTCCTTGCACTTCGGCCGCCCTAAGATGGACTGACCGGTGCTGGTGTCGTTTACTTTCCCGCCCCTAAAGCAAAGCGGTGCTCGTTTTTTAGGGAGAGTTCGCGCGCAGCCACGTTCGCGCCGTAGCCAATGGCGCGTTCTGCTGCGACGATTTGATAATTCCTCCCTAGGTCGGAGTGTTTTTCTAAATTGCTGCGCGTGTCAACTGGGTTGGATGTCGCGACTCGGTTTGCGAGGTGTGGAAACGCACACAACAACTACGAAACCGCGGCCGCTTGTTGGCCACTATCAGCGTATAAGCCACGTGACGAGCTGCGCCGTGGCGACACGTGGCTCGCCGTCATAAACCAGCCCGCCGGGATCCGCCTGTGCGTGCGGCGGCGCGTAGGTTCTTGAACGGCTTGAGTCCCCGCTTTCGCGGGGACGACAAGTCTTAGTCGACCACGAGCGGTTCCTCTTCCATCAGCGCGATCTGCTCGCGCAATTCCAGAATGCGGTCCTGCCAGTAGCGCTGCGTGTTGAACCAGGGGAAGGCGACCGGGAATGCCGGATCGTCCCAGCGTTGCGCGATCCACGCCGAGTAGTGGAGCAAGCGCAGCGTGCGTAAGGCTTCCAGGAGATGCAGCTCGCGGCGGTCGAAGTCGGCGAACTCCTCATAGCCGGCGAGCACGTGGTGCAGCTGCGCGCCCATCGCGGCGCGATTGCCGGAGAGGAGCATCCAGAGGTCTTGCAGCGCCGGTCCCATGCGCGAGTCGTCGAGATCGACGAAATGCGGGCCGTCCTCGGTCCACAGGATGTTGCCGACGTGGCAATCGCCATGCAGGCGGATCGCACGCACGGGGCCCGCGTTGGCATAGCAGCGCTCGACGCCCGCCAGCGCCTGGGCCGTGACGGCTTTCCAGGCGTCGAGCAGATCTGCGGGAATGAACCTGGTGCCAAGGAGCAAGGCGCGCGCATCATGGCCGAAGGTCTTCGGCGTGAGCGCTTCGCGGTGCTGGAAAGTGCGTATCGCGCCGACCGCATGGATGCGGCCGATGAAGCGGCCGATCCACTCAAGTGTCTTGTCGTCGCCGAGCTCCGGCGTACGGCCGCCGCGGCGAGGATAGATTGCCACGCGGAAAACGTGGTCCGTCCCTGTTGTCAGGGTATGGATGGGAGCGACGACGGGGATTTCGCGCTCCGCGAGCTCGCGCGCGAAGGCGTGCTCCTCGTCGATCTGCGCGTCGGACCAGCGGCCGGGGCGGTAGAACTTCGCGACCACTGCGCTGCTGTCCTCCAGCCACACCTGGTAGACGCGGTTCTCGTAGCTATTGAGGCTCAGCAGCCGGCCGTCGGGCTGCAGCCCGCAGGCGGCGAGCGCATCGAGAACGCGGTCGGGAGTGAGCAGCGAATAGGGATGCGCGTCCACGGCTAGAATTCTGCGCCATGGCCGACGCGGTAGAGATCAAGGACCTGCATTTCTCTTACGGCGACCTCGAGATTTTCCGGGGACTCGCGCTGCGCATCCCGTCGGGCAGCGTGGTGGCGATCCTGGGCGCGAGCGGTTCGGGAAAATCGACGCTGCTGAAGCTGATCGGCGCGCAGCTCCGCCCGACGCAAGGGGCGATCAGGGTGGCCGGCACCGATGTGCACCAGTTGAGCACCGCAGACCTTTACCAGCTTCGGCTCGAGATGGGCATGATGTTTCAGAACTCGGGTCTCTTTACCGACCTCAACGTGTTCGACAACATCGCGTTCCCCATCCGTGAGAACTTCCATCCGCCGGAGGAGATCGTGCGCCGCGTGGTGCTGATGAAGCTGCACGCGGTCGGCCTGCGCGGCGCGCGCGACATGATGCCGAACGATCTTTCGGGCGGCATGATGCGCCGGGTAGCGCTCGCCCGGGCCATCGCCACCGATCCGAAGCTGATGATGTACGACGAGCCGTTCGCCGGGCTCGATCCCATCTCGCTCAACCACATCTGTCATCTGATCCGCGATCTCAACGAGGCGCTCGGGCTCACCTCGATCGTCGTGACCTACAACGTGAAGCAGGCGCTCCTCGTTGCGGATTACGCCTACGTTATCTCGGATGGCGAAGTGGTCGGCAAAGGCACGCCGAAGGAGATCGAGAGTTCGTCGAGCCCCTACCTGCACCAGTTCGTGAACGCGCTGCCCGACGGGCCGGTGCGCTTTCACTTCCCCGGGCCGCCGCTCGAGGACGACCTGCGGCTCAATTCTCCAGATCGCGCTTCAACGCATTGAGAAAGCGCGCCGCCTCGCCGCCGGTGCCGGCGCGGTGATCGAACGTGAGCGATAGCGGCAGCACGCGGTGCGCGGCGAGCGTGCCGTCCTTTGCCACCACTGCCCGCGGTGCGATGCGACCGGCGCCGACGATCGCCACCTGCGGCGGCACGACGATCGGCGAGGCATAGCGCCCGCCGATCGCGCCGAAGTTGGACAGCGTGATGGTCGCGCCGCGCAGCATCTCCGGCGAGAGCGAACGCTCGCGGGCTTTCGCCACCAGCTGCTCGAGCTCGGCAGCAAGCGCGTCGGCGCCAATCTTGTGCGCATTGCGCAGCACCGGCACGAGCAAGCCGTCGGGCAGATCGACGGCGACGCCGAGGTCCACCTCCTCGCGCAGCGTGCGCGCATCGGCCTTGGCGTCGTACCAGGCGTTGAGGCCCGGCTCGGCTTTTGCGGCCGCGAGGATGGCGCGCGCCAGGCGTGCCAGCGCGGAGGTTCCCTTCGGCCAGTGATCGACATCGGCGTCGTCGATGACCGTGACCGCTGCGACCTCCTGGTGCGCCAGCGCCATGGTGCGCGCCATGCTTGCGCGCATGCCCTTTTGAGCGCCGGGCTGCGCCGGCGCCGGGCCGCGCGCGGCGCGCTTTACATCTTCAGTCGTCACGGTGCCGCCGGGGCCGCTCGGCCGGACGGCGGCGAGCTCGACATTCAGGCTGCGCGCGAGCGCGCGCACCGCCGGCGTAGCCTTCACTTCGGTGCGCGCGGTACTCGCGGCCTTGGCCTGCGCCGGTTTCGCTTTGGTGCTGAGATCGCCGACGATCGTTCCGGTATCGGCGGCCGCGCCTTCGAACCCCACGAGCGGCGCGCCGACGTGGATCTTGTCGCCGGGGCCGCCGAAGAGCTTCTCGACTTTGCCCGCGTAGGGCGCGGGCACCTCGACGATCGCCTTGTCGGTCTCCAGCGAAACCATCGCCTGGTCGGACTCGATGGCATCGCCCGGCTTCACGTGCCACTCGACGATCTCCGCTTCCTGCAATCCTTCGCCGAGGTCCGGCAGATTGAAGACGCGCATTACTGGTATTCGAGTACTTTGCGCCCCGCGGCGGCGATGCGCCCGGCGTTCGGCATGTAGTGCTCCTCCAGCCGGAACATCGGCGTCACCGTGTCCCACGCAGTGACGCGCGCCACCGGCGCGAGGAGCGAGAGCAGCGCCTGTTCCGAGACGTTGGCCGAGATGTCGGACGCGAGGCTCGCGGTGCGCGGCGCTTCGGTGACCACCACGCAACGTCCCGTCTTCTTCACCGAGGCGAGCACGGTGTCGTAGTCGATCGGCTTCAGCGTGGCGAGGTCGATCACCTCGGCGAAATGGCCATTCGCAGCCAGCTCGTCCGCGGCTTTCAGCGCTTCGTGCAACATCGCGCCCCAGGCAACGATCGTCACATCGGTGCCTTCTCGCACCACGAACGCTTTATCGAGCGGCAGCGGCTCGCCATCGTCTTTCACTTCCTCCTTAAACCGGCGGTAAAGCCGCGAAGGCTCGAGGAACACCACCGGATCGGGGTCGGCGATCGCTGCCAGCAGCAGGCCGTAAGCCTTGGCTGGCGAGGATGGATATACGACGCGGATGCCCGGGATATGGGCGAACATCGCCTCCGGGCTCTCGGAGTGATGCTCGGGCGCATGGATGCCCGCGCCGCACGGCGTGCGCAGCACCAGCGGACAGCTGAGCCGGCCTTGCGTGCGGTGACGCAGGCGCCCGGCGTGGTTGAGGATCTGGTCGATCGCCGTGTAGGCGAAGCCGGCGAACTGGATCTCGGCGACCGGCCGCAGGCCTTCGGCCGCCATGCCGACCGCCATGCCGGCGATCAGGCCCTCGGCGAGCGGCGTGTCGGCGACGCGTTCGGCGCCGAAGCGCTGCTGCAGGCCGGCGGTGGCGCGGAACACGCCGCCGTTGATGCCGACGTCCTCGCCGATGACGACGACGCGGTCGTCGTCCTCCATCGCGCGCGCGAGCGCGAGGTTGATGCCTTCAACCAGCGTGATGTTCGACATCGCGCTCCGTTTCCTCGCTGAGCTCGGCCGCCTGCCAGGCATACTGGCGCGGCAGCCGCGCGTAGAGATGCTCGAACATCTGCTCGGGCCCCGGCGGCGGCGTGTCGAGATACGCCTGTACCATCTTCTGCACGTGCGCCTGGGCGTCCTTGGCGAGCGCTTGCTCCTCGGCCGGTGACCAGGCGCCTTTGCCATGCAGCCAGGTGCGCAGCCGCAGAATCGGCTCTTCCTTCCACTGTTCCTTCAATTCTTCTGCGCTGCGATAGCGCGTCGCGTCGTCCGCCGTGGTGTGGTCGCTCAGCCGATAGGTCAGCGCTTCCAGCAGCGTGGGACCCCCGCCATGGCGCGCGCGCTCTACCGCGCGCCCGACCACATCGCGCACCGCGATGAGATCGTTGCCGTCGAGCTGCTCGCAGGCGATGCCGGCCGCGATGCCTTTCTGCGCGAGCGTTTGCGCGGCGCTTTGCATGCGCCGGGGGACGGAGATGGCGTATTGGTTGTTCACCACCACCACGACGAGCGGCAGCTTCCAGGCGCCGGCGGCGTTGATCGCTTCGTAGAAATCGCCCTTGGAGGTGGCGCCGTCGCCGCACATCGCCAGCGCGACACGCGGCTCGCGGCGTAATTTCATCGCATAAGCGACGCCTACGGCGTGCGGCATCTGCGTGCCGATGGGGACGTTGAACGGGAAGTCGTGCGGCGACTCCGGGAAGACGTTGCCGCGCTCGTCGCCGCCCCAGTAGAGAAGCGTGCGGTGCGGCGAGACGCCGCGCAGCATAAGCACGCCGCTTTCGCGATAGCTCGGCAGGAGCACGTCGTGCCGGCCGAGCACCGCGCCGATGCCGGCGTCGACGGCTTCCTTGCCTAAGGTCGAGGCATAGGTGCCGATCTGGCCGGTGCGCTGCATTGCAACAGCCTTGGCGTCGAGCGCACGCATGAAAACCATCGCGCGGTAATCGGGCACCAATGCACGAGGATCGGCAGCAAAGGAGGGGAGATCACGGGCTTCCCGGCCATCGGGTAGAAGGTACCGGGTAAACCGTATCTCGAAAGTGGCGGCGACGGTCATCGCTTTCCCTTTCAAGTTTCAGTGCCGTCCCTTGTGAGGCCGGCGACTGAAGGGTCACAGGTAGGACCGATTATGCCGCGATTGATTCGCGCCTGCACCGCGCGAGTTTGGCTCGCGCGGTGCGCGCAATCTTGCACACTAACTACGCTGCGCGGACTAGTCGGCGGCGCGACTAGTCCGTCCGGCTAGGCCTTGGAGTCCTTCGGGATGAACTTCAGCGCGACGCCGTTATTGCAGTAGCGCTTGCCGGTGGGCTGCGGGCCGTCGTCGAAGAGGTGCCCGTGGTGCCCACCGCAGCGGATGCAGTGGTACTCGGTGCGCGGGTAGATCAGGTAGAAGTCCTTCTTCGTCTCGAAGACGCCCGGAATGCTGGTAAAGAAGCTCGGCCAGCCGGTGCCCGACTCGAATTTCATGGCGGAGGTAAAGAGCGGCAGGCCGCAGCCGGCGCAGGCAAAGATGCCGGCGCGCTTTTCGTCATTGAGCGGGCTCGTGCCGGCGCGCTCGGTGCCTTCCTCGCGCATGACGTGGAATGACTCGGACGGCAGGCGCTTGCGCCATTCGTCCTTCGACAGCTTCAATGCCTCGTTGGGCGCCGGCACGCTCGCGCCTGCCGGCAGGAAGGTCTTCCAGTTGTGTTGCAGCTCGTCGACGCCTTTCATGGTCGTGGGCGGAGCGGCCTGCACCTGTCTCGCGATCAGCGCAAGACCGAAAGCCTTAAGCAGGGTACGCCGTTCCATGGGTCTCCTTTCAGGATGCGTTCCCGCCTTGGTCGGACGGCGGGAACGATCCTGACAGTCTACAGCGGGAAGCTGAAGCGCACGGATACCCCGGGCGCCGCGTACACCGGCGCGGGCCGCACCACCACCGGCGCCGCGTAGTACGGGTACACCACCGGGGGAGGCGGCGCGTACACGACACGCGGCGCCGGGACGACATAGACCGGGCGCGGAGCGACGTAGTAGTAGTGGGGGCGATAGTGATGCGCGCGCCAGCCATGGGCGGGTGCCCAGTGCGGGGGATCGGCGAGCGCGGCGCCCGAAATACCGAGAGCGGCGGCGGCGACGAGAATTCTTTTAAGCATGGTGCTCTCCATTGCGTGTTGACGATGCTCATTTCACGCGCGAGGCGGCTGAAAGTGAACGCGCAAAGTGCAAGAGCTGTAACAGCGTGTATCTTTAAACCGAGGAGGAAGCCATGAGAACCATGCTGCTGGTCGCGCTCGCGGCGCTGTGCACGGCGAGTGTCGCGCAGGACTATCCGTCGAAACCGATCACGATGGTGGTGCCGTTTCCGCCCGGCGGCGTCGCCGACATCGTCGGCCGGCCGCTCGCGAGCGTGATGCAGAAGTCGCTCAAGGAGCCGGTCGTGGTCATCAATCGCACCGGCGCCGGTGGCGCGGTCGGCATGGCGGCGGTGGCGAAGAGCGCGCCCGACGGCTACACCATCCTGATGGGGCTCTCATCGATTTCCATCTTCCCGGTATCGGATCGCATCAACGGCAAGGAGCCGCCGTACGAGATGCGCGACTTCGCGCCGATCGCGCTGGTGACGGCGGATCCGACCGTGCTCGTGGTGCGCGCCGATGGACCGTATAAAACGCTCAAGGATTTCGTCGCGGCGGCGAAGGCGCGGCCGGGAAAGATCAACTACTCCTCATCGGGCGTCTACGGCACGCTGCACGTGGCGATGGAGATCTTCGCCAATGCTGCCGGCATTCAGCTTTTCCATGTGCCCTATCAGGGCGGCGGGCCGGCGGTGACGGCGCTCCTCTCAGGGCAGGTGGAAGCGTCTGCGCAGGGCCCCGCAGCGGTGATCGGGCACATCAAGGCGGGCAAGATGCGCGCGCTCGCGAGCTGGGGAACGGAGCGCCTGAAGCTGCTTCCCGACATTCCGACTTTCAAGGAGCAGGGTTACGACGCCGAGTTCTACATCTGGTCGGGCGTCTTTGCACCGGCGGCGACGCCGGCGCCTGTCATCGCCAAGCTGCGCGAGGCGGTGCACGAGGCTGCCAATTCAGCGGAGTTTCGCGGCGCGATGGAGAAGGTGCAGACGCCGACCTCCTACCTGGACGCGCCGGAATTCGCCAAGTACTGGGAGCGTGACGCCGCGCGCCTCAAGAGCGCGCTGGAGAAGATCGGCAAGGTGGAGGAGAAGCAACCGCAAAAATAAATGGGGTCAGATCAACATTTCCGCGAGAGGTCAGGCGGAATGACTTGGCTCCCAAATCAACCAGCAGCGTAGCGGCGCCGGAAAAGAACAGCAGCAGCGCATGGTCATGCCGCCGAGCTGGCGATTTATCCCAGCCGCCGGAAATGTTGATCTGACCCCGTTTATTTGCGGCGCTTTTTCTTCAGGCGCGCGAGCTTCTCGAGCAGCACGCGCGGCTTGCGGTACTGGCCGAGCACGCCGAGGCGCCGCTCGAACGGATCGCGGCGCGCCACGCTCTTCAGGTGCCGGCCGTTCACAAGCTTGAAGTGGCGGATTTCGTCGAGCCTGTCACCGACCAGCCAGCAGTTTTTCGTGCCGCTCACCCAGATCGCCGGGTCGATGCGCCGCAGGTCGAACGGCACCGAGTACTCGCGCAGCGTCTTGTGCGCGCGCCCGTTGTAGTACTCGTGGAAGTACGACATCGCGAGCTCGCGCAGGCTGCGATACACCGGGTCGCGCCAGCGCAGGCCGATGCCGTTCGTCTTCGAGATCGCGCCCCAGCGGCCGTTGCGCTTGAAAAGCGCGACGACATGGTCGAAGTCCTGGTCAGCGCGCATGTCGAGGACGAGCGGCGGCTCGCCGTGGACCCAGAGCGCCGCCGCCGCCAGCATCGCGCCTTCGATGCAGTGCGCCCGGCCGCTCTGCAGCACCTGTCCCACCGGGCGGCAGCTCTCGCCGTCGTGCTCGAAGTTTTGCCGCAGCCCGAGCAGGAACCACTGGATCTTGTGCGGGGTGTCGAGCCGCCGCAGCAGCGCGAACTGCCGTCTCGTCAGCCCGAGGTCGGACAGCCGGGCAAAACGCTTTGGCGCCATGGCCCGAAAAAAATATAACGGTTGCGCGCGGGCGGCAATTTGTTTCGCAAATGCCTGAATCAAAAGGCGCCCGCTGCGCGTTGTACTATCGGGGCCGACCCCTCCAGGAGCGAAGCCATGGACGCCAACGAAGAAAAGCCCGAACCGGCCGAACACATCGAAGCGATCGCCGAGCGCCTGGCGTTCAAGTCACGCTTCGTGATGGTATTTGGCGAGATCACGCACGCCGTGGCCCGAGCTGCGTGCACCCGTCTGATCGCGCTCGCCGAGGAGTCGGACGCGCCCATCAGCATGCTGATTTCCTCGCCCGGCGGCCACGTCGAATCGGGCGACGCGATTCACGACGTGATCCGCTTCGTCAGCGCCAAGGTCACCACCATCGGCACCGGCTGGGTGGCGAGCGCCGGCACGCACATCTTTCTCGCGCCGCCCAAGGAACGCCGCGTCTGCCTGCCGAACACGCGCTTCATGATCCATCAGCCGGGCGGCGGCGCCGGCGGCCCCGCCACCGACATCGCGATTCAGGCGAAGGAAATCCTGCGTACGCGCGAGCGCATCGCCAAGGTGATCGCGCAGCAGACCGGCCAGCCGCTCGCGAAGGTGCTCGCCGACATGGAGCGCGACTTCTGGCTCACCGCCGACGAGGCGATTCACTACGGCCTCGTGTCGCGCATCGTGCAGAGCGCGCGCGAGCTCGGCTGATCCGGTCCTAGTCATTCAGGACTTGCGGTCGCCGAGCCAGTAGCGCGGGCCCGGGCCGGCGCGCCCGGCGCGATCGGCCGGATTGGCGTACTTGCAGCGTCCGAGCGACAGGCAGCCGCAGCCGATGCATTCCGTCAGGCCGGCTTTCAGCCGCTCGAGCTCGGCAATGCGCTGGTCGATGCGCGAGCGCCATTCGCCCGAGAGCCGCGCCCAGTCGGCGCCGCTCGGCGCGCGGCCCGAGGGCAGCTTGGCGAGCGCCGCGGCGATCTCGTCGAGCGAGAGGCCGACGCGCTGTGCGAACACGATGAAGGCGATGCGCCGCAGCGCCGCGCGCGGAAAGCGCCGGTGGCCGGCGCCCGAGCGCTGCGACTTGATGAGGCCGCGCTCCTCGTAGAAGCGCAGCGCCGAGGCGGCGACGCCGCTGCGCCTGGCGATCTCCTGGATGCTGAGCAGCTCGTCCATGCCGCGAGCTTAGCCCAGGCCGCGCTTGACTTAAAGTTAACTTTAACTTGTAGGCTGCCGCCGATGAACTCTCTCAACGTGGCCATTACCGGCGGCACCTCGGGGCTCGGTCTCGCGCTGGTGCGCGAGTTTCGCCGCCGCGGCGCGCGCGTCGCGTTCGTTGCGCGTAGCGCGCATGCGGTGGAGCGGATCGCGCGACTCCACCAGGCGCACGGCATCGTCGGCGACGTCGCGCGCAAGGAGGCGATCCACCCGATTGCCTTGCAGATCACGGCGGCGCTTGGCGGACTGGATGTGCTAGTCAACAACGCCTCGAGCCTCGGACCGGTGCCGCTCGCGCTCCTCGCCGATACCGCGTGCGAGGAATTCGCGCTCGCGCTCGAGACCAATCTGCTGGGGCCCTTCCGCCTCACCAAAGCGCTGCTCGGTGCACTGACCGCGTCGGCGCGCGAAGAGCGCGGCGCCGTGGTGCTCAATATCTCGAGCGACGCGGCGGTCAACGCCTACGCGCAATGGGGCGCCTACGGCGCTTCCAAAGCAGCGTTGCGGCACCTGAGCGCCATCTGGAACGAAGAGCTGCGCGCCGATGGCGTGCGTTTCCTTTCGCTCGATCCCGGCGACATGGATACGCCGCTGCACGCGCTTGCCGTGCCGCAGGCCGATGCGGCGACCCTCAAGCGGCCGGAGACTGCAGCGCGCGAGCTCGTGGAGGCCGTCGAAGCGGCGTTGGCGAAGGCGCACGCGTGATTGCCGCGGCCGCACCGGTGCAGCGTCCGCGCGATGCGCGGCTCCTGGTCATCAATGCCCAGGGCGAGCTCCGGCACGCGGCGCGTGCTGCATGGATCGATTACCTGCGCACGGGGGACCTCGTCGTGGCGAACGACGCCGCGACCCTTCCCGCGAGTCTGCACGGCACGCACCTCCCGAGCGGCGCGCCGATCGAGGTGCGCCTCGCCGGGCGCGCGTCGCTCGCGCCCGGGGATGTCAGCTTCTCCGCCGTGGTGTTTGGCGCGGGCGATTGGCGCATGCGCACCGAAGCGCGGCCGGTGCCGCCGCCGCTCGCGTACGGCGATCGCATCGCGCTCGGTCCGCTGCGCGCCGCGGTGCAGGGCGAGCTCGGCCATCCGCGCCTCGTCGCGCTGCGTTTCGAAGGTGACGCGGCCGCGGTGTGGGCCGGTATTGCGCACCACGGCCGGCCGATCCAGTACACCTATATGCAGCAGCCGCTCGCGCTGTGGGACGTTTGGACACCGATTGCCGCCGTGCCGGTCGCGTTCGAGGCGCCGTCGGCGGGTTTCACGCTCGATTGGCGCTCGCTCGCGCGCCTGCGCACTCGCGCCATCGCCTTTGCCACCGTTACGCTTGCCGCCGGCATTTCCTCGACCGGCGATCCGGCGCTCGACGCACGCCTGCCGCTCGACGAGCCTTATCGCATACCCGCGGCGACGGCCGCGGCGATTCTCAAGGCCAAGACCGGCGGCGGTCGGGTCGTCGCGATCGGCACCACGGTGGTGCGCGCGCTGGAGCATTCGCGCGGGGTTGCCGGGCTCGGGATGGCGGACCAACGAATCGGCGGCGGCACGCGGCTG
>DASREB010000149.1:0-11809 GCA_035652275.1 Burkholderiales bacterium
CAAGGAATACCCGCCCTTCGCCCACGCGAAGTCGATCGAGCACCGGCGGCGACTGATGGAGAAGCCGCTACCGAAAGAAGCCGAAGCCGCGTTCGAGCGCGCCGCGCGCGAATCGATGGAAGAGCAGAAAGCGATCGAGAAGGCGGACAACATCAGCTTCGAGGAGTATCGGAAGAGGTATATGGAGCATGAGAAGCTGAGGGCGTAGCTCCACTTGACGTGTAATTCTTCTTGGCCGATACGTGTCGCTCTAGTAGGACAAGACCCAGCGACCGTTTTCACGGCCAACATTAAAAATCCAACGCATATCTTCTCGTTCCGCGGCCGCCGGACTTTGGCGTCTCTTCGCATCGTCAAAGAACTTAACCTCCGCTACGATCTCGTAGCCGTCCGACTGCTGTTTTACATCGAGAATATCGACCGATTTCAGGCCGCCATACTGGTGAGCCAGCGTGGTGCTTTGCTTAACGAAGGCATCTAAGCCTCCGAAAGCTCTGAATTGCTTCGCCTCCCTGGCCTTCTTTTGCATCCAGTCTGACGCCTGCATAGGTTTTCCCGTGTGTGCGTTAGTAAGAAACTGAATTACAAGGTCAGTCGGACCAGGATCCGCAAACGATCCCGCGCCGAGGAGGAATGCAGAGACCAATACCAGATAGCGTAACAGCGAGCGATTTACCGTGTTTGAACGCTTTGCCGTTCCCATTTCTTCACTTCCTCTGTGAACAGTCTTGTTGCATCGTCCCGATAGGTTTGCGAATCACCTTCGGTCCCGGCTCGCGGTGGTCTAGGCCACTTAGTGCAATCGTCATCGAGTTTACCAAGGCAATCAAGCAAATCCCTGTCGCAGGCGATCATGCATGCCTTTTGAAGCTGTTTAGGAAGTTGCTCGCATTTTTCATAGCATTGGTCATGAGCCATGCAACAGTCATCCAAACTGTCCTGCGGCGGCGCTGTACCGTCTTTCCCATGGTTGGCCGAAGGTGCCAAACCCCCACTCCAATTTCCCCCACACCAGTTCCCGTTTCGTGGCCCGTCGGCAACGTTTCGCCCTGGCCCCGGCCTCCAAATCGTTCGATCGAGGCCAAATGGATCTGCAAACTGCAACGGCTTTCCTTCTACATAGTTGTATGTGTTGAGACCGCCTCGCAAGCCTATAGGATCGCTTTCGATGTAACGGCCTAGCACAGGGTGGTAGTCCCTAAACATGTTGTAGACAACACCGGTTCCATCATCGAAATACTGTCCCCTAAACCTCAGTGGGAATACAAAGATCATCCCGTCGCGATTGGGATCGCCGTCTGGTACTGAGTCTCCAAACGGCTCCATCTGATCCCATCTCCATACTATTTTCCTGGTCTGATCCTCGATCAGTCTTGGCGTATTGAGGTGGTCGGCATAGATGTAATAGACCTGCGCGACGCCGGAGTTCACAGCGATACTTACCGCATCTGATGTCGTCACGGCCCCGAGGTCGTCCGTAATCACCGCGGTCAGCACGTAACTCCCCTGTGGCACCCCGGTCAGCGTAAAGCTGTAAGGCGCCGCAGTCAGCGTCGTGATGAGCGTTTCGCCGCGGAAGAATTGCACCCGAGCGATGCTGCCGTCCAAATCCGCAGCGCTCGCTTCGATCGTGATGTTCGCCGGCGCAGTGAACTTCGCGCCGTTCGCCGGGCTGGTGAGGCTGACGGCCGGTGCCGCGTTGATGCGCACGGTCACTGCGCTGGACGTAGTGGAGGCTCCCGCATCGTCGGTCGCGACGGCGGTGATCGGATACGTTCCGGAGCCGAGGCCCGATAACGTCGCGACGTAAGGCGCCCCGGTCGCCGTCCCGATCAGCGTCCCACCCTGGAAGAACTCGACCTTCGCGATCGTGCCGTCCGGATCGCTCGCGCTCGCCGCGATCGCCACGGTGCCGGGCGCGAGGTAGACCGCACCATCCACGGGCGCCGTGATGCTCACCGAAGGCGGCGCGTTCACGCTCAACGCGACCGCGCCCGACGTGCTCGTGGCGCCGCGATCGTCGGTCGCCACCGCGGTGACGCTGTACTTCCCCGCCGCGACGTTCGTCCAGTCGATCTCGAACGGCTCCGCGCTCGCCGATCCGATCAGGACCTGGCCCTGATAAAAGTCGACGCGGACGATGCTGCCGTCCGCGTCGGTCGCCATGGCGCGAAGGGGGATGCTGGCGGGAGCGTTGAACTTCGCGTCTGCTCGGGGGCTGGCGACTGAAACCGTGGGCGGCGCGTTGAGGATCACGCTGACCGGCGCCGACGTGGTGCTGAATCCGAGGTTGTCGGTCGCCTTCGCCGTCAGCGAGTAGACGCCCGGCGCGGCGCCGCTCCAGCTCACCGTATACGGTGCACCGAGCGCGGTCCCGATCGGCGTTGCGCCCTGGAAGAACTCGACCTTGGATACGGTGCCGTCCGCGTCGGATGCGTTCGCGGACAGCGTCACCGCCGCCGGCGCGTTGAAGACCGCGTTCGCCGCCGGCGCGGAGAGCGACACGCTCGGCGGCGCGTCGACGACGATCGACACCGGCGCCGAGATCTCGCTGTCGCGCTTGTCGTTCGTCGCCTTCGCCGTGAGCACGTAGGCGCCCGCCGCCACGCCGGTCCAGTCGAAAGCGTACTCGCCCGTCGCGCTCGGACCCGCCGCGGCGCCGATGCGCGCCGCTCCGGCAAAGAACTCGACCTTTGCTATCGGATGGCTCTTCTGCCGCGAGCTCGCGAGAGCGACGAGGTGCACGGCCGCAGGCGCGGCGTAGAGGGCGCCCGCCGCCGGTGCCGCGATCGCGACGTGGACCTTTTGCTTGCCGGAGCCCTCGTCCTTGCCCGAATCGTCGTCCTCGCCGAACGCCCACGCGACGACGCCGATCGTCAGCCCGAGCGCGATCAAAGCCACTGCGGCCGTCCGCGCTGACACTCGCATTCGGAGCCCTCCCCCGACGAAGTGGACGTCTTTCCCGGCGCGCGAGGCGCCGCGGTTTTCGTTGTAATTTCTCGGAACCGGCGGTTCGCGTCAATCCTGTAACTTCCTACAGGGAGAAACGCGGGGGAAGCGGTTGAATCGGCGGGGGTTCAGGGAGGACTTATATGGAGGACCACCCCGCCGGCTGCGCCGGCACCCCTCCTCGTCCGAGGAGGGGAACGTCAAAAGACTACCCGCGCACGACCTCGAGCAGCGCCCGCCCGTAGCGGTCCAGCTTCTTCGCGCCGATGCCGGCGATGGTCGAGAGCGCGCCGAGGTCGCGCGGCTGCGTCGCCGCGATCGCGGCGAGCGTCGCGTCGTGGAAGATCACGTACGCGGGCACGGCCTGCTCGCGCGCCTGGGCGCTGCGCCAGGCCTTGAGACGCGCGAGCAGCGCTTCGTCGACGTCGGCCAGGGGCGTCTGCTCCGCCCACTCGGGCCGCCGCGCGCTTCGTCTCGCCTTCGGCTGCCTGTGCGAGGCGCGGCGCATCTCGACGCTCTCCTCGCCCTTCAGCACCGGGCGCGCCGCGTCGGTGAGCTTCAGGCCGCCGTACGCGTCGTGGTCGGGCCGCGCGTAGCCCATGGCGACGAGCTGGCGGAAGACGCCGCGCCAGGTCGCGTCGTCCAGGTCGGCGCCCAGCCCGAAGACCGAGAGCTTGTCGTGGTCCCACTGCGACACGCGCGCGCTCGCGTTCCCGCGCAGCACGTCGATCACGTGCACCGCGCCGAAGCGCTGCCCGGTGCGGTAGATCGCCGAGAGCGCCTTCCTCGCCGCGTCGGTCGCGTCCCAGGTCTCGGGCGGCGCGAGGCAGGTGTCGCAGTTGCCGCACGGCTCCGATTTCTCGCCGAAGTAGTCGAGCAGCCGCACGCGCCGGCAGCCCGCGGTCTCGCACAGGCCCAATAGCGCGTCGAGCTTGGCGAACGAGACGCGGCGGAACTCCTCGCTCCCCTCGCTCTGCTCGATCAGCCGCCGCAGCTGCACCACGTCGCCCAGGCCGTAGGTCATCCACGCGTCCGCGGGCAGGCCGTCGCGGCCCGCCCGCCCGGTCTCCTGGTAGTAGCCCTCGATCGACTTCGGCAGGTCGAGGTGCGCGACGAAGCGCACGTCGGGCTTGTCGATCCCCATGCCGAAGGCGATGGTCGCGACCATGACGATGCCCTCCTCGCGCTGGAAGCGCGCCTGGTTCGCGGCGCGCGCTTCGGCCGCCATCCCCGCGTGGTAGGGCAGCGCGTCGATCCCGTGCTCGGCGAGCCACTCGGCCGTCTCGTCGGTCTTTTTCCGCGACAGGCAATAGACGATCCCCGCCTCGCCCGCGTGCTCCTCGCGGATGAAGCGCAGGAGCTGCGCGCGCGGCTCGGCCTTGTCGACGATCGTGTAGCGGATGTTCGGCCGGTCGAAGCTCGAGATGAAGACGCGCGAGCGCCCGAGCTCGAGGCGCCGGACGATTTCGCTTCGCGTCTGCGGGTCGGCGGTCGCGGTGAGCGCGATGCGCGGCACGTCGGGGAAGCGCTCGTGCAGGAGCGAGAGCTGGAGGTACTCGGGGCGGAAGTCGTGGCCCCACTGCGACACGCAGTGCGCCTCGTCGATGGCGAAGAGGGCGAGCTTGGACTCCTTGTAGAGGCGGTCGAGGAGCTCGAGCATCCGCGGCATCACCAGGCGCTCGGGCGCGACGTAGAGGAGGTCGAGCTCGCCCTGGACGAGCGCGCGCTCGACCGCCGCCGCCGCGCGCGCGTCGAGCGCCGAGTTGAGGAACGCCGCGCGCACGCCGAGCTGCTTCAGCGCCTCGACCTGGTCCTGCATGAGCGCGATCAGCGGCGAGATCACGAGCGCCGTGCCTTCGCGCAGGAGCGCCGGCAGCTGGTAGCACAGCGACTTCCCGCCGCCCGTCGGCATGAGGACGAGCGCGTCGCCGCCGCCCGCGACGTGCGCGACGATCTCGCCCTGCGCGCCGCGGAAGCCGCGATGGCCGAAGACGGTCCCGAGAACGTGCAGCGCGTCCTTCACGGCGTCACGACGCGACGAAGACGGAGAAGGCCTCCGGCGTCACGATGCGGAACGCGGTGACGCGCTTGGCGAGATCGAGCAGCGCGCGGTCCTTGGTGACGAGCCAGCGCGCGCCCGAGGCGAGCGCCGTCTCGAGGAAGTGCTGGTCGTCGGGGTCGGAGCAGGCGGGGAGCCGCGCGGAGTCGGCGTCGGAGATCGGGCTCTCGATCCTGCGCGCGATCGTGCGGCAGCGCGCGAGGCACTCGCCCTGCTGCCCGGCGTCGCGCGTGTGACGCCCGCGCTCGTACGCGAGCACGCGCACGAGCTCGGCCTCGCCCTCCGCGGTGATGAGGATGTCGAGCCGGCCCGCATCGTGCGCCGCGCGGATCGGCGCGACGCACGGGTCGGCGAACACCAGCCAGTCGAGCCAGACGTTGGTGTCGAGGACGACGCGGACGGCTGTCATCCCGAGCGCAGCCGCTGTCATCCTGAGCGCAGCGAAGGATCTGCTTTTCCCTTCAATTCCCCGCCCGCGATCATCTTCTCCAGCTCGCTCGCCCCGCCGATCAGCGTCCCGTTCACGAACACCATCGGGAAGGTCGGCCAGCCGGTCCACATCTTGAGCGGCAGCCTGCGCCGGTAGTCCTTCGGGCTGAAGTAGCCGCCGTACTCGAGGTACGCGTACGGCAGCCCCGCCGCGTCGAGGAGCCGGCGCGCGCGGCGCGGGAAGGGATTGCCGCGCATGCCGACGACGACGATGCCGTTCGCCGCGACCGCGGCCTCGACCTCGCGCACGACGTCCGCGCCGTGGCGCGCGATCCGCTCGCGCGCCTGCGGGTGGATGCGGTCGTCGCCGAGGATGCTGCGGAACACTACTCCAGGCCTTCGACGATGCGCATGTCGCGATCGACCGCGCCGGGCTTGAGCTCCTTCAGCGCCGCCTGGTAGCCCGGGCCGTCGTGCGCGGCGATCGCCGCCTGCAGGCTCGGAAACTCGCTCACCACCACGCGCTCCTTCATGCCCTTCTCGTGCACCGCGGCGGGCGTGCCGCGGATCAGGTACTTGCCTCCCGCCGCGATGATCGCCGGCGCCGCGAGCTTCGCGTACGCCTGGAACGACTCGGGATTGTTGATCTTGCGGTAAGTGACCACCCAGTAGCCCTTGGCCATGGCGCGCTTCCTCCGGGGAAAGATTGGCAAAGGAGCACTTTACCGCAAGCGCTCGGGCGGCTCCTCCACTTTCTCGAACTCGCCCTCGATCACCTGCGCGCCGCCGGGGGTGTCGGCGCCGTGCAGGATCAGCCGCCGCAGCCCGAACCAGGCCGACAAGACGACCACCCCGACGAGCGCCACCCACCACGCGATCACCAGCGCCGCGAGCACCGCCGCGCCGACCACGATCATCGTCAGCACGCGCGGCAGCGCGCGAAAGAAATTTTCGGCTTGAAACATCATAAAAGAGATGCTGTCAGAATGCGTTCCGTTCCCCCGATTATCCTCCGGGAGTCCCCCATGAGCACGACCACCACCACCGGCACCGGCCTCATCATCACCGAGATCATCACCGGCCAGGGCGACGAAGCCAGCGCCGGCCAGAACGTCACCGTCCACTACACCGGCTGGCTCGTCGACGGCCAGAAATTCGACTCGAGCAAAGACCGCGACGAGCCCTTCGAATTCCCCCTCGGCGCCGGAAGAGTCATCCGCGGCTGGGACGAAGGCGTGCAGGGCATGAAAGTCGGCGGCAAGCGCAAGCTCACGATACCGCCGGAGCTGGGCTACGGCGCGAGAGGCGCGGGCGGGGTGATACCGCCGAATGCTACGTTGGTGTTTGAGGTGGAGTTGTTGGGGGTGGGGTGAGGTGGAGGAGTCTCCGGTTGCTCACCGCGAAGCGATTGGACATATAATGCGCCGGGCCCATTGACCACAAGTGGCGTTGACAGCCTTCAACACGATCGACCGACGCGAGATACCGGCCTATGCCATTCCCGAGGCCGCGCATTACCTCGGTGTCCCGAAGTCCACGTTGCGTGCCTGGTTTGCCGGTCAGCAGGGTTTCAAGGCGGTGATTCGCCCCGCCGATCCGAAGACGCTGGTCCTCTCCTTCTCCAATCTCGTCGAGGCATATGTGCTCTCGGCGATTCGCCGCAAGCATCATATCGGCCTGCCGACGATACGCCGGGGCCTCAAGTTCCTGACCGAGAAGCTCGGGTCCGAGCGACCGCTGCTGGGAGAGCGCTTCGCCACGCACGGAGCGAAGCTCTTCGTCGAGCGCATGGGCGAGATCATCAGTCTCTCGGAGACCGGCCAGGTCGAGATGGCCGATCTCATCCGCGCCTACCTCGAGCGCGTGGAGCGCGACCCGAAGGGCCTTCCGATCAAGCTGTACCCGTTTATCCGCTCGCAAACGGCCGTGCAGCAGCCGCGCACGGTTGTGATCGACCCGCAAGTGTCCTTCGGTCGCCCGGTCATCGCGGGCACCGGCATCCCGACCGCGGTGCTTTTCGAGCGCTTCAAAGCCGGCGACCAGCCGCCCGACCTGGCGAAAGATTACGGTGCAAGCGAAGAGGCGATCTGGGACGCGATCCGCTGCGCGGTCGACCTCAAAGCAGCTTGAGCCGGTAACGTTCTTTGTCGACGAGTCACTCGACAGTGGTGTTTGAGGTGGAGTTGTTCTAGCTGTTTTCCTAGATCTTCCCGACCAGCGGCAATGACTTCGCGGTAAATGCGTCAAGCGCGAGGTGCACCAAGTATGCGGTGCCGCCGATAATCGCGAGCCATCGCAAAAATTCCTCCCAGCCATCCGTGGGCTGCCATTTATACGCCTTGTGCACGCCGTAACCAACGAGACCGGCGAACACTACGCTGTGGAAGAATTGCCGGTGATTCGGATGAACTGCTGGCTCCAAATAGTCCGGGATGCCCGTCAGCAAGGCGGCAGCTGAACCGTTCACGATCGGAGCCAGAGTCAGCTTCCCGTTCTTTCGCTCTTCCCGCGCCGTCAGGGCGGCCACGGCAGCAAAAGCCGCCGTGCGGTGCGTCGTGCCATTGGACACGTCACTTCTCCTTGCGAACACCCTTGAACGGAGTCTTGTCGGCCTTTTGGTCGATAAAGCGTCCGCTCTCGGTGTCCCGCTTGACCCAACGGTCGTTGTGGGGATTGTGCGTTTGGGAACGATCGCGAACTGCGCCCACGCGACGATGATCCCCAGGGGGTGGGTTGACTGCCATGACAGCTCCTAAGTGGTATGAGCCGCCTGTGCTAAGGCGGCGACATTCATAGTTTACAAAAGCCATGGAAAATGTCAATATTGTAAACCGTAGTCCCGACCCCATTGGAGACACCATGATTGGCGAACGCTTGAAGCAGGCGCGCAAGGCCGCCGGCTTATCTACGCGCGCGCTGGGAGAAAAAGCCGGGGTTAGTGCCATGTCGATATCAAAGTACGAGACCGGCAAAGCGACGCCGTCGTCTCAGGTGCTGATCAACCTCGGTAAGGCCCTGGACGTGAAGGTGGAGTACTTCTTTCGTCCCTATAAATTGGAGCTCGAAGAAGTCGAGTACCGAAAGCACTCGCACGTACCGAAGCGGGTACTCGGGCAAATTGAAGGCGATCTCCTCGAGCAGATTGAGCGATTCTTCGAGCTCGAAGGGTTCCTGCCTAACGGGCCCATCAAGCCCTTTAAGGTTCCGGCGGGCTTGCCGGACCGGATCGCCTCCTATGCGGAGATTGAGAAGATATCCAACCACGTACGGGACAAGTGGTCGCTCGGTCTGAATCCGATTCCCGATCTAACCGACACTTTGGAAGAGCGCGGAATCAAGATCTTTCAGACCGACGCACTACATAACAACCGTTTCGACGGCCTCGCTACGCGGGTCCAGGGCGCGCCGGTTATCGTGGTTGGGAAGGAGTGGCCTGGGGATCGGCAGCGATTTACGCTGGCTCACGAGCTGGGGCACCTGCTCATGGCCGGACGGCTGGTTCGATCGCTCGACGAGGAAGCGGCTGCTAACCGATTCGCCGGTGCGTTTCTTGTCCCAGATTCGGAAGTTCGAAAGGAACTGGGTAACCGCCGTACCTGGCTCGAGCCTAATGAGCTCTGCGTCTTGAAGAAGACGTACGGTTTGAGCATGCAAGGGTGGATGCACCGTGCGAATGATCTCGGTATCTTGCCCGACTCTTACTATCAACGGATGGCGAAGTTTTTCAGCAAGCAAGGCTGGCGAAAGAAGGAACCGTGCGCGGACTATCCTCGAGAGCAGCCGAAACTTTTCGAACAGCTCGTTTTTCGCGCGCTGGCGGAAGATGTAATCAGTGAATCAAAGGCGGCTGAGCTGATGAAGAAATCGTTATCCGAGTTTCGTTCGATGCGGAACCTGGAGCATGCCGGTTCTCATCAGTGACGCCAACATCCTTATTGACATGCAATGCGGTGGCGTCCTGGACCGCATGTTCCGGCTCGACCAAGAATTTGCCGTACTTGATATCTTGTTCGAGGAGGAGCTTCGTGACGATCACCCGGAGTTGCCAGGCCTCGGACTTCAAACCCTGTCGCTACAAGCTGAATACGTTGACCGGGGCATAAAACTGATTGACGAGTACCGCCGCACGGGCGCCAGCAGCAACGACTTGCTGTCGCTGGCGCTTGCGATGCAGGAAAAGTGCCCCCTTCTGACGGGCGACCGGCGTCTACGCGAACTGTGCGAAGAATTGGGACATGAGACACACGGGACCTTGTGGCTCATGAACGAGATGTATCGCGCCGGCCTTCTGTCTCGTGCAGAGGCGACCGCTGCATACGACGCGATGCGTGCCCAGGGAAGGCGGCTGCCCTGGCAAGAGGTGTCCGAGCAGCTTCGACGCATGGGCTGACCGGACGCAGGAGTATGGTCTGGCTTGGCCTCATCGGCACTAGCCTTCATCGAGAAACCGCGAGCGCAGCAGCACGTATTCGCGGTGAAACTCCAGGTAACGGCGCTGCCCCTGCGAGAAGGCGCCGACATTGACTACGCGCGAAGAGTCGAGCCCCATGCGCGCGAGCGAGTCGCGGTGCGCCACGGGCGAGACCAGCACGTCCCCGTTGTCGTCGAATCCGATGAAACCGCGATCGAACAGGTGATCCGCGTTCGGAGTCAGCAGCAATCCGTTCTCGCCGTCGAGGCGCTCCTCGTTGTTCGCGTCGCGCCAAGGCTTGCAGTGGCTCGCCCGCAGGTGTTCCTGACGGGTGACTCCGGTAATGCGGCAGGCGCGCTCGATCTGCATCACTCGCTGCTTGAAGAGGCCCTGCCCACGACGGGCGAGTACGATCGCCTCGCGCGTGGTGTCGAGGATCCCGGTGTCTGCCTGGACTCGGCTCAACTCGTGTTCCTCCCATTGAACGAGCCCGAGAGCGGGTTGCGACGGACGGTCTTCCGCCACGCGATGACCGCGGATCAGCGCCCGCGCCTCGGCGCCGATCAGGTCGGCGAGCGCCCCGGCGAACGACTCCGGTATCGCGGTGAGATAGACGCTTTGAACCCCAAGCCCATTCGGCCTTAGCGGCGAATAGCGGTGAGGGAGCACCGGGCCGAGCACATTCATATGCTCGGAAGGTTTGATTGGAAGCCTCAGCCCCGAGAATCGAACGTCGACGCGCCATCCGATCTTGTCCCAGTAGGCGCCGGCCTGCCCGAACTCGAGCGGCTTGGGCGACTCGTAGGCGTGCGAGACGACGATCCCGATGGCCCTTATGTAGGTGTCCGCGAAAGAGAACACTACGTCGCCCGGCGCGACCTCGCGCATGAAGTCGTAGAACGGGTTGCGCTCGCCGTTCGTCTTCCGCTTCGGGGACCAAAGGTAGCCACCCGGCACCTCGTGTCGGTAGGTCTGGTTTTGGTTGACCCACCAATAACGCATGAGTCAGTCCCGAACTATGCGCCAGCCCAGTCGGCACTCAGCAACTCAGCCTGTTGCAGAACGATCTGAGTCGCTTTCTCCTGCTTGTCGGGCGGATACCCGTACTTTCGCAGGATGCGCTTGACGATCACGCGCAACTGCGCGCGCACGTTCTCGCGGACAGTCCAATCGATGGTGACGTTCTTGCGCACCGCCTCGACCAGCTCGCGCGCGATCTTGGTCAACGTCGGCTCGCCGAGCACCTTCACCGCGCTGTCGTTGACCTCCAAGGCATCGTAGAACGCGAGCTCTTCTTCGGAAAGTCCGAGCTGCTCGCCTCTCGCCGACGCGGCCCGCATGTCTTTGGCGAGCTGGATCAGCTCCTCGATCACTTGCGCGGTCTGGATCGCGCGATTCTGATACTTGCGAACGGACTGCTCCAGCAGATCCGAGAAAGAACGCGCCTGGACGACGTTGCGCTTGGCTCGCGTCTTGATCTCGCCCTTGAGCAGCTTCTGCAGCAGCTCG
Organism: Burkholderiales bacterium; assembly: GCA_035652275.1. Lineage (GTDB taxonomy): Bacteria > Pseudomonadota > Gammaproteobacteria > Burkholderiales > SG8-39 > SCGC-AG-212-J23. The sequence goes on from DASREB010000149.1 coordinate 11,358, forward strand.
ACCGCGAGGTTGCGCTGAGGCATGCCGCGCACCTCCGCCAGAAACTCGTCCGAGAGGATCGAGATATCCGGCTTTTTCAAACCGGCAGCGGCGAAGATGTCCACGACTTCGTCCGATACAACGGCCCGAGAGATGATTTGCCGGATCGCCAGCTCCAGCTCCTCGTCGGTCTTGCGTTCGCCGGAGATGCTTTTAGCGAGGACCGCGCGGACGGCCTGAAAGAAGGCCACATCGTCCCGTATGCGAAGCGCCTCGGCATGAGGAATCGCCAGTGCGAAGGCCTGCGACAGCTCGGTGACGGCGCGTAGCAGGCGCGGCTTGCCGTCCTCTTGCGCGAGGATGTGCTCTTGCGCTGCCGGCAGCAGCGACAAGCGGGCCTGCGGCGTGCCTGCGGTCCAACGGCTCCAGTCGAAGCCGTGGAACAGGCCGCGGCAAACTTCGTACTTCTCCAA
>DASREB010000150.1:0-8524 GCA_035652275.1 Burkholderiales bacterium
CCGCCGCTTAGCATGACGCCGGAGAAATCGCGGCCCGGCACGTGCGGAAAGCTGACCGCGGCGCCGTACTGGCCGGCACGCATCTTCCAGTCGGCGGCGTTGACGCTCGCCGCATGGATCTCAATCAGCACTTCGCCGGCGCCGGGAGCCGGATCGGCGAGCTCGCCATACTCGAGCACTTCAGGGCCGCCGAAGCGGCGAATGAAAGACGCGTTCACGACCTTAAATCAGCGACAGCCAAGTTCTACTCGAACAGATCGGCAAGCTCTACCGCGAAGCGCGAGCGGTTCATGAGGCCCTGCTTGCCATATACTTCAACGCGCTTGGATCGCGGATAAACGATCCAGACTTCTACGGCTCCGGCCGCGAGATAGGCTGCCGTTTTCTCGCGCAGCTCTCGACGGGAATTCGACGGCGAGACAATCTCGATGCACAGTTGCGGGGCGTGCAGCAAGGCCGGATCGCGCTGGGAGCCCGGCGGCGACAGTTGGCTGGACCAGGCAACATCCACGACGAAGAGGCCGAGCGGCGTTGCGATGGGCGCTTCGACGGTCCGTTCACCCCCGAGCTGCGCGAGCTTGTCGCAGAGTCGCACCTGTAAACGGCCGTGATAGGGCGGCGCCGGCGGACTCATCAGCAGCCGGCCCCAGCGGTCGATTTCTATCTTGCCCGGTACGCTGGCGAAGCCTGGGTCGTCGCACACTTCGCCGTAGCGTCGGGCGAGCTGCGCGGGCGAGAGCGGCGCTTCGATCAGTTCGGGGACCGCCACGACTTTCATTCTACGATCCAACGCGCTTGGCGCGAAGGCGTTGACAATACAATCCGCGCATGAAGATCGACATCTTTAACCACGTCATGCCGCCGGCGTACCTGGAGCTCGTCAAGTCGCATTCGAGGGAGCCGGGCATGGTGAAGCGGATGTCGAGCCTGCGCATGCTGTGGGACATCGAGCAGCGTGTCGCCATGCTGCGCGAAAAGTTTCGCGACGTACAGCAGGTGCTGACGCTCGGCCTGCCGAGCCCGGAACTTCTCGGCGACGCGGCGCATTCGCCGGAATACGCCCGGGTTGCGAACGAGGGTATGGCGGAGATGTGCCGCCGCTGGCCGAAAGAGTTTCCCGCCTTCGTCGCCTCGCTGCCGATGAACAATCCGCAGGCCGCGCTCGCCGAGATGGACCGCGCGATCAATCAGCTCGGCGCGCGCGGCATCCAGATCATCACCAGCGTTGCCGGGCGGCCCCTCGATGAGCCGGAATACTTCCCGGTGTTCGAGCGGGCGACGAACCATCACGACGTGCCGATCTGGCTGCATCCTGCGCGGCCCGCATCGCGGGCGGACTACGCGGGAGAGCCGAAGTCCAGGTACGAGATCTGGCAGGTGCTCGGCTGGCCCTTCGAGACGAGCGTCGCCATGGCGCGCATGGTGTTCTCCGGTTTCTTCGACCGGCTGCCGAAGCTTCGCATCATCACGCATCACTGCGGCGGCATGCTGCCTTACTTCGCCGGCCGCGCCGAGACGCTCTGGGCGCAGCTTGGCTCGCGCAGCGCCGAGGGTGAGGAAGCGGACGTGCTGAAGCGCCTGAAGCGCCCGCCGATCGAGTACTTCAAATTGTTCTACGGCGACACGGTGCTCGGCGGCGCGGCGGCGCCACTTTCTTGCGGCATCGCCTTCTTCGGCGTCGAGCGCGTGGTCTTCGCGAGCGATTGCCCGTTCGATCCGGAAGGCGGGCCGATGTTCATCCGCGAAGGCATCCGCTCGATCGAAGAGCTCGGTCTCCCCGAAGGCGACAAGCGTAAGATCTATTTCGGCAACGCGAAAACCCTGCTCAAGCTGCAATGAACGTCACGGTAAATGGCGCCACGCGCGAGGTGGTGGCGAAGCCTGATACGCCGCTTCTTTATGTGCTGCGGAACGAGCTCGGCCTCGTCGGCAGCCGCTACGGCTGCGGCGGCGGCCAGTGCGGCGCCTGCTATGTGCTGATCGACGGACGCCCGATGGCGTCGTGCGACCTGCCGGTATCTTTCGCGGCGGGCAAGCAGATCACTACCATCGAGGGCCTGGGCGCCAATGGCGAACTGCACGCCGTCCAAAAAGCGCTGATTGCGGAGCAGGCGGCGCAATGCGGCTACTGCATGAGCGGCATCGCGGTCAGCGCCGCCGCGCTGCTCGCTGCGAATAAGCGACCAACGGAAGAGCAGGTGCGCGCCGCGCTCGACAAGCACCTGTGCCGCTGCGGTTCGCACAACCGCGTGGTGAAAGCGGTGCTGAAAGCTGCGCATGAATAAACCTGCGGACAGCCACCTCGCACTGGCGGATGCACGGCGGCTCACGCAGCGCGTGCATTTCGAGCGCAATGGCACGGTCACCATTGCAAGCGGCAAGGTGGATCTCGGCCAGGGCATCAGCACGGCGCTCGCGCAGATCGCCGCCGAGGAGCTTGGCGTGCCGCTCGAGAAGGTACGCATCCTGCCGGCGAGCACCGCGTACAGCCCCGACGAGGGCGTGACCTCCGGCAGCCTCTCCATCCAGGACGGCGGCAAGGGCCTGCGCAAGGCGTGCGCGGAGCTGCGCGAGCTGCTGAAGCGCAGCGGCAAGCGCTCCTACTGGGAGCTCGAAGTCGCGGGCGACATCCCGGCTGAAGCGCCCGAGAAGCCGCCGGCCGAGTACCGCATCGTCGGCAAGAGCGTGCCACGGCTCGAGCTGCCGGCGAAGATCGCCGGGCGAGCGAGCTACGCGCAGGACATCGTGTTGCCCGGCATGGTGCACGCGCGCATCCTGCGGCCACCGCGCCCATTCGCAAAGCTGGTGTCCATTCCCGATCATCCAGGGTTGATCCGCGACGGCAATTTCGCCGCCGTGCTCGCTTCGCGCGAAGAGGATGCCATCGAAGCGGCAAAGAAGCTGCGCGCCAAGGCGCTCTGGAGCGACGGGGCGAAGATGCCGGCCGATATCTACGCATGGCTCAAGGCGCAGCCGGCGGAAAACAATGTGACGAAGGAGAAGGCCGATCCGGCGGCCAAGGCGCGCGGCGTGCGGCGCCTGCAGGCCGAGTACCGCAAGCCATTCATCTGTCACGCCTCGATCGGCCCGTCGTGCGCGCTCGCGCGCATGGAAGGCGACCGGCTCGAGGTGTGGTCGCAGACGCAGGGCATCTTCGGACTGCGCCAGGAGATCGCGATCGTGCTGCGCATGCCGGAGGAGAAGATCGTCGTGCACCACGCCGAAGGCGCCGGCTGCTACGGCCACAACGGTGCCGACGATGTGGCGCTTGACGCTGCCATCATCGCCAGGCTCGCCAAAGGCCGCGCGGTACGCCTGCAGTGGACGCGCGAGGACGAATTCGCCTGGGAGCCATACGGCCCGGCGATGGTCGTGGCACTCGACGCGCACCTGGACGCCGAGGGCAACATCGTTTCCTGGCGCCACGATCTCTGGAGCAACGGGCACACGCATCGGCCGGGACGCGCCAACAAGCCGGTGCTGATCGCCGCGGCGGAGCTCGCGCAGCCGTTCGAGCGCGCGCCGGCGATCGATCCGCCGCTGCCCTCTGGCGGCGCGCAGCGCAATGCGATTCCCGGCTATGAGTTCCCGGACCTGCTGGTCATGCACCACTATGTGCGCGAAGCGCCGGTCGCGGGCTCGTCGCTGCGCTCGCTTGGCGCTTTCGGCAACGTGTTCGGCATCGAGTCGTTCATGGACGAGCTCGCGCTCGCGGCAAAAGCCGAGCCGGTGGAATTCCGGCTGCGACATTTGAAAGACCCGCGCGCTCGCGCCGTCATCGAAGCGGCCGTCCAGAAATCGCGCTGGGCGGATTGGCGGCGCAGCGAAGGCAAAGGCCATGGCATCGCCTACGCGCGCTACAAGAATATCGGTGGCTACTGCGCCGTCGTCGCCGAGGTCGAGGCGACGCACGAGCTGCGCGTCACGCGTCTCGTGGCCGCGGTCGATGTCGGCCTGCCGGTGAATCCGGACGGCGTCGCCAACCAGGTCGAAGGCGGCTGTGTGCAGGCGACAAGCTGGGCGCTGAAAGAAGCATGGCGGCCGGGCGCGGTCACCTGGGAGGACTACCCGATCCTGAACTTCAGCGAAGCGCCGCCGGTCGAGGTGCACATCGTGAGAAACGAATTGCCGTCGCTCGGCGCCGGCGAATGCATGATGGGTCCCACCGTCGCGGCGATCGGCAACGCGCTCTACGACGCGCTCGGCGTCCGGGTGCGCGAGCTGCCGTTCACGCCCGAGCGCATCGCCGCCGCCATCAATGCTTGAGCTCTATCACAGCATCAATTCGGTTTGCGCACAGAAGGTGCGCATCGTGCTCGCCGAAAAAGGGCTGGAGTACCGCGAGCACCTGATGACACTGCGCGGCGACCAGTTCGATCCGCAATACATGCGGCTCAACCCGAATGCCGTCGTGCCGACGCTGGTGCATGACGGCCGCCCCGTGATCGAATCTTCCGTGATCCTCTATTACCTCGAGGAGGCGTTTCCCGAGCCGCCGCTCATGCCGCGCGATCTGCACCAGCGGGGGCTCGTGCGCCAGTACAACAAAGTGATCGACGAGTACGTGCATAACTCCTGCACCATCCTCACGTTCGCAACCGCTTTCCGGCCATGGTTCGCGGGGTTGAGCGGCGACGAGATCGAGAAGCGTCTTGCCAAGTCGCCGAGCAAGCAGCGCACGGAATACAAGCGCGACGTGGCGCTCCATGGCCTGGAGTCGAAGTACGTTCGCGACGCGGTAGCGCACCACATGAAGCTGCTGACGCTCATGGATACGACGCTCGCCTCCGGCAGTCCATGGCTCGCCGGGCAAACGCTCTCTCTCGCCGATGCGGCCGTGATCCCGTACATCCTGCGACTGGATCTCCTGCGCCTGCAGCAGATGTGGCAGCGGCTGCCGCGGATCGGCGAGTGGTACGGACGCATGCGCGCGCGTGCGTCGGTGAAGAAGGAGCTCCTCGAGCGGATGCGACCCGAGGACCGCGCGCCATTCGACAAGCTCGAGATCGATCCCTGGCCGCAGGTGAAGGAGATGGCATGGGCGTCCTGATCGACGGCCGCTGGCGCGAAGACGAGGAACTGCCGCAGGAGACCGGCACGAGCGGCGACTTCAAGCGCGTGGAAAGCGCTTTTCGCGATCGCATCACCGCCGACGGCTCATCCGGCTACAAGGCGGAAGCCGGCCGTTATCACCTCTATGTGGCGTGGAACTGCCCGTGGGCGCACCGCACGCTGATTTTTCTCGCCCTGAAGAAGCTGCAGGGCGCGATCAGCGTCGCCTATGCGATTCCCGGGCTGCGCGAGCAGGGATGGACGTTCGAGGCTAACCCGGCGTTTCCGGACTGCACCCCCGACAAGGTGAACGGCTTTCGCTACTTGCACCAGGCCTACAGCGCAGCCTCGCCGCGCTACACCGGCAAAGTGACGGTGCCGACGCTATGGGACAAGCAGACAAAGCGCATCGTGAACAACGAGTCCTCGGAAATCATCCGCATGCTGAATAGCGAGTTCAAAGGCATCGCGGGTGACGACACCGACTATTACCCGCCGCAGCTCCGTGGCGAGATCGATCGAATCAACGACTTCGTCTACGCCAAGATCAATAACGGCGTTTACCGCTGCGGATTTGCGCGCTCGCAGCAGGCGTACGAGCAGGGCTACGACGAGCTCTTTGCGGCGCTGGATGAACTCGAGGCGCGCCTTGCGCGCCAGCCGTATCTGGTCGGCCGGCAGATCACCGAAGCCGACTGGCGGCTCTTCCCGACGCTGGTGCGCTTCGACGTCGCCTATTTTTCGATCTTCCGCTGCAATCGTCAGCGCATCGCCGATTTCCCGAACCTCAGCCGCTATCTGCGTGAGCTCTACCGCATGCCCGGTGTCGCAGCGACTGTCAAGCCGCGCTACTACGTGATCGGCTACTGGTCGGTGAAGAAAGTGAACCCGAGCGGCATAATTCCGAAGGGCACGCCGGCGCCCTATCTCGAACAACCACCCGGCGAGAGGAGCATCCAGTGAAACGCAGTCAATTCGTCGCGGCGCTTGCCGCGCTTGCGATCGCGGGCGCCGCGTGGGCACAGGCGCAGAACTATCCGAACCGGCCAGTGCGCGTGGTCGTCGCGGCCGCAACGGGCGGCCCCGACATCGTCGGCCGCGTCATCGCGGCGAAATTGCAGGAGCAGCTCGGGCAGCCGTTCGTGGTCGAGAACCAGCCAGGCGCGAACGGCATCGTTGGCGCGACCACCGTGGCGAAGGCGGCACCCGACGGCTACACGATCCTCGTCTATTCGTCGGGCTTCGTCATCAACCCGTACGTGCACAAGAGTCTGCCCTACGACACGGAGAAGGACTTCATCCCGGTGACCAACCTCGTCACCAACGGCGGCTTGATCTTCGCCGTGAATGCGAACCTGCCGGTGAAGAGCTTGAAGGAGTTTCTGGACTACGCCAAACAGCCGGGCACGCAGCTCTCCTACAGCACGCCCGGCGTCGGCAACACCTGGCATCTCGCGACCGAAGTGTTCGACAACCTCACCGGCATCAAGATGACCCATATCCCGTACAAAGGCGGCGGACCCGCCACTGCGGCCGCCGCGGCCGGCGAGGTACAGGTGGTGCTCGCATCGCCGCCGCCGCTGATGCCGCACTACAAGAGCGGCAAGGTGCGCGCGCTCGCCTTCAGCGGCGATAAGCGCCATCCGTCGTTTCCGGAAATTCCCACAATGGCGGAGGCCGGCGTACCGGCGTACCACCACGACGGCGGCTGGTTCGGCATGTTCGCGCCCGCCGGCACGCCGATGGACATCGTCGACAAACTCGCCGCCGAAGTACGCAAGGCCGAGCAGGATCCGGCGGTGCTCGACCGCATCGCGAAGCTCGGCGCCTTCCCCGCCGCCGGCACGCCCGCCGAATTCAAAAAGTTCATCCAGTCGGAGCTGAAGAACTACGGCGAGCAGGCGAAGCTCGCCCACATCGTTCCCGAATAACGGCGACGGACCACGGTTTCTGGACTGTCTGCTTTCAATGGAATGGACGCCCCGGCTCGTAACGGCATCGATGTGCCAGAGTGGAGATGTGTGTTCAACCACTCACCGAGGGGGCGTCCGATATGGAGATTAGTGCGGTAGGGATCGACTTGGCAAAGAGCGTGTTTCAGATCCACGGCGTGGACAAGCGCGGCAAGGTCCTGGTTAGAAAGCAGCTAAAGCGATCGCAGGTGCTGAACTTCTTCGCGAATCAATCACCGTGTGTGATTGGCATGGAAGCTTGCAGCAGTGCGCATCACTGGGCGCGTAAGCTCCAGGCCCTTGGGCACACGGTGCGGCTCATTGCGCCGCAGTTCGTGAAGCCGTACGTGAAGAGCAACAAGAATGACGTAGCGGACGCCGAGGCGATTTGCGAGGCGTTATTGAGGCCGACGATGCGCTTCGTAGCGGTGAAGACCGTTGATCAGCAGGCTCTGTTATCGCTGCACCGTGCTCGTCAGGGGTTTGTGAAAGCGCGCACGGCGCAAGCCAATCAGATTCGGGGTTTGCTAAGTGAGTACGGCTTAGTGATTCCCCAGGGTATCGGCCATATCGCGAAGCGAGTGCCGGAGCTCATCGAAGATGCGGGTAACGAACTGCCTGGCGTGTTCCGCGTGTTGATTGATCGTCTCCTTGAGCACTTCAAGGGGTTAGAGCGCCAAGTGGCCGAGCTGGAAGCGCAGATCAGGGCGTGGCACCGCGAGAGCGAGGCGAGTCGCAAGCTGGAACGGATTCCGGGAATCGGGCCACTGAGCGCGAGCGCCTTTGTGGCGACTGTGGGTGATGCGAAGAGCTTCGCCAATGGCCGGCAGGTCGCGGCCTGGTTGGGGCTCGTTCCAAGGCAACGTTCGAGTGGTGGCAAAGCGACCCTGCTCGGCATCAGCAAGCGAGGCGACTCGTACCTGCGAACGCTGCTGATCCATGGGGCCCGCGCCGTCATCAGGGCTGCTCATCGTAAGCGCATGAACCGAGGCTGGCTGCACGAGGTACTGAAGCGGCGCAATCCGAACGTGGCTGCCGTGGCGCTGGCCAACAAGAACGCACGCATCGCATGGGCGCTGCTTGCCCATGACCGGCACTACACTACGATGGCTGTATAGCGGTAACCAACTTAAGGGACGTACACAAGCACCGATTGCTCAGGCGAAATCAGAGCTGATGGCGAGACAGGTGAGACCGTGGTTGGCAGAGCCCGCTTGGGTCGAAGCACTTCGAGTGCGCGCTTTCGATTGGGGCGCCAGCCAGCGCATTCCATCAGGGACAGCGGCGATGCCGCAACAAAGTCCGAATGTACGGCTGCAATCTTTGCCTTCGCACCATCAGTCACTGACCACACCTGGCAAAGCCGGGGCGTCCATGTACGACCCAAAGCAATGGGATGGACCCCTCCTCACCTAAACGGCATCTAAGTGCCAGACTGGAAGTGTGAGCAACCAGTCGATAGGAGGGAGGGGTCACATGAAGCTTATTCGCGTCGGGATCGATTTGGCAAAGAATGTCTT
>DASREB010000151.1:0-4421 GCA_035652275.1 Burkholderiales bacterium
GGGTGCTGGAAGATGGAGGCCATCAGCACGTGGTCGTCGTCCGAGAAAATATCCTCGGTGCCGTTGCCGTGATGCACATCGAAGTCGATGATCGCGACGCGCTCGAGGCCATGCGCCGTCAACGCGTGCCGCGCGGCGACCGCGACATTGTTGAAGATGCAAAAGCCCATCGCCCTCGCCCGGCAGGCGTGGTGCCCCGGCGGCCGAACCGGGCAGAACGCCGCATTGGCTTCCCCCTTCAACACCAGATCGGTTGCCAGCACGCCCGCGCCCGCCGCGCGCAGCGCCGCCTGCAGCGTGTAGCGATTCATCGCCGTATCGGGATCCAGATGGACGGTGCCCTGCTCGGGAGCCACATCGCGGATCGCGCGCACATATTCTTGCGGATGCACGCGGGCGAGCTGCTCGTCGGTGGCGAGCGGCGCTTCGTAGCGAGCGAGGTGCTGGGCGATGCCCGAAGCGATGACCTGGTCCTCGATCGCGCTGAGGCGAGCGGGCCGTTCCGGATGGTAGGCGCCCATGTCGTGCCTGAGGCATTCGGCATGCGTCACGAGTGCAGTACGCATCACGATTCATCATATCTCATAGCGTACAATCGCCGAGCGATGCTCCTTAAAAAAGCCGAAATAGCACCGCCAAGCGTGCTGCAGGGACCGATCGAGCGGGCGATCGATGCCGCCGGCGGCATCATCCTGGGGAAGGAACAGCAAGTGCGTCTCGCGCTTGCGTGCCTGCTCGCGCGCGGACATCTGCTGATCGAGGATCTGCCCGGCGTCGGCAAGACCACGCTCGCTCACGTGCTCGCGCGCAGCCTCGGCCTGCAGTTCCAGCGCATCCAGTTCACAAGCGACATGCTGCCGGCCGACATCATCGGCGTGTCGATCTACGACCGCGAGACCGGCGGCTTCAAGTTCCATCCGGGCCCGATCTTCGCGCAGGTGATCCTCGCCGATGAAGTGAACCGCGCGACGCCGAAGACGCAATCGGCGCTCCTCGAGGCGATGGAAGAGCACCAGGTCACCGCCGAAGGCGAGACGCGGAAGCTTCCGGAGCCTTTCTTCGTCATCGCGACGCAGAACCCCTCGGAGCAGGTCGGCACCTTCCCGCTCCCCGAATCGCAGCTCGATCGCTTCACCATGAGGATCGAGCTCGGCTACCCGGATCGAAGCGCCGAGCGCGCGCTTCTCAGCGGCACCGATCGACGCGATCTCCTGGCGACGCTCGAGCCGTGCATGACCCCGGCCGAGCTGATGGAGCTGCAGACGCACGTGCAGTCCATCCACGTCTCCAACGCGCTCCTCGACTATGTGCAGGCGATCGTCGAGCACACGCGCCGCTCGCCCGACTACGTCGCCGGCCTCTCGCCGCGCGCCGCGCTCGCCATCATCCACACCGCGCGCGCCTGGGCGATGCTCGAAGGCCGCGACAAAGTGATTCCCGAGGACGTGCAGGCGATCCTTCCCGGCGTCGCCGCGCACCGCCTGCGCCCCGCGCACGACGCCGCGCGCCGCATCGACGTCGGCGCGCAACTCCTCGCCGCCGTCCCGATCCCCTAGCGTCTTTGCGGCAGCCGGCGCGCCAATCGCCGTAGCGCCGCAAATCAGCAGCTTGACCCGATTTCTGCTGGATATCCTGGCCGCGCCTTCGCGCCGACAGAACTAATACATTGATTCGAGCACTTCTTGCCGCGGTCATAGCGAAGGCGTCGCTATGATAGACGGCAATTTTTCTATCTATCTATTTCACGTTAGCCTGCTACGAATTGGCGCCTTGCTATACTGAAACGCCTCTAGGAGCTAGCGATGAAATTCACCGCCGTTTTTGAGAAAGTAGCCGAAGGCTACATCGCCTTTGTCGAGGAGCTACCGGGCGCCAATACCCAGGCTGCAACGATCGAAGAGGCGAGAGCCAATCTCCAAGAAGCGGTCGAGCTCGTCCTTGAGGCGAATCGAACGCTGGCTGAAGAGATGATGAAGGGTAAAAAAGTGATCCGGGAGAACTTTCCGCTTAAGGCGGCATGAAGCGAAATGACCTTATTCGGCACCTGGAACAACACGGTTGTCAGTTTCTGCGAGAAGGCGGTAAGCACACGGTTTACGTAAACCGCGCCGCGAACCGGACCTCAACGGTTCCGCGCCATCGGGAGATCAATGACTTTCTCGCCCGAAAGATTTGCCGTGATCTCCAAATCCCGCAGCCGTAGCAGGCTAACAGCACAGCCGAGTCCGACGCGCGCAAAAGCGGCGCGCGCGGCTCGCTGTAGACGTTAGGTCGCATGGCAATCACCAGCGCGCAGGTTGACGATTTCAATACCTACGCCCGGAATCCTGAAACTTGGGTGCTGGCCGCGCGACGCAGCCTAGCGGTGGCGAAGGTTTTGATGGGGCGTGCTGATCAACTGCGCCTCAGCGCCGACCAGAACTTTTTTGAATCTTCCGGATGCTATTACGCCGGCTATTTTCATGCTGGCGTAGCGGTCGAGAACGCGGCGAAGGCGGTTCTCATTTCGCGAGATCCAACGATCGTGTCCAAAGGCGCGGTTGATATCAAGAAATTCGGTGGTCGTACGGGTCACGAGCTGTTCGACCTCACACAATCCGCCGCGATTGCGCTAAGTGATGCCGAGCGCCGGCTTGTCGAAAAGCTAGAAGAATTTGTGTGGATGGGCAGGTATACGGTGCCGAGGAAAGCTGATGTGCTCTACGACGACAAGAAGATGAGTAACGCTAGGCTATCGTCGGTCGACGAACGGGACATCTTGCACTCCTTAGTTGACCGCATAATCAGTCGCATCTAGACATGAACACCATACCATTCGCATTATTTTGGCTCGCCGAGCGACACCTCGTGAACGACAAGACTATGAAACATAGGGCGAAGGAGCCTGAGTTGCGGGCTGAGTATGATTTTTCAGGCGGCGTGCGCGGCAAGTACTACCAGCGCTATATGGAGAACAGCAACGTTGTCGTTCTGGAGCCGGATGTACATAAGCGCTTCAAGAACGCCAAAGCGGTGAATGACGCGCTTCGCTCACTCATGCAAGGAAAGCGCACACGGCGCGATCTAACAAAGCGTTCTACACGGACGCGCGCAAAAGCGGCGCGCGCGGGTAACCGCTAACGTTGATATGGCTTAACGCTGTCAATGGGCGAGCGACTGCCTCCCGCTTTACATAAACGCTCGTTGTACGACGGATCGGCATCCCGATGGGCAACGCGAATAAAGGCCATCGTTGCGCGGGCGGTCTTGTCTGCAGGGTGCGCCGCTAAGTCCGTCCCACGTGGCTGAAGAACCCGCGGCGCGAATGAGCGCCGACCGCCTCGAGCCGAAGCACACCTGCCTGCTGCTGTTCGACTTCCTGGTGGGCCACGTCGCGAAGGACCCGCGGCGCTATGCGCCGGTGCTCGCCAATGCGGTGCAGCTCCTCGCCGCCGCTCGCGCCGCCGGCGCCATGGTCGCCTATGCGCGCGCCGATCACCGGGCGGACGGCGGCACCACCGCCCGTACGCTGCACGACAGCGGTCCGCGAGCGCCCCTCATCACGAGCGGCACGCCCGAGGCCGAGATCGTGCCCGAGCTCGCGCCGCGGCCAGGCGAGTACCTGGTGCCCAAGCATCGCTGGAGCGCGTTTCACGGCACCTACCTTGATCTGGGGATGCGCGCGCGGCGCGTGGGCACTATCATCCTCACCGGCGGCTCGACCGAAATCGGAATTTCTTCAACTGCCTACGCCGCTCGCGATCTCGACTACAACCTGGTAATCGTTTCCGACGCCTGCACCAGCGCGAAGCAGGACGTGCACGCGCAGCTGATGCGCGAGGTTTTTCCCCGCCTCGCCCGCGTCCGCACTACCATTCGGGTTCTGGAGATGCTGAAGCCATGAATACCTTGAGACGACTGCTTGCCAACGGCCCGCTGACCGGCTATCCGACCCGCCGCGGGGACGAAGAATTGCTGCTGCGCATGGCCGCGTCGCGCTTCGAGTTCGGGCGGAGTTACCGCGAGGCCGAAGTGAACGAGGTGCTGCGTAACTGGCTTGAGACCTTCTGCGCACCGTACGGCATCGACCACGTGACGATGCGGCGCCGGCTCGTCGACACGCGCTTTCTCGTGCGTGACACGGCGGGCGCCGAATACCACCTGGCGGCGGCCAAAGCGCGCGAGCTGGCAAGAGATCCGTCGGTGAACGAGGACCTGGCGCACGTGCTCGAGGAGATCCGCCACGAGCGCGAGGCGCGCAAGCGCCAGTACGTGCCCAGCGACGTGCAGTAGATGCCCGGGCCGCAGACGCTGGCGCTCTTCATGCTGGCGGCGCTCGCCCTGAATCTCACGCCGGGGCCGGACATGCTCTATGTCACCGCGCGCAGCGTCGGCGATGGCCGCCGCGCCGGCATGGTTGCCGCGCTCGGCATCGGCGCCGG
>DASREB010000152.1:0-6660 GCA_035652275.1 Burkholderiales bacterium
GCGGAAACCACACCCCGGGCGCCGCCACCGGCACGCCCGCGTGCTCGCTCGCTTCTTCGCGGCTCACGAACTGCGCATACTCGGGCGGCAAGCCGCGCACCGCTTCCTGCTGCGAGCCCAATTCCTTATCGCTGCGCGCGAGCTGCAGCACGCCGCAGCGGTCGTGCTGCAGGCCGGCGAGCCGCTCCCAGTAGGGCAGCGCATAGAGGAACGCCGCGCGCGTGAGGCGCGCGAAGATGCTGTCGTCGGGCGTGAGCACCGGATGAAATGCGCCGGCGTGATTGCCGGAGGCCTCCTGCGCCGGCTCCGCATGGCGCTCGTGCAGCTCCACCTCCCAGCCGCGCGCGCAGAGCCGCTCGCACACCGCCGCGCCAGCGACGCCGGCGCCGACGACTACGGCACGGCGCTCGGAAAAATAGGGACTGTCCCTGTTTTCCGCTAAATAGGGACTGTCCCTATTTTTCCGGGCGACGAGCATCTCGCGCTTGCCGCCGAAGCCGGCGCGTTTCTCCACCGCGAAGCCGGTCGCCTGCAGGGCCTCGCGCACCGGTGCCGCAACGCTCCACGTGGCGAGCGTCGCGCCGGGCGCCGCCAGCCGCGAGAGGTTGCGCATCACCTGATGCGTCCACATCTGCGGATTTCTCGCCGGCGCGAAGCCGTCGAGATAGATCGCATCGGCGCTCGCGCGCAGGTCCCGCAGGATGGCGATGTCGGCGAAAAAGAGCGTCAGCACCACATTGCCGAGCTGCAGCCGGTGGGCGCCCGAGACGAGCGGCGGCCAGGCGGCATGCAAGGCGGCGGCTTCCTCCTTCAGCTCCGGATAGCGCTCATGCAGCGCGCGCAACTCGGCGAGCGCGAACGGATGCTTCTCCACCGCGACGTAATGCAGCCGGCGACAGCGCTGCGGATCGTCCTTCCACGCGCGCCAGGTGACGAGGAAGTTAAGCCCGAAGCCAAAGCCGGTCTCGAGGATGACGTAGCGCTCGCGCCGCGCCCAGCGCGCCGGCAGCTCGCTGCCGGCAAGAAAAACATGCCGCGCCTGCGCCGGTCCGCCATCGGCGCTGTGATAGACGTCGCCGTAGGCCGTCGAAAACGGCGTCTCGTCGCGCAGCTGGTAGCTTCCCGGTACGACCGATGCAGGCATGAATTCCGATCCAGGGTCGCGATCATTCTGGCGTGTCGGCGGGTATCATTGCTGGCCTCTCCTCGAGGTCGTCGATGAACAAGCCCGCCGAACTCAAGCTCGATACCGTTCCCGTCTGGATCAACGGCAAGCCGGTGACGCCCGCCGGCCGCCATGGCGATGTCTTCAATCCCGCGCTCGGCCAGCCCACGAAGCGCGTGGTGTACGCCGATGCCGGCGTTGTCGATTCCGCGGTGAAGGCCGCCACCGCCGCGTTCCCCGCCTGGCGCGATACGCCGCCGGTGCGCCGCGCCCGCATCCTGCAGCAGTTCTTGCAGCTCCTGCAGCGCGATCAAAAGGCGCTGGCGCGCATCGTCACCGAGGAGCACGGCAAGACCCTGCCCGATGCGATCGGCTCGGTGCAGCGCGGCATCGAAGTGGTCGAGTTCGCCTGCGGCATCCCGCATCTTCTCAAGGGCGAATTTTCCGAGAACGTCGGCACGCAGGTCGATACCCACACCATCCGCCAGCCGGTCGGCGTGTGCGCCGGCATCACCCCGTTCAACTTCCCGGTGATGGTGCCGCTCTGGATGTTTCCGATGGCGCTTGCCTGCGGCAACACGTTCATCCTCAAGCCATCGGAGAAGGTGCCTTCCGCTTCGATCCGCATGGCCGAGCTGCTGCAGGAAGCCGGCTTACCGGACGGCGTGCTGAACGTCGTGCACGGCGACAAGGTCGCGGTCGACGCGATCCTCAACCATCCGGGCATCCACGCCGTCTCGTTCGTCGGCTCGACGCCGATCGCGAAATACATCTACGAGACCTGCGCGAAGAACGGCAAGCGCGTGCAGGCGCTCGGCGGCGCCAAGAACCATGCGGTGGTGCTGCCCGACGCCGATCTCGAGTTCGCCGCCGACGCGCTGATCGGCGCCGCGTACGGCTCGGCCGGCGAGCGTTGCATGGCAATTTCCGCCGTGGTCGCCGTCGGCGCTGCGGGCGAACCACTGGTCAAATTGCTGGCACAAAAGGCGCGCAGCATCAAGGTCGGCGCGGGCGACGCCGAGGGCGTGGAGATGGGTCCGCTCGTCACCGGCCAGCATCGCGACAAGGTCGCCGGCTATATAGACGCCGGTGTAAGAGAAGGCGCGAAGCTGGTTGTCGACGGCCGCCCAGGCAGGCGCGCCGACGGTTTTTATCTGGGCACCACGCTCTTCGACCAGGTGAAGCCGGAGATGAGCATCTATCGCGACGAGATCTTCGGGCCGGTGCTGGTCGTGCTGCGCGCGGAGACTCTGGATGAGGCGATCGCGCTGGTGAACAAAAATCCGTACGCCAACGGCACCGCGATCTTCACCGAATCCGGCGGCGCCGCGCGCCGCTTTGCTGCGGAGATTCAGGTCGGTATGGTCGGCCTCAACGTGCCGATCCCGGTACCGGTAGCGTACTTCTCATTCGGCGGCTGGAAGAACTCGCTCTTCGGCGACCTGCATGTGCACGGCACCGAGGCGGTGAAGTTCTATACGCGCACCAAGGTGATTACGTCGCGCTGGCCGCACCAGGACACGCCGGCGGCCGGCTTCCACATGCCGACGCTCGGATGAAGACCTGTCTCGCCATCATCGCAACGGCGGCGGCCGCCGCGCTCGCCTTCCCGACCTGGGCACAGTCGCCCGATCAATATCCGGCGAAGCCCATCCGCCTGATCGTGCCGCTTACGCCCGGCTCGGGCGCCGATATCGCCGGCCGCATCATCGGCCAGCGCCTGAACGAGCACTGGAAGCAGCCGGTGATCGTCGAGAACCGGCCGGGCGCCGGCGGCCAGATCGGCACAGCCGCCGTCGTCAAGGCGGAGCCCGACGGCTATACGCTGCTGGTGCAGTCCTCCTCGCACGCGGCGAATCCGGCGATCTACAAGAGCCTGCCGTACGACCCGCTCAAGGATCTCGCCGACGTCGCGATCCTCGGCAAGACACCGTACATCATGGTGAGCGCCGGCAACGGCCCCTACCAGTCGCTGAAGGATGTGATCGCCGCCGCGAAAGCGAAGCCCGGCGAGATTCCGTTCGCTTCCGCCGGGGTCGGCACCTCCACCCATCTGGCGGCGGAATACCTCATCGCGCTCGCCGGCCTCAAGATGCTGCACGTGCCGTTCAAAGGCTCGCCCGACGCGATCCAGGACGTGCTCGGCGGGCGCAGCGCCTTCTACATGGCGCCGCTCGACGTCGCGCTCGGCCTGGTGAAGGAGAGGAAGCTAAATCCCATTGGCGTCTCCACGAAGATGCGCAACGAGCTCCTGCCGGACGTCCCGACCATCGCCGAGCAGGGCCTGCCCGATTACGACATGAGCCTCTGGTTCGGCATGTGGGCGCCCGCCGCGACGCCGATCCCCGTGGTGCAAAAGCTGAACGCGGCGGTAAATGCGATCGTCTTCGAGCCGGCGGTGAAGGAGCAGTTCCAGAAGCTTGGCATCGAGCCCGCGCCGATGAAGCCCGACGACTTCGCCAAGTTCGTGCGCGGCCAGATCGACTTCTACAAGAAGATCGTCGCCCGCGCCGGCATCACGCCACAATGAAAATCGGGGTCAGGCACCGATTTCCCGCGAATCTGGTGCCTGACACCGATTTTCCATGGAAGTGATTTTCATGCTGGTGCTTGCGACTGCCACGCCCGGCGGCGGCTTCCCGGTGTATGGCGACGCGTTCACCGAGATCATCAACGCGCAGGAGCCGAAGCTGCGCCTCGAGCCGCGTAACACCAAGGGCTCGGCGGAGAACGTGCCGCTGCTCGAGGCGAACAAGATCGACCTCGCGCTCGTCGCCGGCGAGTTCGCGAGCGCCGTGCTGGCGAAGCCGGACACCGGCCTTCGGATTATTTGTGCGATGTATTCCTCGCCGGGCCTTGCGATGGTGCGCGGCGATAGTCCGTACCGCTCGCTCGGCGACCTCGCGGGCAAGCCGGTGGTCCTGGGAACGCAAGGGTCGGGCATCACCGCGCTCGGACGCACGGTATTCCAGTCGCTCGGCATCGAGGTCAAGCCGATCACGCTGGAAAAAGCAGCGGATGGCCCGCCCATGCTCCTCGACGGCCGCGCGGATGCACTCTGGGGCGCGGGCGTCGGCTGGCCGGCGTTCGCGGCGCTGGCGAAGTCCGGCGCGCGCTTCCTCGCGCCAAATGACCAGGAGATCGCGACGATCCTCGGCAAGAACCCGGCGCTGCAGGCGGTGACGCTGCCGGCGAAGAGCTACGCCGGCCAGGACGCGCCGCTGCGCTCGGTCGGCTCGTGGAGCTACGTGCTGGCGAAGCCCGAGCTGCCCGATGACGCCGCGTATCTGCTCGCGCGCGCGATACATCGCAGCGAAGCGCAGCTCGCCGCGCGGCTCGAGCAGGCCCGCGAGACGACTATGGCCAACACGCTCGCCGCGGCGCCACGCCGCGAGCTGATCCATCCGGGCGTGCTGCGCTATTTAGCCGAAGCGGGACTCAGGTAGGCCGGCGACGCCCGGCCGCGACGCAAAGAGCCCGGCGCCGTCCGCGCTCGTGATATAGAGCGTGTCGAGCCGCGTGCCGCCGAACGCGCAGCAGGTCGGATTCTTCGCCGGCACCGCGATCACGCGGTCGATCTTGCCCTGCGGCGTATAGCGCACCACGCGCGAGCCGCCCCATTCGGCGTTCCACAGGCAGCCGTCCGCATCGACGCACGAGCCGTCCGGAAAACCGGGATGCGGCGCGGCGAACAGGCGCTCATTGGAGGTTGTGCCGCTCGCCGCGTCGTAGTCGTACGCCCAGATCTTGTGGCGCGGACTGTCGGCGAAATACATGGTGCGGCCGTCGGGACTCCAGGCGATGCTGTTCGGCACGCGGATCGCGCTCCTCATCGCCGTCGCCGTGCCGTCGGGCGCGATGCGATAGAGCACGCCGCGCGGCGGATGCTGCGGATCCTCGAGCGTGCCGACCCAGAAGCGACCCGCGCGGTCGCAGCGGCCGTCGTTGAAGCGCAATCCCGCTTCGTGCTCGGCCGGCCGCACCAGCAGCTTCGGCTCGCGCGCGCCGAGCACGAACACGGCGCTTTGCATGGCGACGACCAGGCCGCCCGCGCGCCGCAGCGCGATGCTGCCCGGCTGCTCGGGCATCGGCATCACGGTGAGATGCGTGCCGTCGTAGCGCTTCAGCGCCTTGCCGTGGATGTCGACCCACCAGAGCGCGTGCATGCGCTCGTCCCAGATCGGGCATTCGCCCAGCTGGTCCTGGCTGTCGACCACGCGCTCGACCGCATCGGCCATTGGTCCAAAATAACACGACGTGATCGCGGACATTCCGGGCGCGCGCATCTGGTACGAGGACACGGGCGGCAGCGGTCCGCCGGTGGTGCTTTTGCACGCGCGCACCGGCTGTGCCGCGATGTGGCGCGGCCAGCTCGCCGCCTTCAGCGCCGCCGGCTATCGCTGCATCGCCTACGATCGCCGGCAGTCCGGCCGCACCGAGGTCGCGCCCGATTCGCCGCCCGCGCTGCCGGCTGACGATTTGCTGGCGCTGCTCGAGCGCCTGTCCGTCGCGCGCTGCCATGTCATCGGCACCGCGGCCGGCGGCATCGTGGCGCTGGATTTCGCGCTGTCACATCCGGATCGGGTGCGTAGCCTCGTCTTCGCCAACAGCGTCGGCAGCGCCGAGATCAAGCAGGAGCCGGAGTACATCAGGGCCGCGGCGCAGCGGCGGCCGCCGGACGAGCTGCCGCCGGAGATTCGCGAGCTCGGTGACTGGTACCGCCGCCACGATCCGGCGGGCGTCGAGCGCTGGCTCGCGCTCGGCGAAGAAACGCGGCGCAAGCAGCCGGCGTTTCCGCAGACGCGCAATCGCATCACGCTCGCGCGCCTGGCGGATCTGCGCATGCCGGCGCTCCTCATCACCGGCGATATCGATCCGTACACGCCGCCTGCAGTACTGGAGGTCTTCCACCGCCGTATCCCGCACGCGAGCGCGATCGTCATTCCGCACACCGGCCACTCGGCGTTCTGGGAGCAACCGGAGCTATTCAACCGCGCGGTGCTCGACTTCCTGGCGAAGAACTAAATAAGCGTCGCCCGGCGAAAGCCGGGCGCAGGCGTCAGTGCAGGTGCGGCTTCTTCAGGAAGTCGTTGCGGTCCGCGGACTCGAGAAGGTATTCCTTGGTCGTCGTTTCACGCAGCACCCGAAGCGGGACACGCACGCCCGCGTTGCCGCAGGCCCAGATGCGCCGGAAGAGATCGGCGAGGCTGGAAGGCTTCGCGCCCGCGACCGCGAGCACCGCGTCGCCCACGCGCAGCCCGGCTTTCTCCGCCGGGCCGCCGGGCGCGAGGCCCGCGACTACGAGGCGCGCGCCGGCTTCGGTCGCGTACATGCCGAGCCACGGGCGTGGCGGCCGGTTGGGGCGGCCGAGCTTCGCCATGTCGTCGAGGATCGGCCCGAGGATATCGATCGGCACGATCATGTTGCCCTGGATGGTGCCGGAGTCGATCTTCTCCTGGACGAGGAGCGAGCCGATGCCGAGGAGCTTGCCCTCC
>DASREB010000153.1:0-31872 GCA_035652275.1 Burkholderiales bacterium
GTGCCCATCGTGGTCGAGAACAAGCCCGGCGCCTCGTTCGTCCTCGGCACGATGGACGTGGTGAAAGCGCCGCCCGACGGCTATACGCTCGGCTACGGCAACATCGTCTCGCTGGCGATCAACCGCTCGCTGCTGCCGTCCCTGCCGTACGACCCGGAGCGCGACTTGACGCTCATCTCGAATGTCACGCACGTGTTCAACATGCTGGCGGTGAACAACGATCTGCCAGTGCACTCGGTGCGCGAGCTGATCGACTACGCGAAGAAAAACCCCGGCAAGCTCACCAACGGTTCATCGGGCAACGGCACCACCGGCCACCTCGGTGGCGAGCTCTTCAAGAGCATGACCGGCGTCGAGATCGTGCACGTGCCGTACAAGGGCAGCGCGCAGGCGATCAACGACCTCATCGGCGGCCAGATCCAGGTGATGTTCGACAACGTGCCGTCCATCGGGCCGCATGTGAAGGCCGGGCGCGTGCGGGGCCTGGGCGTCTCTGCGCCCAAACGCGCCGGCTCGTTCCCGGATATTCCGACGATCGCCGAGGCGGGTGTGCCGGGCTACGAGACCAACTCCTGGGGCGGCGTGATCGGCCCGGCGCGGCTGCCGCGCGAGGTGGTTCTCAAATTGAACGGGGAAATAAAAGCGGCGCTGGCCGTGCCGGCGGTCGCCGAACGCTACCGGCAGCTCGACAGCGAGGTCGACGGCAGCACGCCGGAGGAGTTTCTCGCGCTGGTGCGTCGCGAGACGCCGAAGTGGGGCGAGGTGGTGCGCCGCTCGGGCGCGAAGATCGACTAGGCCGGCGCGCCGCGCAGCAGCCGAACCCACAGCACGACCGCGACCAGATCGGCGATCACCGCGCCGATGCCGAACATGGCGCGGCCGAAGAGCTCGCCCGGGCGCACGCCGATGCCGAAGCCGCCGAAGGACATACCACCGCTGAAATGGCGCTCGCCCGGCGCGAAAGCGATCCAGTCGAACGTCACTGCGAAGCTCGTGATGAGCAGCGCGCCCAAAATGCGGGTCAGCGCGGAGCGCCGCGGCGGCAGCGCGACCAGCGCGCCGGCGAAGACGAAAGCGAGTGCCGCTGGCACATACATGAAGTTATCTGCAGTCGCGTGCCGTGCGTTGAGCGCCGCATGAGTGCCGATCGCGAGCGTCAGCACGCCCATTGCGGCGCAGGCGGCGCCGACGTACACCTTGGCGCGCGGCGAGAGCGGCCGCGTCGCCGCGTCCGGCGGTTCGCGCGCCGCCAGCAAGCGCGCAAGCGCGATAAGGAGGACGCAGGCGACCGCGGCGATGACGGTGAGCCTGACGTTGTTTGGCGTGCGTGGCCCGGCATTCGGCACATCGGCAGATGCGAAAGCCGCGTGGTCCGGGTGCGCCGGGTCGTAGCGCACGTCGATACGCTCGCCGCGCCGATGCTGCGCCAGCCACGCCCGCATCGCTGCAAGCTCATCCGCCGCGCGCGTGCTGCGCGAGGAAAGCGTGGCCGCACCGCCGTCGTAGCGCACGCGGTAGCGCAGCGCGCCGCTCGCGGTGAGCTCGGCTTGCTCGATCGCCGCGGACACGAGCGGCCATTCGGCCTGGGCGCGCTCCGCGCGCCATTCGACCAATGTGACCGCCAGCGCGAAGATCGCGCACAGGCCAGCGAAGAGGCCGAAGAGGCCCAGCGCGCCGGCGAGCGTCGTATGGCGTACGGTCATGGAGTCTCCCATCGCAGGCGAGCGTAGTACGGAGCCCGCCCACCGGTCGCGGGCATTGTGGGCGGGCGGCGCTATATTTGCCTGGCCTGTCGAAATGCCGGTCTGGCGAACGTCATTGTCGTAAGCGGCGCACGTTGCCCGCGACAACCCGAAAGGAAACCCATGCAATACCTGCTGCTTGTATATGCGAACGAGAACGCCGTCCTTAATGCGCCGAAGGAGACCGTGACCCAGGTGATCGGCGCCTACCAGGCCTATACCGAGGCGATGAAGAAGGCGGGCGCCTGGGTGGCGAGCAACCGGCTGCGGCCAACCAGCGAAGCCACCACGGTGCGCAATCAGAACGGCAAGAAGAGCGTGCTTAACGGGCCTTTCGCCGAGACCAAGGAGCAGCTCGGCGGCTTCTACCTGATCGAAGCGCCCGACCTGGATGCCGCGCTTTCCTGGGCGGCGCGCTGCCCGGGCGCGGCGCACGGCTCGATCGAAGTGCGGCCGATCTGGACGATGTAAGCATGAAAGTCCTGTTGCTGATGTACCAGGACGAGAGGGCGATGCAGCGCCTGCCGCGCGAGGAGTACGGCAAGCTGCACGGCGCGTTCGTCGCTTACGTCGACGCGCTGAAGCAGGCGGGTGCCCTGCTCGGCAACCACGGCCTGCGGCCGACCGCCGAGGCCCAGACGGTGCGCAAGTGGGTGGTGCTCGACGGCCCGTTCGCCGAGACGAAGGAGCAGCTGGCCGGGTACTTTCTGCTCGACGTGCCGGACATGGCCGCGGCGCTCGAGTGGGCAAAGCGCCATCCCACGGCGGCGTACGGCTCGGTGGAAGTGCGCCCGGTGTGGACGTAAGCGAGACCGCAGACGCCGTCGCGCGTGCGAGCTACGGCAAGCTGGTCGCCTTTCTTGCCGCGCGCACGCGCGACGTCGCCGCGGCAGAGGATGCGCTTGCCGAAGCGTTCGCCGCTGCGCTTGCCGAGTGGCCAGCGCGCGGCATCCCGCGCACGCCGGAGGCGTGGCTCCTGACCGTGGCACGGCGCAAGCTCATCGATGCGGCGCGGCGCCGGCAAACCGGCGAGGAAGCCGCGCCGACGCTTGCTTTGCTGACCGAGGAACTGGTGGACGCGGCCGACGGGGACATGCAAATCCCGGATGAGCGGCTGCGGCTCATGTTCGCGTGCGCGCATCCGGCGATCGACGAGGGCGTGCGCGCGCCGCTCATCCTGCAGACCGTGCTCGGCTTTGACGCCGCGACGATCGCGTCGGCGTTCATGGTGGCGCCGGCGGCGATGAGCCAGCGCCTGGTGCGCGCGAAGAGCCGCATACGGCAGGCGGGCATTCCTTTTCGCGTGCCCGAGCGCGACGAGCTCGCCGAGCGCCTCGACGCCGTGCTGGAAGCGATCTATGCCGTGTTCGCCGAGGGCTGGACCGATCCGGCGGGCACCCAGCCGCGCACGCGCCACCTCGCGGAAGAAGGCATCTGGCTTGGGCGCCTGGTGGCCTCGCTCCTGCCGGAGGAGCCCGAAGCGCTCGGGCTTCTTGCGCTCATGCTGCATGCCGAGGCGCGCCGGGACGCGCGTCGCGGCGCGGACGGGGAATTCGTACCACTCGCGGCACAAGAGCCGGCGCGCTGGAACGCTGCGCTGATCGACGAGGCGGAGGAGCTGCTCCTGCGCGCGAGCCGAATGGGAAGGCATGGCCGCTTTCAGCTCGAAGCCGCCGTGCAATCGGCGCACGCCGCCCGCCGGCATCGTGGCAGCACGGACTGGGCGGCGATTGTGGAGCTCTACGACGCGCTTTTCGCGATGACGGGCTCGGTAGTCGTCGCCATCAACGGCGCGGTGGCGCTCGCCGAGGTGCACGGCGTCGAGCGCGGGCTCGCGGCGCTCGATGCGCTGCAGGACGACGCGCGCCTTGCGCAATACCAGCCGTACTGGGCGGCGCGCGCGGCGTTGCTCGCACGCAGTGGCAACTCAGTTGCGGCCGCGGATGCCTATCAGCGTGCGATCGGCCTGGAGTCCGATCCGGCGGTGCGCGCCTTCCTGCAGCGCGCCTACTTGAGCTGCACGACGTAGAGGACCAGCACGCTCTTGCCGATGTTCTTGGTGGTATAGGCCGGCCCCGGCTGCTGAACGCGCACCTGGCCGGGTTTGTACTGCACCGTCTCGGTCTTGCCGTCGGCAAAAGTACGCTGGATGGTCCCGCCGCGGATCGCGCGCACGACGCGCATGGTGGAAGCGGCGACACCCTTGTTCTCGGCGCCGACCTTGTAGGTCACTTCGTACACCTTGACCTTGTCGTTCTCGGTGATCTGGTGGACCGACACTTGCGGCGCCTTCTTTTCCGATTTGTCCTGCGCGAAGGCTGGATTGACCAGCAACGCGGCCGTCGCCAGCGCGCTAAAGAGCGTTCTCATGCGATCTCCCCTTTGTCCGCCCGGATGGCGGGTCGCGTGATTCTAGAAGCGTTGCGGGAATGGGAGCATGCGATATATCGTTCACCCGATATTTCCACCCAGAGGAGGCACGCATGGACCGGTTCTACCGCAGTGCAATGGCGCTCATCTGCTTGACCTGGATCGGCGCCGCGCAGGCGCAACAGCACGACATGACCTTCTTCGTGACGAGCACCGGCAAGGGCAACGGCGCCGACCTCGGCGGTCTGGAAGGCGCGGATGCGCATTGCAATGCGCTCGCCAAGGCGGCGGGCTCGAAGCACAGCAACTGGAAGGCGTATCTCAGCACCTCGCTGCCCGGCGGCGATGCCGGCGTGAACGCGCGCGAGCGCATCGGCAAAGGCCCCTGGTACAACGCGAAGGGCGCGATGATCGCGAAGAACCTGGACGATCTTCACTCCGAGCATGCCAACATCAACAAGCAGACTGCACTCACCGAGAAGGGCGAGCCGGTGAAAGGCCGCGGCGATCAGCCGAACGAGCATGACATCCTGACGGGCTCCGATCCCTCCGGGCGCTTCTCGACCGCGGGCGGCGATACCACCTGCGGCAACTGGACGAAGAGCGGCGAGGGCTCGGCGATCGTCGGCCACGCTGACCGTCAGGGCCTGAAGGACACCTGGCACATGAAGTCGTGGAACTCTTCGCACGGCTCGCGCGGCTGCAGCCAGGACCAGCTGAAAGCCTCCGGCGGCGCGGGACTGCTCTACTGCTTCGCGCCGAACTGACGTGTTCCCCGCTTGCGCGGGGAACCCTACATGTCGGAGAGCGGCAGAGCGCGGGCCGCGGCGACCTGCCTGCCCTTCATGAGCGCGATGACATGCGCGAGCTCGGCGTGCAGCGCCGCGAGCCGCGCCGCCGGCAGCTCCGAGAGCGCCTGCTGCAGCACGCCGATCAGCGGCCGAGGCGCGGACTTGAGAAGCGCGAGGCCTTTCTTACTCGGGTAGAGCTGCACGTGGCGTAGGTCACGCCCGCGGCGCTCGCGGGTGATGAGCCCGAGCCGCTCGAGGTCGCGCACCAGGTTGCTGGCCGTGGATTGATGCACCGCGAGCGCGCGGGCGAGCTCACCGACCTGCCCCCCGGGCTGCTGGGCAATCTGGGCGAGCGACCAGAGCTGCGCCCCGGTCACCCCGGCGCGGCGCTCGACGTCCTGGTAGTGCCGGCGGATGGATTTCACGATTATCCGGAACTGCTCGAGCACTTCCAGCATGCGCCGCCGCTCGTCCCCGCGCTTCGCCCGTGCGAGCTTATTCATATTTGCGCAAATATAATTTGGAGCATAATTGTCCCCAGCATAACCACCGGGAGAAGAAGCATGAAGACCAGTCTCGCGGCGCTCTTGCTGACCGGCCTCGTCGCCGGCTGCGCCACCCAATCGACGGACGAGTCCTCGCCCGCGCCGGCACCGGCGCCGACCGCGATGGGCACGTCATCCACCCCGCGCGCCACTTCGAGCGGCGGCATCTTCGGCTCGCGTAACGCCGGCGCTGTCATGCCGCAGGCGCGCAGCGTCTACTACGAGTTCGACAGGTCGGAGATCAAGGCCGACAGCACCAAGGTGATCGATGCCAATGCGCAGTACCTGCTCGAGCATCCGGAGCTCAAAGTCAAGGTCGAGGGCAATGCCGACGAGCGCGGCAGTCGCGAGTACAACCTTGCGCTTGGCCAACGCCGTGCTGACGCCGTGCAGAAGCGCATGACGATCCTCGGCATCCCGTCTGATCGCATCGAGACGGTGAGCTACGGCAAAGAGAAGCCCAAGGCCGTGGGCCACGACGAATCGGCGTGGTCCGAGAACCGCCGCAGCGACATCCTCTACCGCTAGGCGGCACACGCGGAAACTCGGCGCCTTGCGCGCTGCCTAACGCGCACGGCGCCGCACGCCGGAGGAGGAGGAAGTAGTGGAAAACTGGTCCGTGCCCGAGGACGATCGGCCCTACATCCGGCCGGCGCGCAGCTTCAACCCATGGCTCGCGGTCGCGGCAATCGGCGCTCTCGCGTGGGCGCTCGCTTTCTATTTCCGCACGTGGACAGAGCCCGCGCCGCCGGCGCCGCCGCCCTCAGCGCCGGCGCTGGAGGCCCCGGCGCCGCCGCCGGCCGAGCCGGCGATCCGCCATCCGCTGGAGGTAAGCAACGACGCGCCGGCGGCACTGCCCTCGCTCGAGAACAGCGACTCGATGCTGCGGGACTCGGTGTCGCGCCTGATCGGCGGCAAGGCGTTCGCCGACATGGTGGTGCCCTACCAGCTCGTTCGGCGCATCGTCGCCACGGTAGACAACCTGCCGCGGCGCACCGCGCCTACGCGCGTCATGCCGCTCAATGCCGTGCCGGGCGCCTTTGCCGCGGTGACCAACGGCGAGCAGACCGTGGTCGACACCAACAACTACCGCCGCTACGTGCCCTACGTGAACGTGGTTGCGGCGATTGACGCACCGTCGCTGGTGCGCGGCTATGTGAACCTCTATCCACTGTTCCAGCGCGCCTACGAGGAGCTCGGCTTCCCCGGCAAGTACTTCAACGACCGGCTGATGGAAGCGATCGATGACCTCCTCGAGACGCCCGAGCTCGACGCGCCGGTGAAGCTGCTGCGGCCGCGCGTGCTGTTCGAATTCGCCGATCCGGACCTTGAGACGCGCTCCGCGGGCGAGAAGATCCTGCTGCGCATGGGCCCGGAGAACGCTGCGCGCGTCAAAGCGAAGCTCTGGGAAATCCGCCGCGAGCTGCTTGCCGCGAGCGGCCGGCGCTAGGAATTCGGAGCCGGGTCGTAATCCGTAAGGGGGGTCGGTGGGCGAGCCTCTGATTACGACCCTGGCTCCGAATGCTGTGTCACCCATTCGGTCCACGCGAGAAGCTGCATGTCCGTTTCGTGCGCGCCGACGAGCTGCACGGCGAGCGGCAAGCCGTGCGGGCCCTTGCCATGCGGCAGCGTCACGCACGGAACGCCGAGCAAGGTCCACGCGCGGTTGAAGACCGGATCCCCGGTGCTTGCAAGCGACGCCGGCGCTTCGCTCGGCGCGCTCGGCGTGATGAGAAAATCCACCTCGCGCAGCGACTCGGCCAGTTCCCGGCGCAGCCGCCGCACGTGGCTGCGCATCGCGTCGTAGTCGGCGCGCGGCACCTTCCAGCCCTCGTCGAGCCGCGCGCGCAAGTTCGCGCTCAGCTCGTCGCGGTGGTTCCAGTATTCCCAGCCGAGGGCGCGCGCCGTCTCGTAGCCCATGATCACCTTGTGCCGGTCGAAAAGATCGACGCTTCCGGCCGGCAGCTCGAAGTCGCGCAATTGCGCGCCCGCCTTCGCGAGCGCGCGCGCCGTTTGCTCCAGCGCCGCTTGCACGGCGGTATCCGCCAGCGACCAGCGCGGCGTGCGGCAAATGCCGATTCTGGGTGAAGCGGAAGATCGGTCCACGGGCGTGCGGGCCGTGAGCACCTCCATCGCGAGCGCCAGGTCCGTCGCGCTGCGCGCGAAGAGCCCGATGGTGTCGAGCGACTCGGCGAGGAACTTGGCGCCGGCGCGGTTGATCGCGCCGAAGCTCGGCTTGATGGCGAACGTGCCGCAGTAGGCAGCCGGCCGGATCACCGAGCCGCCGGTCTGCGTGCCGAGCGCGAGCGGCACCATGAAGTCGGCCACTGCGGCGGCCGAGCCGCTCGATGAGCCGCCCGGCGTGTGCGCGCTGTGGTGCGGATTGCGCGTCTGCGACGGTTGGTTGTTCGCGAATTCGGTGGTCACCGTCTTGCCGAGGATCACGCAGCCCGCCTGGCGAAGCAGTGTCACGCAGGCGCCATCGGCTTTCGGCCGATGACCGCGGTAGATGGGCGAGTTGTATTCGGTCGGCAGATCGGCGGTGTCGATGATGTCCTTGATGCCGAAGGGCACACCGTGCAGCCGCGAGCGGCGCGGCATGCGGTCGAGCGCGCGCGCCTGCGCAATGGCCGCAGCGCGGTCGATGAATGCCCACGCGCGCACCGCTTCGTCGCGCGCGCTGATGCGCTCGAGGCACGCGGCGACCAGCGCTTCGGAGGTTATTTCGCTGACGGCGAGCTGTCGCGCGGCTTCGCTGGCGGTTATTTCATTCAGGTGCATCGGCGGCAAGGGTAGCATTCGAGCATGGATTACGACTTGCTGATACGCAACGCCACGGTGGTCGATGGCACCCGAGCGCCGCGCTACGACGCGGATATCGCGGTCAACAATGGCCGCATCGCCGCCATCGGCCGGCTGGAGGGCGCGCAGGCCGATGTCGAGCTCGACGCGAGCGGCCGCATCGTGGCGCCGGGGTTCATCGATGCGCACACGCATGACGACCGGCTGATGCTGTCCGCGCCCGACATGGCGCCGAAGGTGAGCCAGGGCGTCACGACCGTGATCGCCGGGAACTGCGGCTGCTCGCTCGCGCCGGCGCCCAAGCGCATGCGCGCGCCGGTGACGCCGCCGCTCGATCTCCTGGACGACGCGGGCGAGTGGTTTCGCTTCGCCACCTTCCGCGAGTACGTCGATGAGCTCGGCGCGCACCCGCCGGCGACCAACTGCGCGCTGCTCGTCGGGCACACGATGCTGCGGGTGCAGACCATGGACGACCTCGGCCGGCCGGCGAACAAGACCGAGATCGCGCGCATGCGCGAGCTGGCAGATGAGGCGCTCGAAGCCGGCGCGCTCGGCGTCTCGACCGGGCTCTACTACGAGCCGGCGAATGCCGCTTCGACCGAGGAGGTGGTCGAGGTATGCCGGCCGCTCGCCAAGCGCAAGCGCCTTTACGTCACGCACATGCGTGACGAAGGCGATAACGTGCTGGCGTCGCTGGAAGAGACGTTCCGCATCGGCCGCGAGCTCGGCGTGCCGGTGGTGATCTCGCATCACAAGGTGGCCGGCGCCCCCAACCACGGCCGCTCGGAGGAGACGCTGCCGCTCATCGAAGCGCGCATGAAAAGCCAGCCAATCGCGCTCGACTGCTATCCGTACTGTGCCTCTTCCACCATTCTTTCGGCGAGCCGTGCCGGCATCGCCACGAAGACGCTCGTCACCTGGTCGAAGCCGCATCCCGAAGTCGCCGGCATGGATCTCGACGAGATCCGCCGCGACTTCAAGCTCGGCATCGACCAGCTGCTGCCCGCCGGCGCGATTTATTTTTCGATGAGCGAAGCCGACGTGCAGCGCATCCTCGCCTTCGAGCACACGATGATCGGCTCGGACGGCTTGCCGCACGACGCGTCGCCGCATCCGCGTCTCTGGGGGACGTTCGCGCGCGTGCTCGGCCACTACGCGCGCGGGCTCGGACTCTTTCCGCTCGAGACCGCGGTCCACAAGATGACCGGTCTCACGGCGCGAAATTTCGGCCTCGCGGACCGCGGCGTGCTGAAGCCCGGCATGGCGGCCGACATCACGGTGTTCGACGCCGGCGAAATCGACGAGCGTGCAAGCTTCGCCGCGCCGATCCAGCCGGCGAAGGGCATCGAGACGGTGATCGTCAATGGCGCGATCGTCTGGCGCGACGGCAAACCGACCGGCGCGCGACCTGGGCAGGTGTTGAAGCGCGCCTGACGCACCACGCCGCCGTGCGGTGAATACCGCACGGCGCGAATGTGAACTGCGCAGCGAATTGCTGCACCGCTCCTCCTATGAGACGGCCCTCTTGTCAGGAGGTGCGTAATGCACCTTGACGAGCGGCAATCGTTCATCGCGCCTGCGTCCCGTAACGGGCAACTTGCTGACCGTATAGGGACGGGAGGTGCACATGAACGCGATTAACGAGCAGGTTCGCGATGTAGTGCAGACGCTGTTCCAGCGCAACCCGGAGCTCTGTGGCTTCCTCGTGGCGCAGGATCTTTCCTGCTCGCACATCGCCTGCCATCCGGCGCTGGACGGTGAGGAGACGCGCGAGCTGGTGGACGAGATCTCCGCCACGCTGCATGAGCTTCTCGAATCGGAGCCCGAGGCCGCCGAGCTGCTGCGCGGCCGCACGCTCGCCCGCAGCTTCCATTGAAACTGCTCGTCGCACTGCTCGCCTGCGGCGCCATTGGCGTCGCGGCGGCGCAGGACCTCGACCGGCCGCTGATGCTGGTCGCGGTACCCGAGCTGCAGGGGCCGTATAACCACACCGCCCTCATCGTGGTGCCGGCCGGCGAGGGCGTGCACTTCGGCTTCATCATCAACCGCGCCACCGGCGTGAAGATGGCGACGCTTTTCCCGGAGCATGCGCCTTCAGCGAAAGTGGTAGACCCGGTGTATTTCGGCGGCCCGGAGATGGTGGGCTCGATCTTCGCCGTGGTGCGCAACGATCCGGGCGCGCACGCGGTACCGCTTTTCGGCGACCTCTACGTCACGGCAGACGCCGACGTGGTTGACCGCATCATCGAGAAAACACCGAACGACGCGCGCTACTTCGCCGGCTTTGTCGGCTGGCAGCCGGGCGAGCTCGCAGCCGAGCTCGAGGCCGGCTACTGGTCCGTGAGCGAGCCGGACGCGACGCTTCTCTTTCGCCACGACACGGGCGGCCTGTGGGACGAGCTGCGCCAGCGGCTCGAGATGCGCCGCCGCGGAATCTGACGACCGTCGTTCCCGCGCAAGCGGGAACCCGACGATCGAGACTAGCTTAGTAGCGCTGCTGTCCCTTGATGGACCAGGGGATCACCGGGCCGCTCTCGCCGCCCTCGCCATTGCGGGCGGCGTCCTTCTTCGGCCGGCCGGGGCGATAGGTGACCGAGAAAATCTTGAGCGGCGGCACCTTTGGCGGCGCCTCGAGGAAGCGGCAATCGGATTCGGTGGGAGCCGAGAGCAGGGCACCCAGGCGCTTGCCGTTCAGCAGCACCGTGTAGCGCAGCATGTGCATCGAACCGGGCGCGGGTTGCGCCACGATGTCGTACTTACCGAGCTTGTACTGTCTTCTCTCCAGCATGCGGGGGGTTTGGGCAAAGGGTGCATTGTACCTTCTGCCGGCGCTAATTCCCTGTCCCGAGAGCAAATTTCCCGTGCCGAGGCGCCGCATTGGCTCCCGGCCAAGCCGTGCGGATGCGCGAAGTCCCTGCTGCGCTTGAGGATTACGGCTCGGCGAAACGGACCGGCGGATATTCGCGGCTGTACTGCGGCCCGGCAATGAACGCCTTCGGGTCGTACTTCCAGAACTGGCTGACGTCGCGATAGGTGGCCACCGTCACGTTCACGAGCTCGCCGTTCCTGCGCTCGACCTTGCGGATATAGACGTTGAGGATCGGCTTGCCATACTCGTCGAGCCGCAGCGGTCCCATCGGCCCGTGGTCGAGCTTCACGTCGTGCAGCGCCTTGACGAACGCGGGCTTGTCCTCGAACTTGCCCTTGACCAATTTCATCGCTTCCTCGATCCAGAGCCCCGACGTATAGGTCGCCGCGGTGTAGAACCCCGGCGTCACGCCGTATTCCTTGCGGATGGCGGCGACGAAGCGCTTGTTGTCGGCGCTGTCGTGGTCTACCGCATACCAGCTCGCGGTATAGACGCCGAGCGCTTCGTCGCCCATGTTCTTGAGAATGCCCTCGTCCGTGAGCGTCGGATTGCCGAACACCGTCGGCTTCAGCCCATATTCGCGATAGGCGCGCAGAAAGCGCACCGGATTCGAGCCGGCGAAGCCGGCGTAGACACCCTCGACAGTGCTCTTCAGCTGGCCGATGAAGGAGCCATAGTCCGGCGCATTGAGCGGCGGCCAGAGCTTCTGCACGATCTTGCCGCCCGCGTCTTCGAACGCTTTCTGGAACCCCGCCGCGCCTTCGTGTCCATAGGTGAAGTCGTCGGCGACCATCGCCATGCGCTTCACGCCGAGCTTGGTCGCCGCGTAATCGCCGAGCGGGTACATCGCCTGCGCGGCGGTGCCGTAGGTATGGATGACGTAATCGCTCTGCCTGCGCTGCGCGAGGTCGTTCTGCGCCGCCGACATCGGCGGCAGCAGCGGCACTTTCGCCTGCAGCACATAGTCGTCGAGCGCCAGCGCTTCGAAGGTGGCGAGCGGGCCCACGAGGACGTGCACCTTCTCGCGCTCGACCAGCTCCTGGGCCTTGGTCTTCGCCTGCGCCGGTTGCCCCGCGGTGTCGGCGAAGAAAATCTGCACCTTGCGCCCGGCGAGCGTGTTGTTGCGCTCCTTGAGGAAGAGATTGATGCCTTCCTCCATTTGCCGGCCGCCGGCGGCGAGCGGGCCGGTGCGCACGGTGAGAAAGCCGAGGCGCAGCGGCTCCTGCGCGAAGGCGGTTGCTGCAGCCAAAACCAGGAGCGCGCCGAGCGCGCGAGCGATGGTGATCAATGTGCCTCCTCTGCGGCGAGCATAACAGTCAACGGCGCGCTTAATTCCGTACCCGGTGCGAAATCACGGCGACGGCGGCTCGGCCGGCTTAAGGGCGTGCGCGCCGACGCCGAGGAGCCGCACCGGCCGTGCGCCCGCCTCGGTGCGCTCGAGCAGCATCTGCGCGCGGTTCACGAGATCGGGGCGCGAGTCGGTGAAGTATTCCGTGGTGTGGCTGCGTGTCACGGTGGAGAAGTTGTTGTAGCGCACCTTGATCGTGACGGTGCGCGCGCGCAGCCCCTTGCGCTTGAGGTCGCCCGCCACCTCTTCGGCGAGCGCCTGGATCTGCTGGTTGATCTCGCCCAGGTCGGTCAAGTCCTTGGCATACGTGGTCTCACACGAGACGGACTTGGTCTCGCGGTTCGGCTCGACCGGCCGGTTGTCGCGCCCGTACGAGAGCTCGACCAGCCACTCGGCGAGGCTGCCGACCGTGTTCGCCAGCCGCTCCCGGTCGGCGCTGCGGATGTCGACCAGGCGCTCGATGCCGATCGCGCGCAGTTTCTTCGCCGTGACCGGACCCACGCCCCAGAGCGCTTCCACCGGCAGTTTCTGCAGGAAGGACTCGACCCTCTCCGGCGCGATCACCGTCAGCCCATCGGGCTTCTGCCAGCCGGAAGCGATCTTCGCCAGGAACTTGTTCGGCGCCACGCCCGCGGAAGCGGTGAGCTGGAGCTCGCTGCGAATCGTCTCTTTTATCCGTTGCGCCACGTTCATCGCCAGCGGCTCGCCCCACGAGTTCTCGGTGACGTCGAGATAAGCCTCATCGAGCGACAGCGGCTCGACCAGCGCGCTCGCCGCATGCAGGATCTGCATCACCTTCTGCGACGCTTCGCGGTACTTGGCGAAGTCGGGCGGCACGATGAGGAGCTCGGGGCACAGGCGCACCGCGCGCGCCATCGGCAACGCCGAGCGCACGCCATATTTGCGCGCCTCGTAGCTCGCGGCGGCGACCACGCCGCGCTGCTCGGGCGAGCCGCCGACCGCGAGCGGCTTCCCGCGCAGCGCCGGATTGTCGC
The DNA here is from genome assembly GCA_035652275.1 of Burkholderiales bacterium. Lineage (GTDB taxonomy): Bacteria > Pseudomonadota > Gammaproteobacteria > Burkholderiales > SG8-39 > SCGC-AG-212-J23. The sequence continues at coordinate 13,463 of DASREB010000153.1, forward strand.
GCTGCTCGACCGACGCGTAGAACGCGTCCATGTCGATGTGGATGATGCGCCGCGGCTCGTCAGCCAAGCTTGGCGGTGAGGTTCCTCAGGCGGCCGGCGAGCGAGCTGAGCAGCGCGGCAGCGAAGTCCGGGCTGGTCTTGACGAGCGCGAGGAACGCGGCGCGGCTGATCGGCTGCAGCGACGAATCGACCTCGGCGGTGACGTCGGCGATGCGTTGCGCCGCCGGATCGATCAGCGCCACTTCGCCGAACACGCCGCCGGGGCCGAGGCGCTCGACGATGCGCCCACCGATCGAGACGCGCACGCGGCCTTCGACCACCGCGTACATGCGCATGCCCTTCTGGCCTTCGGCGACGACGCTCGCGCCCTCCTGGTAGAAGACCGGCGCATCGTCGGCCAGTCCCTGCACCAGCTTCGCCAGCACGCCCGGCGCGAAAGCGGCCGACTCCTTGAGCTCGGCATCGGGCGAGAGCGCGCTCTCCTGCTTGAGCTCGGCGATGCGCGCGCGCAGCCGGTGGATCATTACGCTCATCAGCATCACCGCGAACTGCGGCGTTTTGCGCAGCCCCGCCTGGAACTCGCGCTCATCGAGCGCGATCACGCGGCACGCGGTATTGGCGACGGCGGAAGCGCTCCGCGGCGCGCCCGAGATCACCGCCATCTCGCCGAAGATCTCGCCCGGGCGCACACGCCCGAGGCTGCGGCGGCCGGCGACGAGGCCGACTTCGCCTTTCAACAGGTAGTACACCTTGTTTCGGCGAAGGAATGGAACATCGCGCTCGTGCTCGGCGAAGATCTTCGCGCCTTCGGCGATCAGCTCCGGCCGGCCCGCAGCCTTGAAGAATGCGAGCGCGATTGCCGGATCGTAGGTGGCGACTTGCTCGGTCATCGTCGGCTCCCCGGACGCTAAGATGCCAGAAACCGTCCGAGGAGGCACCATGCAAGGAAAGATCGGCCTCGAAGAGCATTTCGCGATCCCGGATACGCTTCAGGATTCGAAGGGCTACCTGCCCGATCGGCTGTGGCCGGAGCTCGAGTCGCGCATCCTGGACATCCACGAGCGGCGCCTCGCCGAGATGGACCGGCACGGCATGCAGATGATGATCCTGTCGCTCAATGCGCCGGCGATCCAGGCGATCGCCGACCCTCGCAACGCGAGCGACATCGCGCGCCGCTCGAACGATTTTCTGGCGCGTGAGGTGGCGAAGCGGCCCGAGCGCTTCCAGGGACTCGCGGCGCTCGCCATGCAGGATCCCGACGGCGCCGCCCGCGAGCTCGTGCGCTGCGTGAAGGAGCTCGGCTTTCGCGGCGCGCTGGTGAACGGCTTCTCGCAGATCGGCGACCCCAATTCCATGGTGTACCTGGACGACAAGCGTTACGCCGACTTCTGGGCCGAGTGCGAGCGGCTCGATGTGCCGTTCTATCTGCACCCGCGCAACCCGCTGCCCTCGGCCGCGCAGATCTACGAAGGCCACCCCTGGCTCCTCGGCCCGACCTGGGCTTTCGCCCAGGAGACGGCGGTGCACGCGCTGCGGCTGATGGCCTCCGGGCTCTTCGACCGCCATCCGCGCCTGCAAATCATCCTCGGCCACCTCGGCGAAGGACTGCCTTTCAGCATCTGGCGTTGCGACAACCGCAACGCCTGGACCAAGGCGCCGCCTCGTTACCCAGCGAAGGAGAAGCTGGGCTACTACTTCCAGCGCAACTTCTATCTCACCACCTCTGGCAACTTCCATACGCCGAGCCTGGTGTGCTCGATGCTCGAGATCGGCGCCGACCGCATCATGTTCTCGACCGACTGGCCGTTCGAGAACGTCGACCACGCCGCGCTCTGGTTCGACGCCTGCGCCATCAGCGAGGCCGACCGGCAGAAGATCGGCCGCGATAACGCCGTGCGCCTCTTCAAGCTTGGCTGACGGCGTACCATAGCCGCCTGGGAGGAGGGGTCATGGCGTCACGCTGGCTGCTCGGGTGGTGGCTTTGCCTTTGCTTGGTTGATGCCTCGGCGCAGACGCCGGCCGACGCGAGTCCGCTTTATGTCGTTACCTACCTCGAGCTGCGGCCGAGCGCCCAGAGCGAGGGCGCGGCGCTCCTCAAATACTGGGAGGACGCGCAGCGGCGCGCGCCGGGCAACCTGCGGGCCGAGCTGGTCCGCCGGCCGACGCGGCCCGGGCAGTTCGTGCTGCTCACTGCGTGGCGTGACAAGGCGGCATTCGACGCGGCCGCCGGCGCAACGACCGAAGTGCGCGAGAAGCTCCATGCGCTGCGCAATAGTCCGGCGGACGAGCGTTTGCACAGCGCTTTCTCCGCCGGCAAGCGCGAATCGGCGCAGGGCGCTGTCTACGTCGTGACTCACGTCGACGTGGTGCCGCCGCGCCGCGAGGACGCACAGGCGGCGCTCAAGGCCCTCGCGGAAGCGAATCGGGCGGCGGAGGGCAACCTGCGCTTCGAGGTGCTGCAGCAGACCAATCGCCTCAACCATTTCACGCTCGTCGAAATCTGGCGCTCGCGCCAGGCGTTCGATGCGAACAGCATGTCGGCGCACCAGCGCGAATTCCGCGACAAGCTCGCGCAGATGGCCGGCGCGCTTTATGACGAGCGCCTGTACGAGAGCCTGGACTAGCCGAGGTTGAGCTTGCGCAGCTGCAGGAACTCGCGGCGCGTCTTCGGCCCGTAGGTCAGGAAATGCGGCTCGCGCGCCTCGGCGGCCTTGCGCACGAGCGGCGTCACGCCATACACCTTGGCGGCGTTCAGGCCGAAGATCTTCGCCCGTAGCGCGGGCGTCATCTCGGCATAGCCGTGCTTCTCGCGCAGCTCCGCGCCGATCTGGAAGGTGCGGAACGCCTGGATCTGGTCCTGCGGCGAGCCGTACCAGATCGAGTCGGTGCCCCAGAGGACGTTGTCTTCGCCGCAGTACTTGATCAGCTTCCCGAGGGCGTGCGCTGCCTGCTCGGGCTCGCGCATGAGAAAGCGCCAGGTGCTGCCGAGCTCCGCGTAGACGTTGGAGTTCGGCGCAACGCCGTTCTCCTGCAACGAACGGATCAGCGTATCGATGCCATCGCGCTTTGCCGCCGCGTCGTAAGGCTGTTCCTTCACGCTCGTGACGAAGCCCGAGTGGTAGATGAGGAACCTGACGTCGGGAAAGCGCTTCGCGACGACGCCGATGTCGCTGCACTGGCTGTGCTCGTAGGACTGCGGGCCGAACGGCAGGCCTTTGTGCACGCACACCACCTTGACGCCGAGCGCGCGCGCCTTCTCGATGAACCGACTGCCAGTTTCATCCGACAGGAAAAACCCGCGACCATTGGGGCCGAACTGGGTGTATGTCTTCCACGCGGCGACGTGCCAGCGCTCCTTCAGCTCGTCCATGCGCTGCATGTCGCGCGGCTCGTTAGGCTGCACGCGCCCATGAATCAGCAGCCGCTTGCCCATCTTGTCGACGATCTGGCGGACCGCGTCCGCCGCCTGGATGGTCAGCGGCTCGGCGTCCGGCGCCGAGGGCACGAACGAGAGCACCATCATGTCGGTGTCGGAGTCGCGGAACACATCCTTGATGAACTCGTCGGCGCCCAGGCACTCGAGCGGCGGCTTGCCGCAGGCGCTCTTCGGCGCGAAGCTGAAGGCGTTCGGCGAGGCTTTCTTCGTCCAGGCGCCGCTCGGGTCGACGAAGTGGCCCTGCACATCGAAGATGAACTCGCGCTTCGCGCCGACGATTTCGACGGCCAGCGCATCATCGAGCGCCGCCTCGGCCGGCAGGGCGAAATAGCCGCCCGTGCTGGCGTTTGCCTGGTTGAAGGCGAGGAGCGTGCTCGCGGCTCCGGCCGCCGAGACCAGGAACCGCCGGCGCGAGATGCCGAGGCGCCTGGCATTCGCGGCGGCCGCCTCGCGCGCGAGCTGGTTCGCCCAGCGGTTGCGGCGCGACAGCGGCACCGGCGCGAATTCGCCGTTGGAGGTGCCGTCGAGCTTGATCGGCAGGCGGGTTTCCAGCGGTTCAGTCATCGGATCCTCGACCAATTATTGGCGCCATGGGCGCGGAAAGGCGGCGGGGCTGGCGTTGCCGTCGCGATCGATGGCGACGATGCCGAAGATGTAGTTGTCTTTGGAGATTCCCTGGAGCGTGTAGCGGGTGACATTGCCGACGTCGCGTGCGTACTGCCAGTTCGCCGCACCGACGTCGCGCCAGACGATGCGATAACCCGCGAGGTCCGGCTCGTCGTTCGCGCGCCAGCGCAGCGTAGTGTCGTTTTCGAGTTGCACCACCTCGATGCCGGCGTCGCGCGGCACGGCCGGTGCGAGCGCGAGCGAGGCGAGCCCCGCCGCATTGACGCGCGCAACCTTCGCCACGTACTGGAAATCGACGTACTGGGGCAGGTCGCCTTCCTGGACGCCGTTCACCACGGTGACGTTCTTGTGCTGGTGGCGATAGTCCTCGGCGGGCTCGACGAAGCGCACCGCGGCGTAGCCGCGCTCGAGGAACGACAGATGGTCGCTGCCCCGCAGGAAGCGGTCGGGGCGCGGAATCAGGTGCACCGTCATGCCCGGCACATAGAGCTCGCCAGCGCTCTTCAGGTAGCGGCCGAGCTCGTGCGTCGGCGTGTCGTTCTCGCCGCCGGAGCGCGCGATCTCGTCAAGCAGCGGCGAATGCTCGCGGATCAGCGCCGGCAGGCCGTTGGCGAAGAGGCGCACCTCGCCGTCGTGCCGCTGGCCGTCCGCACCCGTCGGGCTGCCGATGATGTCGTTCGAGATCATGCCGGCAATATGCAAGCCCTCTTTCTTCGCTTTCTCGGCCCAGTGCGCCGAGCCGAGCAGGCCTTGCTCCTCGCCCGCCACGGCGATGAATACGAGCGTCGCGTCGTAACGCTGAAACGCCATGGCGCAGGCCATTTCCATCACCGCGGCCACGCCCGAAGCGTCGTCGTCCGCGCCGGGCGCCTCGCTCTGCGGGTCCATGACGTCGCTCGGCATGGAGTCGTAGTGGCCGCTGACGACGTAGATGCGGTTTGCCGCCTGCGGCTGCATTCCCGGCAGCGTGGCGACGACGTTCACGATCTCCACCGGCTGCGGCACGCGCCGCGCCGGCGGCTGGATGAAGGCGTCGAGCTCCACGCGCAATCGGCCCCCAGCCGCGCGGCTGCAAGCGTCCAGCTCGGCCTTGATCCAGCGTCGCGCGGCGCCGATGCCGACGGTGTCGGAATCGGTGCGCGAGAGCGTGTGGCGCGTGCGGAAGGAGGCGAGCTTGCGGATGCGCGCCTCGATACTCGGCGCACTGATCGCGGAGAGTAGGGAGTCGACCTGGGCGTTGCGCGCGGGCGGCTGGGCGAGCGCGGGTGCTGCCGCCAGCAAGGCGAGCGCCGCGAGGCTAATCCTCGTGCGGACTCGCGGGCTTGGCGAGCGCCGCGGCGCCATGGGGCTGCGGCCGGAGCCGCCGGTCCAGTGCATCGAGATAAGTGTAGATGACCGGCACGACGACGAGGGTGAGGAGCGTCGAGGTGATGACGCCGCCGATGATGGCGCGGCCCATCGGCGCCTGCTGCTCCGCGCCTTCACCAAGGCCGAGCGCGAGCGGCAGCATGCCGAAGATCATCGCGGTGGTGGTCATCAGGATCGGCCGCAGGCGCACCTGTCCCGCGGCGATCAGCGCCTCGTCGCGGCTCATGCCGCGGCGCTGGCCCTGGTTGGCGAAGTCAACGAGCAGGATGGCGTTCTTCGTCACGAGACCCATCAGGAATACGAGCCCGATCATGGAAAAGATATTCAAGGTGGTGCCGGTGAAGAGGAGCGCGAGCATCACGCCGACGATCGAGAGCGGCAGCGACGCCATGATGGCGACCGGCTGCACGAAGCTGCCGAACTGCGAGGCGAGCACGATGTAGATGAAGATCACCGCCATGAGCAGCGCGCCGACGATGGCCTTGTTCACCTCTTCCTGGTCCTCGATCTGGCCGCCGATCGCAAGGCGCAGTCCCGGCGGCAGCGGATAGGATTTCACGAGCGCCTTGACATCGTCGCCGGCGTCCCCGGCCGGGCGCCCCTGCACGTTGGCAAAAAGCGCGATGCGGCGCTGCAGGTCCTGGCGGCGGATGTTCTCGGGGTTGAAGACCCGCTCGATGGTGGCGACCGAGCGCAGCGGCACGATCTCCGGCGTGCCATCCGCGAGCGTGCGCCCGGTGGCGATGTTGAGGTTGGCGACGTCGTCGAGCGCGGTGCGGTTGGCACGCGGCAACTGCGTGATCACCTCGTAATTCTGGCCGTCGGGCGCGAGCCAGTAGCCGGAGTTTTCGCCGCCGATGAGCGCGCGCAGCGTGGCGCCGAGCTGCGCGTGCGTCAGCCCGACCTCGGAGGCGAGCACCGGTTTCAGCCGCACGGAGAGCGCGGGCGTGCCTTCCTTGAGCGAGATCTCGAGGTCGGTGACGCCGCGGATCGCGGCGACTTTCTGCTTGAAGTCGTCCATCACGCGCTGCATCTCGGCGTCGTCGTTGCCGAGGAGCGCGACGTAGATGCTCGGGTTCCAGCCGACCCGCATTTCCACGCCGGGCATCGACGCGAGGCGCGCACGGATCGCCTGCTCCAGCTCTTTTTGGGAACGCGAGCGCGCGCTCCGCGGCACGAGCTTCAGGTTGATGCGCGCGGTGTTCTTGCCGCCTTCTGTGCCGATCGAGGTATCAATCACCTCGATCTCCTTGAACTCGCGCAGCACCTGCTCGACGCGCGTCACGCGCTCGTCCGCATACTCGAGGCTCGAGCCCACCGGCAGCGTGAGGCGCAGGCTGGTGAAGCTCTCGTCCGCCTGCGGCATCATCTCGGTGCCGACGATCTTCGCAAGCGGCAGCGCAACGGCGAACGCCGCCGCGGCGATGCCGAGCGTGAGCACGCGGTGTCTCAGCGCCGTGCGCAGCAGCTGGTCGTATAACGCGTGCGTGCGCTCGAGGACGCCATCGAACCAGCGCACCGCGCGTCCCACTACCGGCAGATTGCGGGCGCCCTCGGGCGGGTCGCGCCACACCGCTGACAGCATCGGATCCAGGGTAAACGAGACGAAGAGCGACACCACCACGGCCGCCACCACGGTGATGCCGAACGGGAAGAAGAACTTGCCGACGATGCCGCTCATGAAGGCGATCGGCACGAACACCGCGACGATCGAGAAGGTGGTGGCTAGCACCGCGAGGCCGATCTCTTCCGTGCCTTCGCGTGCCGCGGCGTAATGGTTCTTGCCCAGGTGGATGTGGCGCACGATGTTCTCGCGCACCACGATGGCGTCGTCGATCAGGAGGCCGATGCAGAGCGAGAGCGCCATCAGCGTCATGTAGTTCAGCGTGAAGCCGAAGGCATAGAGCGCGACGAAGGTCGCCACCACGGAGATCGGCAGCGCGAGGCCGGTGATGATGGTGCTCCTCCACGAACCGAGGAACAGGAACACGATCAGCACGGTGAGCAGCGCGCCCTCGATGATGGTGTGCTTGACGTTGTCGGCGGAGCGCTGTACGAAGTCGGAGCTCGCGCGCAACAGGCGCAGCTCGACGCCGGCGGGCAACTGCTTTCTCACGTCGTCGGCCGCGCGCTTCAGATTCTCGCCCACCTCGACGATGTTCGCGTCCTGCGCCTTGAACACCTGGAAGCTCACCGCCTGGGCGCCGTTGATGCGCGCAAGTGAAACGGCTTCGCGCTCGCCGTCGACGATCTCCGCGATCTGCGCAAGGCGGATCGGCACGCCGCCCTTGCGCGCCACCACGATGTCGCCGAAGTCCTTGGGCGAGCCGATGCGCCCGTCGACGCGCACGATCGCTTCGGCGCGTTTGTTCCAGACGCTGCCCACCGGCACTGCCACGTTGGCGTTCTTCACCGCCATCACCACCTGGTCGACAGTGAGGCCGAGCGCGATGAGGCGCGCCGAGTCGACGCGCACCTGGATCTGGCGGGTCACGTTGCCGCCGAGCGCCACGCGGCCGACGCCGTTCACGCGTTCGAGCCCTTTCTGCACCACCTGCTCGGCGAGACGGGTCAGCTCGCGCGCCGAGACGCGCTCGCCGACCAGGCCGTAGAACGCGACCGGCTCGTCGTTCTCGTCGCCGCCGCGCTGCACTACCGGGTCCTTGACGTCGCGCGGGAAGGTGGCGCGGATCTGCGCCACCTTGTCGCGCGTCTCCTGCAGCACGCGGTCCTGGTCGACGTTCAGGCGGAACTCGACCCAGGTCCAGCCGAATCCCTCGTAGGACGCCGACAGCAGGCGCTTCACGCCCGCCACCGTATTGACGGCGTTCTCGATCGGCTTGGCGACGTCGTTCTCGAACTGCTCGGGCGACGCGCCGGGGTAGTCGACCTTGATGGCGACAAACGGCGGGCGCACATCGGGCATCGCCTCGACGCGCAGGCGCTGGTACGAAAAGATGCCAAGCACGGTGAGCGCGACCATCACCATCGTGGCGAACACCGGGTGGTTGATCGCGACGCGCGTCATCCACATGGCTAGCTCGGGTTGGGCGGGTTGTTCTCGACGGTGCGCGAGCCGTTCTCGTGCTTCAGTCGCGCCGGCTGGCCATGCTGCAGGTTGTCGAACTTGGTGGCGATGACGTCGTCGTCGGGGGCGACGCCGGAGAGGATCTCGACGAGATGCGCGCGCTCGTCGCGCGTGCCGACCGTCACCGCACGGCGCTCGAGCTTGTTGCGCGCTACGAGCCAGACGTAGCTCTGCATGCCTTCGCCGCGCACCGCCGACACCGGCAGCGCCGGCGCTTCGCGCTCCGCTGCCATGGTGAGGCGCACGCGCGCGAACATGCCGGCTTTCAGCAGCGAGCCCTCGTTCGCGAGCGACACGTACACGTTGATCGAGCGCGTGCCCGGCTCGGCGGCCGGATTGATGCGCTCGACGCGGCCGGGGAAGCTGCGCTCGGCGAGCCCCTCGATCTGCACCGCGGCCGCCATGCCCGGCTTGATGCTGGCGATGTCGGCAAGCGAGGCCTGTGCCTGCACCTCGAGGTCCGAGAGGTCCACGATCTGGATGAGCTGCGCATCGAAGCCGACCTTTTCGCCCGGCTGCACATAGCGCTTTGCCACCACGCCGGCGATCGGCGCGCGCACGATGGCATCGTTCAGCATGATCTGGGTCTGCTCGAGCTGCGCCTTGGCGAGCTCGACCGCCGCCTGCTTCGCCTGCAAGGCGCTGTCGGAGGCCTCGAAGGCACTCTGCGAGATGAACTTCTGCTTGTAGAGCTCGGCGTTCTGGTTGCGGGTGCGCTCGGCCGTGGCGAGGTCGGCTTTGGCGGCGGCGACCGCCGCGGTGCGCTCGGCGAGCATCGCGCGCAGATTGGCGGTGTCGAACTCGGCCAGCGTCTGGCCGGCGCGCACCCGGTCGCCTTCGCGCACCAGCACGCGCTTCACTTCGGCCGCGACTTTCGCGCGCACCGTCGCCTGGGAGACCGCCTGCACCGTGCCGGGGAGCTCGGCTTCGAGCGCCAGGCGCCGGCGCTCTAGGCGCACGATGTCGGCGGCGGCGAATTCGAGCGGCGGCTTGGCGGCGTTGCGCTCGGCCGCTTCCTGGGCCTGGCGGCGTTGCACCGTGACGGCGCCTGCCGCCACGATCGCCGTGACCGCCAGCGCCGCCGCCCCTATCCACCAGCGCGTCGCGGATCTCATCAAGGCCGCGATTATCCGCGCTCCGCGAGCGTTTCTCCGTCCTGGTGCGACGAAGCGCGCAAAGCGCGGCGTGAACCGCCATGGGCGCCGATGAAATGGCGTCTAGCGCCGGTCGGTGAGCACACGCACGCCGCGGTAATAGAGGAGCAGCGCTGCGAGCTGGACGAGGTGGTAAAGGTCGTTGTGATTGAAGTGCCGGTGCAGGTCGATACCGCTTGCCTGTACGGCGGCGGCGGCGATTGAAACGCCGACGCCTGCCACGATCCAGCGCGACCCGGGCCGCCGCCACGCGGCGAGGTGGAGCAGCGCGACAATCGCAAAGGCGCTGCCCGTATCGGCAACTGCCCAGATGAAGCGGTCGTCGCGCCACACCCAGATCCAGTAGATCGCCAGCTTCGCGGCAGCGAGCGCGACGAGCGCGATCCGCCACATCCCGGCCGCGGTCGCGAGGGCGCTGCCCGCCACCATGCCGGCGCTCGCCACGCCCAGCACGAGCACGGTGGGCTTCCATAGCGTCTGGAGGCGAAAGCCGTGGTGCGTGCCGCCAAGCGCGGCGCCGAGCGCGAGCGCGATAAAGGCGACGCCCCACCAGCGTCGCGAATCTTCGGCGCCGGCGTGGCCGAGCACCCTGACACCGATGATCGCTGCCACCGCCGCGAGCAGATAGTCGGTGGCGAGCGTCATTGGCTCGCTGATCATGTGCTCCTCGTGGCATGGACTACCAGCTCGCCACGCGCAAGGCGCAGCTCCGGGTGCGCCTGCGCAAGATCCGCATATTCGCGCAGGCGCAGGCCGCGTGCGGCGAGGAAATCGCCGAGCGCCTCGCGCCCGAGCGCCCAGGTAAAGGGTTCCTGCCACAGGGCGAGCAGCACCCGCTCGAGCCAGGTCGCGTTATGGAACGCGATCCGGCCGCCGGGCAGCGGCTCCATTATCGTGAAGACGATTTCGGCGTTGCTCGCCGCAAACAGCGCGTCCACCTCGGCGGCGCTCAGATACATGAGGAGGCCCTCCGCGAGATACAGCGCCGGCTCCGCCGCCCGCGGGAGCGGCACGCTCGCCAGATCGGCGGCCACGAACTCGAGGTTCGGGCGCGGCGTCACGGCGGCGCGCTTTACCGCCTGCGTCGCCGGATGATCGATCTCCGTGAAGCGTACCGCCGGGAAGACCGCCGCGAGCCGTGCGGCCAGGGTGTCATAGCCCGCGCCGATCACCACGACCCGGCGGCAGCCACGCGCGATCGCGCCGCGCACTGCCTGCTCGATCCACTGCTTGCGCAGCATGAAGTGGAGCATCAGGCCGGGGATGGTGGCGCGCTCGGCGGCCCACGCCAGGCGAGGTACGCGCGTCGGCAGGAGCTGGAGCGTGGTCAGGCAGCGTGCGCAAATGTCGGCCGCGCCGAGCGGCACGAAGTGAGCAAAGCGCGCGTCGCGCGCAAGGAGGATAGTGGCGGCCGCGATCAGGGCGGCGGTCGAGCTCGGCTTATCGGCGCGCACGCCTCAGGCGGAAAACATTTTCTTGTAGTGCCGGTACCAGTCGCTCTGGAAAAGCTCGCCCGGATCGTATTTGCGCTTTAGCTTGAGGAATTCCGCGAACTGCGGGAACGCCGCCTCCACCTGGCGCCGCAGCGCGTAGCGGTGATACGTCGGGTAGTAGCTGCCGCCGTGGCGCAGCCCGATGTCGATCAACCCGCGAAACGCGTCGGCGGCGCGGATCAGCCCGGTGCTGGTGCGATCGACGTGCAGGTTGAAGATCACGCAGGCATAGGATTTCTTCGCCCAGGCGAGAAAGCTTTCGCGATCCTGCTCGATCAGGCGCACGGTGCCGTAGATTATCTCGGCTTTCTGGCGCAGCACGTAGCTGCGCACCTCGCTCATGAAGGCTTCAAGCGCGTCGCGCTCGCAGTAAATTTCGGTGATCACCTCGGTGCCGCGGCTGGGCGCCGCGGTGCGCTGGTCGATCATGCGGTGGTAGTTGTCCGGGTAGATCGACATCTGCATGTCGTCGGACCAGTAGAGCTGGCCGTTGGTCGACAGGTAGTAATCGGCGTAGCGCCGGAAGGCGGCCGATTTGTCGGTGTGTGCGAGATAGAGGAGCTCGGTCCAGTCGCGCTCGCTCAGCTCGCGCTGGGTGGGCGCGATGGGCTTCTCTTCGGCGACCGGACGATAGCAGGAGAAGACGCCGCGCCGCAGGAAGGCGGGCGTGGCGTCGTCGATCGCGTACTGGAAGTCGCCGTAGAGAAAGCCGTCGCGGATGCGCTCGGCGAAGGCGCCCGCCAGGCCATCGATCATGCGGACCTCCACGACGCGCTCGAGCTGCCGCCGCGGCACGAGCCGCAACGTGACCGAGTAGATCACCCCGAAAAGCCCATAGCCACCGATCGCCAGGCTGAAGAGCTCCGGGTTCTCGGTCCGGCTGCACTCGACCAGCCGGCCGTGCGCATCGAGCAGCTTGATCGCCTCGACGTCGGAAATCATCGGCGGCAGTGTCAAGCCGCGCCCATGGGCATTGGCGGCGAGCGAGCCGCCGAGGGTCAGCCGGTCGGCGCCGGTCTGTTTCTGGTTGAACGCCCATTTACGGCCGGCCGGCTGCGCCGTCTCGAGCGCCTGCAGCAGCTGCGGCCATTCGATGCCGGCCTCCACTTCGATCAGGCCGCGCTCGGCATCGAACGAGAGCACCTTGGTGAGCTTGCGCGTATCGACCAGCACGCCTTCGTCGGCGAACGCCTGCGAGCCCATGGAATGGCGGCCGCCGGCGATGCACAGGGCGCGCTTTTCGCGCGCCGCGAGCCTGAGTGCCGCGCGTACGCCGTCGAGCGTATCGGGCTGCACGATGCGCCAGACCAACGTCGCGGAAAGCTGGCCGTGCACATCGTTGACCAGGATGCCTTCCGGCTTCTTCGTTGCCTTCTGGCTCCACGAAACGGACGGCCACATCGCGCCCGCGGCCGCCAGGCGCAGAAACGCCCGCCGATTGCTCATCCATCCTCCGAGATTTCGCGCATTCTAAAATGCGCCCATGCAAGCCGACATTACCTACACCCGTGACACCGGCGAGAAGCTGGTCAACGAGACCTTCGGGCCGAACAACATCCGCCGGCGCACGAGCGGCGCGGAGGAGCGCCACCGCGTCGACATCGCGAACGGCCGCGAGGCGCGCGAGCTCGCGCTGGACGCGAACGGCTTCGTGCTGGTCGAGCACCGCACGAGGGTACGCGACTTCTTCGACGCCGATGAGCTTAAGCGGGTCTACTACCCGGAGGTGGAGGCGCTCATCCGCCGCCTCGCGGGGGCGAGCCGGGTAGTGGTGTTCGACCACACGCTGCGCTCGGGGAGCGAAGACGAGCGCGAAGCCAAGCTGATCCGCGAGCCGGTGCTCTCAGCGCACAACGACTACACCGAGTGGTCGGGCCCGCAGCGGGTGCGCGACCTGTTGGGCGCAGAAGCTGAAGAGCTGCTTAAGCGGCGCTTCGCGATCATCCAGGTCTGGCGCGCCGCTTACCAAGATGCGGCCTCCGCCATCCGTTCGAATCCCCTCGCCATGGCCGATGCGCGCAGCGTCGCGCCCGAGGATCTGCTGATCGCCGAGCGCCGCTATCCGAACCGCGTCGGCCAGACCTACCGGCTGAAGTTCAACCCGGGCCATCGCTGGTTCTATTTCCCCGAGATGCGTCGCGACGAGGCGATCGTCTTCAAGGTGTACGACTCGGCGAAGGACGGCCGCGCGCGTTTTACCCCGCACACTTCGTTCGACGATCCGACGACGCCGCCCGGCGCCCCGCCGCGGCAAAGCATCGAGGCGCGCGCTCTCGCTTTCTTCTGAAAAACAGGGACTGTCCCTATTTAAGAGGACGCTCGGGCTTGCGCGCCAGCACGAAGAAGAGCGAGCCCAGCCCGGCGAGCAGCGCGAGGATGGTGAAGCCGGCGCGGTAGTTGCCGGTGAGGTCGGCGAGCACGCCGGCGATCATCGGCCCGCCGACCTGGCCGACCACCACGATCATGAGCGAGAGGCCGAGGATCATGCCGATGGCGCTCCTGCCGAAATAGTCCGCGCGCAGCGCCTGCATGAACGGGCCGCGCAGGCCCCAGGCCGCGCCGTGCAGCACTGCAAAGGCGAGCACCATGGCTGCATTGAACGCGTAGGTGAGAAGCAGGAGGCCGCTCATGTGCATCAGCATGCAGGCGGCGGCGATCAGCCGTTTCTCGTAGCGATCGCCGATCAGCCAGCCGATGCACACGCCGCCGATCTGCGAGAGCGTCAAGAGCGTGTAGACGAAGGATGCCTGCTCGAGCGTGTAGCCCAAGTCCTGCTTCATGTGCGTAATCGAGTGCACGCTCACCGCATGCACGACGAAGAGCGCGAAGCCGTGGCCGAGCGAGAGCAGCCAGAAGGCGCTGGTACGCAGCGCCTCGCCGGCCGTGAAGTCGCGCCGTGGATCGAGCGCGCCCGCCGTGTTGCCGGCAGCGGGCGTGACGGGCGGTAGGCCATCGACGGTGTCGCCGTGGTCTTCCGGCCGGCGCCGGATGATCATGGCGAGCGGCAGGCCGACGACGATGGCGATCACGCCGGAGGCGAATGCCGTGACGCGCCAGCCGTAGGTCGAGAGCGACCACGCGATCGCCGGCACCGAGATGCCGCCGAGCGCGAGGCCGATCGACATCGAGGAGAGCGCGCGCGCACGCCAGCGCTCGAACCAGTGAATCAGCGCGACGTTGATCGGGAAGAGACCGCAGCAGCTCGCGCCGACGGCGATGACGAGAAACGCACCGTAGAACGCAAGCAAGCTGTCAGTTTGGCTGAGGAGCATCAATCCGCAGCCGAACACCACGATACCGAACCGGATGATGCCTTGCGGGCCGAAGCGGTCAATCAGCCAGCCAAGCAGCGGGCCGAGGATCGCGGCTTCCATCTGCTGGAGCGCCGCGGCGCCTGAGAGCGCGGTCTTGCTCCAGCCGCGCTCGGCCTGCAGAACCGCGACGTAGGCGCCGAACGATTGCGTCATCAGGCCGGCGAGCAGGAACTGCAGGCTCGCGCCGGCGCCGACCATGTACCAGCCGTAGAAGAAGCGCTTAGAATCGCGCGCCTGTCCCAGGGAGTGCTCCATGACCATTTCAATGTATCAGGCTTCGGCGCCGCGCTTTGCCAACATGCTGCGCAATCTCGCCGCGCTCATCGAGAAGGCGGACGCGCATTGCGCGGCGAAGAAGATCGATCCCGCGGCGATCACCGCTTTTCGCCTCTATCCCGACATGTTCCCGTTCACGCGCCAGGTGCAGATCGCCTGCGACAGCGCCAAAGGCGCGGTCGCGCGCCTTGCGGGTGTCGAGATTCCGAAGCACGACGATGTCGAGCAGACCTTCGCCGAGCTGAAAAGCCGCATCGCCAAGACCCTCGACTTCGTCGAGTCGGTGCCGGCGGCCAAGATCGACGGCAGCGAGGAAAAGGAGATCGTGCTCGCAATGCGCAGCGGCGAGCGCCGCTTCAAGGGGATGCAGTACCTGCTCGGCCACGCGTACCCGAACTTCTACTTCCACATCACGACTGCCTACAACATCCTGCGGCACAACGGCGTCGAGATCGGCAAGGCCGACTTCATCGGCAAGCCGTAAGGGCTCGTCGTTCCCGCGAAAGCGGGAACCCATAAAAACCTGGACCCCCGCTTTCGCGGGGGGGACGCAATGCTATTGATTAAACGGGGCGCCGAGGCGCGCGCACTGCTCGCGCGCGAATTTGGCGCCGATGATGTTGGAGTCGTCGGGGCCGCCGTTGACGGCGACGATCTTCTCGTTGCGCAGGATGA
Organism: Burkholderiales bacterium; assembly: GCA_035652275.1. GTDB lineage: Bacteria > Pseudomonadota > Gammaproteobacteria > Burkholderiales > SG8-39 > SCGC-AG-212-J23. The sequence goes on from DASREB010000153.1 coordinate 28,894, forward strand.
AGCTCATCGGGTAGTAGCCGTCGTAGGCGCCCTGCTTGTTCTTGTCGTTCACCCAGACGCACACGCCCCAGCCGTACTGCTCGCCGCGGATCCCGGTGCCGCGCTGGTAGAGCTGCTTCGGCTCGTTGCGGAATTCGACAATCGCCTGCTTGGGATCGGTGAGCCGCAGGCTGAGATAGCTCTTGATCTCGTCCTGATAGCTCACCGGGGCGGGACCGTAGTCGGCCGTGGCCATCTCTTCCTTGGTCACGGTCGTATCGCATGCGGCAAGCGCAAGCGAAAGCGCGATCGGCAGCCAGCGTTTCATGGGGATTGCTCCTACGCGACGAACGTCAGGACTTGTTTTGGATGTTAAGGATGCCCGAGAGATCGACGTCGCCGATCTTCACGCCCGCCTTCCTCTTCGCCTCGATCTCGGCCTTTCTGCGCGGCGTCTCGTTGCTCGCCTCCTCGAAGGCATCGGCGAGCTTGAAGCAGAAGGTGGCGAGCGCTTTCGGATCGGGTTTTCTCTGATCGGAGCCGGCGAGCGTGCCGTAGACGCGCGCGGCGAGGCTCACGAAGATGCGCTCGGCGAGCTCGACATACGCGTCCCTGGCCGGCGCGGCGGGCGCTTTGGCGTGGGCATCGGGGGCGCTCATGGCGGCGAGTCTACTCCTAACTTCTCGTGCGAACCGCGGCTTCGTCCTCGGCGAGCGAGCGCGCGAGCTGGTCGCGAAGCTCGTTCGAGACGGTGACGTGCGCATCCGGCGTGTCCTTGTGGACCGCGTAGAGCTTCGCCTGCACCACGTGATCGTGCTCGGCGAAGGCCTGCGCCGCGCGGCTCGCGCGCGCCGGGTCCTGCGTCACCACCGCGAGCGCCGTCTCGCCGAGCTTGATCGCGGCGAGCCAGGTCTCGCGCTCGAGCATCTCGACGCCGAGATCCCGCAGCTCGAACATGTGGCGCATGTCGTGGGCACGGGCGATGAGCTGCAGTCTGGGAAAGTTGGTGCGCGCAATGCGCGCGAGCTGAGTGACGGCATCGCGATCATCGAGCGCGATGACCAGAAGGTCGGCGCTCGCCGCGCCCGCCGCATGCAGCAGATCGAGGCGCGTGGCGTCGCCGTAGAACACCCGAAAGCCGAACTGGCGCGACTGCTCGACGTGATCGGGATTGTCGTCGAGCACGGTCGGCTGGTAGCCGCTCGCGTTGAGCAGCCGCGCGACTACCTGGCCGACACGGCCGAGACCCGCGACGATGACCTTGCTCGGTTGCGGCAGGTCCGGCTCGCGCACTGGAGCGATGGCGAAGCGCGAGGCGATGAAGTGGTCATGCGCGAGCAGGAAAAACGGCGTCGCGATCATGGAGAGGGCGACCGCCAGGGTGATGGCTTGCGCGGTGGCCTCGGGCAGGGCGCCGTTGGCCGCGCCCAGGCCGAGGATCACGAAGGCGAATTCGCCGCCTTGCGCAAGGAGCAGGATGAAGAGCGGCCGCTCGGGGACCGGCAGGCGCGCGAAATGCGAGATCAGGAAGAGCACCGCGCCTTTCAGCGCGAAAAGGCCGGCGATCAGTCCGACCACGATCCACGGATGCTCGCGCAGCACGGTGAAGTCGACGCTCATCCCGACCGAGATGAAGAAGAGACCCAGCAGCACGCCCTTGAATGGCTCGATCGCCGCCTGGATCTCGTGCCGGTATTCCGACTCGGCTAGCAGCACGCCGGCCAGGAAGGCGCCGAGCGCCATCGACAGGCCTGCGGTTTCAAACACCAGCGCGATGCCAAGAACGAGGAGCAGCGCGAAGGCGGTAAAAATTTCACGCAGCCGGGTGCGCGCGATATGGCGGAACACCGGCCGGGCGAGGAAGTGGCCGAGCACCAGGGTGCCGACGATCACCGCCACGGCGAAGCCTAGCCCTTGCCAGGTGAATCCCGACCAGCCGCCGGCGGTGCCGAGGAGCGGCAGCACGGCGAGCATCGGGATCACCGCGAGATCCTGGAATAGCAGGATGGCGAATCCGGCCTGCCCGCCCTGCGTGGCGAGCGCGCCGCGCTCGGTGAGCGGCTGCAGCGCGAGCGCGGTCGAAGAGAGCGACAGCGCCATGCCGGCGATCAGTGCGACGCGCATGTCCAAGCCGCCGGCGAGCGCCGCCAGCGCGATGACGACAATCGAGCCGAGCACCTGCGAGAGCCCGAGGCCCACGAGCCGCGTGCGCATGTGCCAGAGCCGCTGCGGCTCGAGCTCGAGACCAATGAGGAAAAGCAAAAACACCACGCCGAGCTCGGCGAAGGCGCTGATCGCCTCGGGCTGGCCGACGAGCTTCAGGCCCCACGGGCCGATGGCGATGCCGGCGAGAAGATAGCCCGCTACCGAGCCTAGCCCCAGGCGGTGCGCGGCGACCACGGCGAGCACGGCGGCTGTGAAATAGATTGCCAACTGCCCGAGGAAGATGTGGCCGTGCTCCATACAGGCAGTATAGTTGGAGCAGGGAGGGAGTCATGCGCACTATCGAAGCGCGCGTCCTCGAGCGCATCGAGGCGGTATTCGCGCGCTGCCCGGAACTATTTCGCTTCAGCGTGCGCGACCGCACCGGGTTGCCCGACCACATCGATCCCACCACGCTGGAAGGCGAGCTCTTCATCTTCGAGATCGCGCTGGCGCCGCGCCTGGGGAAGGCGCAGTACGACGAGGTCTACGGCACGATCGCCGCGGCGATCAGCGCAGCGGTGGCGTCCTGGCCGGAGGCTAAGGATTTGCTGCGCGGCAAGACCTTCGTTCGCTATCTGCACTGACCCACGGGGTGGGCACGGCCCTTGCGGCATAGGGGGCCATGAAGCCCCTCCAGCTTGGTAACCTGAACAGCGAGCTCCCACCGCTGGAAGACGACCTCGCGGCGCGCCTGGATGTGATCTTCGAGCGCTGCCCGCAACTCCACGGTTTCACGGTGCAGGATTCATCGGCGCTCCCTGAAGAGCTGCGCTCGCTCGCGCTCGAGAAGGAGCT
>DASREB010000154.1:0-23533 GCA_035652275.1 Burkholderiales bacterium
CGAACGGGTGGGCCTTTCCGCGCACAAGGACAAGTATCCGGGCCAGCTCTCCGGCGGCCAGCAGCAGCGCGTGGCGATCGCGCGGGCGCTGTCGATGGACCCGATCGCGATGCTCTTCGACGAGCCGACCTCGGCGCTCGATCCGGAGATGATCAATGAGGTGCTCGACGTCATGGTCGAGCTCGCGCGCGAAGGCATGACCATGATGGTGGTGACCCACGAGATGGGCTTTGCGCGCAAGGTGGCGCATCGCGTGATCTTCATGGATGCCGGCCGCATCGTCGAGGACGACAGCAAGGACCAGTTCTTCGGCACGCCGCGCTCGGAACGCGCCCAGCTATTCCTCTCGAAGATCCTGCAACACTAGCTATTTGGCCGGCGCGGCCGGCGCCTGCTTCTCGACCTTCTTCGCCATCGCCGCGGACATGCGGTAGTCGGGATAGCGTTCGCGGAAGCGTGCGAGCTCCTTGTCCGCTGCGTCGTCCTGACCGAGCTCGCGCATGCGCGCGATGCGCGCGAGCCACTGGTCCGGCGTTTCCGCGACATCCGCTTGCAGCTGGACGGCGGCACTGCGGCGCTCGGGTATTGAACGCTGGAGCTGCGGCGCGGCGCGCGTTTCGTCAGCGCGGCTGCCTTGCGCTCCGGCGGCGACGCCAGGGGCCGGTGCGGCGATATTCGCGCTCGGCTCGGGCGCCGGCGCAGGGGCGGGTGCCGGCGGCGCTGCCGCGGGTTGCTCGGCAGGTGGCGGCGGCTCGGGCGTGAACTGCGGAGCCGCGCGGCGCTGCGGCGCGATCTTGTCCTGGGTTGGCTGCGCGGCCGTGGATGTCGACGGAGCGCTCACGGGCATTTCATCCGGCGGTTGGCGCTCGATTTGCACGACGATCGCCACCGCCAAGACGAGCACCGCCGCGGCGGCGAGCGACGCATACCAGCGCTGGCGCGTGGTCGCGCGCCGTGCAGCGCCGAGGATGGCGCGATCGAGCTCGGGCGAGGGCTCTTCGGTGCCGAGCTCGCGGTAGCGCCGGGAAATTTGCGCGTCGCGTTCGTCAGCCATCGTTGAGCGCCGTCTTCAGCTTCGCCATGGCATAGCGCAGCCGGCTCTTCGCCGCCTCCTCGTTGCTGCCGGTTGCCGCGGCGATCTCCGCGACGCTAAGGCCGCTTTCCTCATGCAGCAAGAACGCCTCCCGCTGCAGCGCGGGCAGTGTGTCGAGCGCCGCCGCGAAGCGCGCGAGCGCCTCGCGCGCCTGCGCCGCGTCGGCCGGATCCGGATCGTTCGCCGCCGGCAGCTCGTCGCCGTCGAGCGCCACAAGCGTCAGACCGCGCTTTCGCCAATGATCCACCAGATGATTGTGTGCGATGGTGTAGAGCCATGTGGTGAAGCGGGCCTGCGGCGCATAGCGCCCGCGCGCTTCGATCACGCGCAGCCAGATCTCCTGGAAGAGCTCCTCGGCCACCGCGCGCGCCTTCACCGCCCGCAGCACGAAGCGGTAAAGGCGTGCGCGGTGGCGCGCATAAAGCGAGTCGAAGGCCGCGGCGTCTCCCGCCTTGTAAGCGAGCATGAGCTCCTCGTCCGGGGCCTCCATGCCCCGGGATTATCCCGGCGGATCGGCAGCAAACCTAACGCCCGCTCCCGGGAACGGCTGCGGCAACGGCGCGACCGGCGCTTGCGGCTCGCGGATGACGCCGCGCGCGACGAGGTTGCGATAGCTGTCGTAATAGAGCGTGATCATTTCGGCGGGGGCGCTGGACGCGCGCTCGAACGCGACCTCGCGCACCGGCGATGTCTCGCGGCGCCCATGCCCAGTCCCGAGTCTCGCCCCCTCTTGCGCGCGCGGCGCGGCGGCAGCGTCGGCGTTTGCCTCGCGGCGCGACATCGCCGGCGCCGGCGCGATGGCGACCGGCGCTTTCTTGCGGAACACGGCAACTCCGATCGCACCGACGTTGTCCGGCCGTCCGGTGCGCGCCGCATACGAATCGCCGAGTGCGGTGAAATAGAAAGCCGCCGTCTCGGCGAGGCTCTTGCGCCAGCCGAGAATGTCGTAACCCTGCCCCGGGCTCAGCACGTATCCGGTCTGCGACGCAGCCGCAGTCTCGCCGCTGATCACGTTCACACCGTCCACGGCAACCACCGCGAGCACCTCATCGCGCTGCCGATTACGTACGCTGACCTGATACTCGTTGCCCGGCTTGCCGACGACGTATGCCCTGCCTGCATGCCAGTACACGGTCAAGCTGCGCCCTTCCGTGCGGTCGTAGACCGTGAGATCCACCAGCCGGCCATGGGCGTGCACCGTGCCGGCGCATAGCAATGCCGCGATCATCAGCCATGTGCGCTTGTTCATGTTCTTCCCTTGTTTGGTTGACCACACGGCATGAAACGAATCGGCAAGCCGAAAGGGTTAAACGTTCAGGTCGCTATTTCGCCTACAACATGGGAGCGCGCGAGCCGCGTAGAATCCGCCGCTGCTCCGAGCCATTCGAGAATGAAAAACCGCAAGCCATTTCCGATTCCCGTGCGCGCGCGACCTGCTGAAGCGCGGCTACGCTACTCGTGCGCCAAGTGTCCGGCGTATTGCTGCAGCTATCCCGAAATCGAAGTCACGCCGCGCGACATCGAACGCCTGGGTAAGCGCCACGGCCTCGGTTTTCGCGAAGCCGAGCAGCGCTTCACCAAGTACGACTCGAAGGAGAAGGTGCGGCTCCTGCGGCACCAGAAGGACACGGTGTTCGCCACCGTCTGCATGTTCCTCGATCGCAAGACGCGCCGCTGCACCGTCTACGAGTCGCGGCCCGGCGTGTGCCGCGACTACCCCGACAGCTCACGCTGCGGCTATTACGACTTCCTGCGCTTCGAGCGCGCGCACCAGGACGATCCCGAGTTCATCGCGCTGACTTGAGCGCTTTCTGCCGTATCGCGGAGAGCGTGGTGGCCGGTGTGATCGCGTCCGGGTCGATGCGCAGCTCGATCAGCGCCGGCTTCCCCGAGCCCCATGCGCGCTCGAAGGCAGGCGCGAAATCCGCGGTGCGTGCCACGCTCTCGCCGTGGGCGCCGAAGGCGCGCGCATAGGCGACGAAGTCGGGATTTTGCAGGCTGGTTCCATAGACGCGCCCGGGATATTCGCGCTCTTGATGCATGCGGATCGTGCCGTAGAGCCCGTTGTTCACGATCAAGGCCACGAACGCCGCGCCGTACTGCACCGCGGTCGCCAGCTCCTGCCCATTCATCAGGAAGTCGCCGTCCCCGCACACCGCGATCACCGGCCGCCTCGGCTCGGCGAGCTTCGCCGCCAGTGCGGCCGGGTATCCGTAACCCATCGAGCCGTTGGTCGGTCCGAGCTGCGTGCGAAACCCCTTGTAGCGGAAATGCCGGTGCAGCCAGCCGGCGAAGTTGCCCGCGCCGCCGGCGACGACGGTGTCCTCCGGCAGGCGATCCGAGAGCCACTTGATCACCTCGCCATACTGCAGCTCGCCCGGCATCGGCCGCGGCGTGGTCCATTCCAGGTAGTTCTGCCGCAGCCGCTCGGTATCCGCGCGCCATGCCGGCTGGTCGAACGCGAGCCGCTCGAGCGCCTGCACGAACTGCGCGTTGCCGGCGTTAATCGCGAGCGCCGGCCGATACACACGTCCGAGCTCATCGGCGCCCGCATGCACGTGGATCAGCGTTTGCTTGGGCAGCGGCGCCTCGACGAGCGTATACGCTCCCGTCGTCATTTCGCCAAGCCGCGCACCGATCACCAGCAGCACATCGGCGTTCTTGATGCGCTCTGCGAGCTGCGGGTTGATGCCGATGCCGACGTCGCCCGCGTAGTTGCTGCTGCGGTTGTCGAAGAGGTCCTGACAACGGAACGACGTACCCACGGGCAGGCCACGCGCTTCGATCCAGCGCTGCAAGCGCCGGCAGGCATCGCCGTCCCAGCCGCCGCCGCCGAGCAGCACGAAGGGCCGCTGCGCGCTATCGAGCAGCCCGCGCACCTCTTCGATTTGCGCCGGTGACGGCGCCGGCCGCACCGTGTGGTGCTTCGGCACATCAGCGACCGCGGCCTGCGAAAAAAGCGTGTCCTCCGGCAAAGCCAGCACGACCGGCCCCGGCCGCCCGGCGCAAGCAGTGTGAAACGCGTGGCTCACGTACTCGGGAATTCGTTCCACCCGGTCGATTTGCGCGACCCACTTCGCCAGCTGGCCGTACATGCGCCGGTAGTCGATCTCCTGGAACGCTTCGCGCTCGGCGAATTCGTTCGGCACCTGGCCGATGAAGACCACCATCGGCGTCGAATCCTGAAATGCCGTATGCACGCCGATCGCGCCGTTCGTTGCGCCCGGGCCACGCGTTACGAAAAGCACCCCCGGCTCGCCGGTGAGCTTGCCGTACGCCTCAGCCATATACGAGGCACCGCCTTCCTGGCGGCAGACGATGAACTTGATCTGCTCTCGCAGGTCGTGCAGCCCGTCGAGCACCGGCAGGTAGCTCTCACCGGGCACGCCGAAGGCCGCTTTCACTCCCTGTGCGGCGAGCGCGTCGGCGAGGATGCGGCCGCCGTGCCGCGTCTTCAGATCGGATTTCATGCAGCCACCTTGTCGAAGGCCCGGCGTAACGCCGCGCAGCAGTCGGCGACGGCGGCGTTGGCGGTGTCGAGGACGCCGCCGAAAAGCACGAAGCCGTGCACCATGTCGGCGTACTCACGGTAGTCGACCTGCACGCCGGCCGCGCGCAGCCGCTCGGCGTACGCGCGCCCTTCATCGAGCAGCGGGTCGTAGCCAGCCGTAATGACGAACGCCGGCGGCAGGTTCGCATGGTTCCGGGCAAGCGAGGGCGATGCGCGCCAATCCGTCCAGTCGCGCTCATTGGGCAAGTACGCTCGCCGGAAATACTGGATCGCCTCCCGCGTCAGGAGATAGCCCTGAGCGTTACGCTGATGGGAGGGCGTGTCGCAGCGCTGATCCGTCGCCGGATAGACCAGCAGCTGAGAGAGGAGCGGCGGGCCGCCCGCCTCGCGGGCGCTGAGCGCCACCGTCGCGGCGAGATTGCCGCCGGCGCTGTCGCCGCCGACAGCGATGCCGTGCACGTTCAGCTCGCGCGCGTGCTCGGCCACATAGCGTGTCGCCGCGATGCAGTCCTCGACTGCGGCGGGAAATGGATGCTCCGGCGCGAGGCGATAGTCAACCGAGAACACGGCGCAACGCGCGCCAACCGCCAGGCTGCGGCAGAGCACATCGTGCGTGTCGAGATCGCCGATGGTCCAGCCGCCGCCATGGAAATAGACGAGCGCGGGCAGCGTTTCGCCGCGAACCGGCCGATAGAGACGCATCGCGAAGTTCTCGAACGCAAGCAGCCGCACCTCGGGCAGCTCGGGCGCTTTCGGCGCCAGCGCCGCGCGTGTATCGCGATAGATGCGCCGGGCGACGAAGGGCGAAACGCTGTGATACGGCGGCAGCGGCGAGCGCGCCACGCGCTCGAGCAATGCCTGGACCTGCGGATGAACGCTCATGGGCTATTTGACGGCGGCGAGCATGCGTTTCAGGCGCTCAACGAAGAACGGCGCGCATTTCATGATGCGCGTCTCCTGGCGCCTCATCAGCGGGCGGATCTTGGCGACATACGACTGCCAGTCGGGATCGGCGGACATCGCGGCGCGGCAGCGCTCGCGCTGATCGAGGCTCTCGTAGGCCCACATGTGCACGATCATGTTGAGCGTCCCGACCTCCGTCACGTAGTAACCGACCATGTGGGGCAGATGCTTGAGCTGCACCTTCATGCCATGGTTCTGGTAGTGGTTGAGATACTCCGGAGCGGTGCCGGGCTGCAGCGTGTACATGCGCTCTTCGACGAACATGGGTGGGGCCTGCAGGATGGGAGGCGGACGATTATAGTAGTCACACCATGGACGACATCAACACGCTGCGTCGCATCCTGCGCGAGAGCCGCACCATCGCGGTGGTGGGCCTCTCGGCGGACTGGTATCGGCCAAGCTACTTCGCCGCGAAGTACATGCAGGAGCATGGCTATCGCGTCGTGCCGGTGAATCCGAAGTACCCGGCGATCCTTGGCGAGAAATGCTATCCGTCGCTGCGCGAAGTGCCGGACAGGATCGACATCGTCGATGTGTTCCGCAAAAGCGAGGACGTCATGCCGATCGCCGAGGCGGCCATTGCCATTGGGGCGAAAGTGCTATGGCAGCAGCTCGGCGTGCGCAACGAAGCGGCGGCGGCCAAGGCGCGCGCCGCCGGGCTCGACGCGGTGATGGACCGCTGCGTGAAGATCGAGCACGGGCGGCTCTTCGGTGGATTGAATTGGGTCGGTGTGAATACGCACATAATCTCGGCCAAACGCCCGCGCTGGCTCGCTTACTAGGCGCGTATAGGAGTATTCTCCGTCCATGGGGAGGACGTTGAGGCTTAGCGAGGGTCGCTTCGGCCGCCTGGTGCTGGCCGAGCTGGCCGCCGGCGACCGGCTGGAGGCTCAGGCCGACCCGGTCATCGTGCTACAGAGCCGCTACGACAGCGTGCTCTTCCTCAACCCCGGCGAACAGCACGTCACGACCGGACCTACCCGCGTGCTGGCGCTGCATGCCGGCCGCGAGTGGCTGCGCTCGTGCTTCCCCGCAGTATTCGAGACCGACGAGCTTCACCCGTTCACGCAGGGCGCCGAAGTCATCACGCCGCGCATCCGCCAGCTTGCCGACGCACTCGCGGTCGAGGTGCTAAACGACCGCTTCCTGTCGCCCGAGCGACTGGAGTTCATGCTGCAGGAGCTGCTGCTCTCCATCGTCGAGACCTATTTCGCCGGGCGCCGTGCGCAATCGCGCCTGTGGCGCGGCTCGCGCTTCGAGGACACGCGCATCCGGCGCGCCATCGCGCTGCTGCGCGCGCGGCCGAACAAGGAGCTCAACATGGACGAGCTCGCGAGCCAGGTGGGCCTCTCGCGCTCGCGCTTCTACGATCTCTTCCAGCTCTGCACCGGCTTCTCGCCGCGCGTCTACCTCGACATGCTGTGCATCGAGACCGCGATCTCGCGGCTTTCCTCGGGGCGCGGCAAGATCGGCGAGGTGGCGGCCGAGCTCGGCTTCTCCGCCCAGAGCAACTTCACGCGCTTTTTCCTGAACCAGGTCGGCGTTCCGCCGTCCGAGTATCGCCGCGCGACCAGCGCCCAGCGCGAGCAGCCGGCCTCGACGCCGAAGTCCGAACCACCGCAGTAGTCCGCCGGCGCGGCGGCCGCGGCTAGAATCCGGCGATGGCGGATCGCAAGTTCGGTTTCGAAACGCTCGCCCTGCACGCCGGGCAGATTCCGGACCCCGCCACCGGCGCGCGCGCCGCGCCGATCTATCAGACGACCTCGTTCGTCTTCGACTCCGCGGACCATGCCGCCAGCCTTTTCAACCTGCAGACCTTCGGCAACGTCTATTCGCGCATCTCGAACCCGACGGTGGCGGTGTTCGAGGAGCGCATGGCCGCGCTCGAAGGCGGCCGCTCGGCGCTTGCCTGCGCGACCGGCCAGGCCGCCGAGGTCACCGCGATCCTGACGCTCTGCTCCGGCGGCGACCACATCGTCTCCGCCGCCACGCTCTACGGCGGCACGCACACGCTGCTGAACGTCAATCTCAAGAAGCTCGGCATCGACACGACATTCGTGGCCCCGGATGAGCCGGAAAACTTCCGCCGCGCCATCCGCAAGAACACCAAGCTGCTCTACGCCGAGACGCTCGGCAACCCGCTCATCAACATTGTCGACATCCAGGCGCTCGCGAAGATCGCGCACGAGGCCGAGGTTCCCCTTGTCGTCGACAACACCGTGCCCTCGCCCTACCTGTGCAGGCCGATCGAATGGGGCGCGGACATCGTGGTGCACTCGGCCACGAAATACATCGGCGGCCATGGCACCACCATGGGCGGCGTGATTGTGGAGTCGGGCAAGTTCAACTGGGGCAACGGCAAGTTCCCGGAATTCACCTCACCCTCGCCCGGCTACCACGGTGTCATCTTCCACGAGACCTTCGGCGACTTCGGCTACACCATGAAGGCACGCATGGAGATCATGCGCACCTTCGGGCCGGCGCTCTCGCCGATGAACGCGTGGCTGCTGCTGCAGGGACTCGAGTCGCTGCACGTGCGCATGGACCGGCACTGCGCGAACGCGCTCGGCGTCGCCAAGTTCCTGCGCGAGCACCCGCGCGTCGCGTGGGTCAACTACCCGGGCCTGACCGACAGCAAATATCACCGCCTGGCGCAGAAATACCTGCCCAAGGGCGCCTCGGGGCTGCTCAACTTCGGCGTCAAGGGCGGCGCCAAGGCGGGCGAGCGCTTTATCGAGGCGGCGCAGTTCATGAGCCATCTCGCCAACATCGGTGACGCGAAGACGCTGATCATCCATCCTGCGTCCACTACGCATCGGCAAATGGACGAGGCCGATCTCTTGAAAGCTGGCGTAACGCCCGACATGGTGCGCATGTCGGTCGGTATCGAGACGCTCGACGACATCCTGTGGGACATCGACCAGGCGCTCGGCGCGAGCGCCAATGTTTGAAGGGAAGCTGCGAAGGCAATGATCAGCTACCAGATCATCGAGCATGGCAAACCGCTGCAGAAGGTGCTCACCGAGACGCCGAAACCGCAGGGCAGCGAGGTCCTCATGCGCGTCACGCGTGCCGGCGTCTGTCACTCGGATCTGCACATCTGGGAAGGCTATTTCGACCTCGGCGGCGGCAAGCGCTTCTATGTGAAGGAGCGCGGTTGCGTGCCGCCCTTCACGTTGGGCCACGAGCCCTTCGGCGTCGTTGAAGCGCTCGGGCCCCGCGCACGCGGGGTAAAAATCGGCGACAAGCGCCTGGTCTACCCGTGGATCGGCTGCGGCAAGTGTGCCGTGTGCAAAGCGGGACAGGACAACCACTGCGTTTCCGGCAGCCGCTACCTCGGCGTGAACCGCCCCGGCGCCTATGCGACGCATGTACTGGTGCCGGACGCCAAATACCTGGTCGACACGCGCGGCATCGATGACGCCTTCGCCGCGACGCTCGCCTGCTCGGCGCTGACGACCTACAGCGCGGCCGCCAAGCTTCCCGAGCTGGGCGCGAAAGACCAGGTGGCGGTGCTCGGCTGCGGCGGCCTCGGCCTGATCGCGATTTCGATCCTCAAGGCGCAGGGTGCGAAGAACATCGTCGCCTGCGACATCGACGAGGCGAAGCTCGCAGTGGCCACAAAGCTTGGCGCCAAGCGCACCATCAACACCCGCGCCTCCGAGGCAGCGGAGCAGCTGCGCGGCATCAGTGGCGCGCTCGACTTCGTCGGCAGCCCCGCGACCGCCATGCTCGGCATCGGCGCCCTGCGCAAGGGCGGCCGCTACATCATCTGCGGGCTTTACGGCGGTGAGCTGGTCCATCCGCTGCCGCCCATCGCGCAACGGGCGATCGGCATCATCGGCTCCTACGTCGGCAGCCTGCAGGAGCTGAAAGAGGTGGTGGCGCTGGCGAAGAAGGGCAAGCTGAAACCACTGCCGGTGGCGACGCGCCCGGGCGCTGAGGCGAATGCGGCGCTCGAGGATCTCAAAGCCGGCCGTGTTGTCGGACGGGTAGTGCTCGATTTTGAAATGGTGGACGCATGAACGACCGCAGCATAGCTGCCGACCTGGCAACCGAGGCGCGCGAGGCGGGCACGCCCTTCTCCTGGGCGAACCCCTACGCCTGGCCGCGCAAGCCGCTCCTCGCGCAGAACGCGGTGGCCACGTCGCAGCCGCTCGCCGCACAGGCGGGCCTGCAGATGCTCGCGGCCGGCGGCAGCGCCGTGGATGCGATCCTCGCCAGCGCGATCACGCTCACGCTGGTGGAGCCGGTCTCGAACGGCATCGGCTCGGATGCCTACGCCATCGTCTGGGACGGCCGGCGGCTGCACGGCCTCAATGCCTCGGGTCGCTCACCGCAGGCCTGGACGCTCGATTACTTCCGCGGCAAGTACAAGAGCATGCCGGTGCGCGGCTGGGACACCGTCACGGTGCCCGGTTGCGTGGCTGCGTGGGTGGAGCTGCATTCGCGTTGGGGCAAGCTGCCGTTCCGCAAGCTCTTCGAGCGCGCCATCCAATACGGGCGCGAGGGGTTCCTGGTCTCGCCGACCATCGCGGGGCAGTGGGCAAAGCAAGTGCCCGAGCTGAAAGCGCAGCCCGGCTTTGCCCAGGCCTTCCTGCCCGGCGGCCGCGCACCGCGCGCTGGCGAACGGTTCAAGTTTGCGGCGCATGCGCGCGCGCTCGAGGCAATCGCCGCGAGCAAGGGCAAGGCGTTTTACAAGGGCGAATATGCCGAAAAGCTCGAGGCGCATGCGCGCAAGCATGGCGGCGTGATGCGCGCTACCGATCTCGCGGCGAATCGGCCCAACTGGGTAAAGCCGCTCGAGATGGGCTACCGCGGCTATACGCTGCACGAGATTCCGCCGAACGGCCAGGGCATCGTCGCCTTGATGGCGCTCGGCATGCTGCAGCACTTCGACATGCGCTCATTGGCGCTCGACGGCCCGGACAGTGTCCATGTGCAGATCGAGGCGATGAAGCTCGCCTTTGCCGACGCCCGCCGCTACGTGGCGGACATCGACCACATGGTCGCCGTGCGCTGCGAGCACCTGCTCGACCCGGCGTATCTCGCGTCGCGCGCCAAGCTCATCGATATCAAGCGCGCGCAAGACTTCGGCCACGGCAAGCCGCCGATGAGTGGCACCGTGTATCTCACCGCCGCCGATGCGTCGGGGATGATGGTGTCGTTCATCCAGTCGAACTACATGGGCTTTGGCTCGGGCGTGGTGGTCGACGGCATCTCGCTGCAGAACCGCGGTGGCACCTTCGTCCTCGAGGACGGCCATCCGAACTGCGTGGCGCCGGGCAAACGGCCCTACCAGACCATCATCCCCGGCTTCGTCACGCGCGACGGCAAGGCGGTGATGAGCTTCGGCGTGATGGGCGGCACGATGCAGCCGCAGGGGCACGCGCAGGTGATGGTGCGCATCGCCGATTACCGGCAAAGCCCGCAGGCCGCGTGCGACGGCCCGCGCTTCCGCGTCGTGCAGGGCATGGACGTGAGCGTCGAGGAGGGCCGCTTTCCCGCCGCGACGCTCGACGAGCTGCAGCGCCGCGGCCATCGCATCGTCACGATCGACGATTACAACCAGTTCGGCAGCGCCCAGCTTATCTGGAAGCTCGACGGCGGCTACTACGTCGCCAGCGACCCGCGGCGCGACGGCCAGGCGGTGGGCTTCTAGATGCTGAAGATCTGGGGTCGTACCAACTCGGTGAACGTGAAGAAGGCGCTGTGGGCCGCGGAGGAGCTCGGTCTCAAGTACGAACGCATCGACGCCGGCATGCAGCACGGCGTCACGAAGACGCCCGAGTACATGCGCATGAACCCGAACTCGCTGGTGCCGACGATCGAGGATGACGGGTTCGTCCTCTGGGAGTCGCACACCATCGTGCGCTATCTCTGCGCGAAGCACGCCGCCGGCACGTTGTGGCCATCCGAGCTGCGAGCGCGTGCCGACGCCGAGCGCTGGATGGACTGGGCGTTCACTTTCCAGCGCGCGATGCGCGATGTGTTCTGGGGCCTGATCCGCACGCCGGCGGAGAAGCGCGATATGCGAGCGATCGAAGCGGGCCGCGAGCAGACCGCCAAGCTGCTGCCGGTGCTGGAGGAAAACCTCGCGGGCAAGCGCTATGTGACCGGCAATGTCTTTACGATGGGCGATATCCCGATCGGCTGCGAGCTGCAGCGCTGGATGCGGGTGCCGATCGAGCGGCCGCGCTTCCCGGCAGTGGAAGCGTGGTTCGAGCGGCTGCGCGAGCGGCCCGCCTACCGCAAGTTCGTCGACATCCCCCTCAGTTAGCGCGCGCGAGCAGCGCGTCGCGCTCGGCGGCGGGCTCGTGCGCGAGCTCGCGCGCACGCGCGTAGAAGCGGTCGAGGTTGCCACCCGAGGCGGCAAGCAGGCGCTCGAACGCCGGCACCATTTCAGTGTAGAGCGCGACGGACACCAGGAACGCGTTGTTCGGCTCCGCCGGCACGGCCGTCGGATAGGCCGCATGCAGCCGCGCGAACTCGCCGCGCTTCTGCTCGAGCATCTGCTCGGCCGGCAGGTGCGAGGCGTAGATGGTCTTCAGGCGCTCGCGCGTCTCCTTGACGCGAGCATAGAACTCGCGCTTGCGACGCTGCCCGGCGCGGAAAGCCTCGAGCTCGGCCGTGCGCTGCTGTGACGCGAGCCAGCGGCGCACGCCCTCCTCCTCCACCGCCACGGCGAACGACTCGTTGAACGTGGTGTCGTTCTTGGCGTAGACCAGCTGGTGCGCAAGCTCGTGGAACACGAGCCGCGCCACCTGCGCTTCGGGGTAGCGGATAAATGTGGAGAGCAGCGGATCATCGAACCAGCCGAGCGTCGAGTAGGCGAGCACGCCGCCGACATAAACGTCGTAGCCCTGCTTGCGCAGCCGTTCGGCATATTGCTGCGCCTCCTCCTCGGAGAAGAAGCCGCGATAGGCAACGCAGCCGGTGAAAGGAAAGCATTCCGGCTTCGGATCGACCGAGAACTCGGGCGCGGCGAACACATTCCACACCGCGTAGCGCCGGCCGAGATCGGCGTAGGAGGTGTAGCTGCGATTCGCGGGGAGATGCAGGTCGCGCGAGGCGAATTCGCGGATACGCTGCGCGGTTTCCAGCCGCGACTTGAGATCCGTTGGCGTCGCCGGGTCGGCGAGCCAGTCGTCGATCGGACGCGCCGCCGCGAGCAGCTGGAAATGTCCGCCGATCGCCTGCGAGTAGTACGAAAGCGATTCGCAGCCCGCCACGAGTGCCGCAAGCAGCAGGGCGACGAGCGTTCTCATGCGAAGCATCCTGCGCGCAGGAAATGGGCGACCAGCCCGCTCACGCGCCGGGAAAGCGCGAGCGTGCTGTGCGCGGTCCGCACCAGCGCGCGGTCGCTCATTCCTTCCACTGTCGTTTCATCGACGCACACCACGCCGTCATTGTCGCCGGGCAGCACGCCGAGCGCGCGGCCGAGGCCAAGCGGCAGCGTGCCGGCGATGACGCCGAGGCGTTCACGGCGCTGCCAGCGCGCTTCATGGCTCTGCCAACGGTCCGCGCACGCACCGAGCAGCCAGCGGCCGAGCGCGTGTGTCCCGAGGCGCCGTCCAGCGTAGCAGCCGCGCACCGGCGCCCCGAGCAGCACGACATTGCCGCTCGACACCTCCGGATGGCGCGCCAGCATGTCGTAGATCAGCACGCCGCCGAGGCTGTGGCCGACGAGATGCGCGCCACGGCCGTCGATATACCCCGCCAGGCGCTCGATATTCGCCGCGAGCGGCGCGCGGCCCTCGTAACCGAACCGGTGCGCTACGTAACCGTGGCGCGCAAGCCGACCGGCCAGCAGCGTCATTACCGCCGCCGGCACCCAGAGGCCGTGAACCAGAATCACCTCGCTCGTCACGCGGTCTTCAGTTTGCGGACCGCCTCAAGCAGCGCCTGGGCGCGGTAAGCCACCGGGTAATCGATCATCTGACCGTCGAGCTGGATCGCGGCCTGGCCGCGGCTCTCGGCGTCGCGAAACGCGGCGACGATGCGCTCGGCGGCCGCGAGCTCTTCGCGACTGGGCATGTAGGCGGCGTTCACCGGCGCGATCTGGTCCGGATGGACGCAGCAGCGCCCCTGGAAGCCGCCGCGGCGGCTTCTCTCGAGCGCGCGCGCGAAGGCCTCGCTCTCCTTGAAGTGGAACCACGGACTGTCGATCGGATTTTCCATGCCGGCGGCTCGCGATGAGAGGACGATGCGCGCGCGGGCATCAGAGAGCTCCGGCTCATCCAGCGTAGGCGAGAGGCCGATATCGTGGCCGTAGTCGGCGGCGCCGAAGCACACCCGCTTCACCCGCCACGGCGCGCGATAGGGTCGGAGGCTCCGCGCCTGCAGGACGCGATCGACGCGCTGCACGCCCGCCGCCGTCTCGATCTGCGGCATGAGGTCGAGCGAGCCCTCCGCGATGCCACGATCGCGCTCGAGGTTGGCCATCAGCCAGTCGATCGCGTGCAGGTCGGCGGCGCTCTCGATCTTCGGCACCACGACGCCGTCAAGGCCGCGGGCGAGCGTCTCCACCAGATCACCGTAGCAATACGGCGTCGCCGGCGCGTTCACGCGCACATACAGCAGGCAGGAGCGCGGCTTGGCGAGCGCGCTCAGCACGCTCTTGCGGCTCGCTGCCTTGTCCGCCGGCGCGACTGAATCCTCGAGGTCGAGGATCACGGCATCGGCCGCGAGCGTCAGCGCCTTTTCCACGCGGCGCGCGACGTTGGCCGGTGTAAACAGGAACGAGCGAATCATCGCAGGATCTTGCGGTCGGCCCACGCCTCGAATGGCAGCAGCGGCCGTTCGCCGGCAAATTGCTCCGGCCACACCGGCTGCGCGCGACCTTTCACGATCTGCAGCAGTACGGGTTTCATGCCAACCTGCGCGCCGTTGGCAGGATTGACGCGATAGGGACCGAGCACGGTGTCGACCTGTAACTCGGCAAGGGCGGCGCGCAATTTCTGTGGCTCGACGCTGCCCGCACGAGCCACCGCCGCCGCCAGCACCACGCCGGCCGTGTAGCCGGCGGCAGCGAGCGGGCCGGGCGGCATCGACCATCTGGCGGTGAAGGCTTTCACAAATTCGGCGTTGCCGGCAGTCGAAAAGCGCGCATCGTACTCTTTGGAGCCAAGAATGAATTCGGCGTCCTGTCCGACCAGCTTGACGAAGCGCGGCTCGACCGCGGCCCGCGCGTAGACCACCTTCGGCACCGCGCCTTCTTTCTTCAGGATCTTTACCATCGCCGCCGCGTCGCGCGCCTCGCCGAACGCGACCCAGCCGTCGGCATCGACCTTCATTGCCTGGTAGAGCAGCGGCAGGAAATCGTCGGTGCGCCCGGAATAGACCTCAAGGGTCACGTTGCCGAAGCCGAACGAGCGCGCCTGCGTCTGCACCGCGTCCGCCATGTCGCGCGAGGCGGCGTCATCACGCGCGGCGATGTAGAGCGACTCGACGCCCGCTTCGCGTGCCGCCCACAGCACACCGTCGGCAAATGCGGCATACGGTGCCACGGTCTGGAAGACGTACTGCAGCGGCCGTTTGTGAATCTCGTTTGACGGCCCCGCCGCGTTCAGCAGCACACGGCGGCCGCGCTCGGCTTCGGCGGCTGCGGTCAGCGTCGCCGCCGAGCCGTACGGTCCGATGAGGATCGGCGCGCCGTCGCGGATCAGCTCTGCGTACGCCTCGCCGGCGCGCACCGCTTCCGAGTTGTCATCCCGGTAGCGCACCTCCACGCGCCGGCCGAGCAGCCCGCCCGCGGCATTCACCTCTTCTTCCCACAGGATGATGCCCTTGCGATATTCGGCGGCCGGCGCAGCGTGGGCGCCCGATTCCGACACCACCGCACCGATGGCGATCGGCTCATCGGCCGCGGCGCTCGCCGTGCCCGCAGCGAGCGCGAGCAGTGCGCTAGTAATCCAGCCGATCATCGACGGCATGGCCGCGCATTGGGATGAGCGCCGAGCGCTCGAAGGTCATGAACACTGTGCCGTCCGCTTTCCTGCCGGTGGTGCGCACCGTGACGATGCCATGGTGCGGGCGTGAGCCAGACTCGCGCTTGCCGATCACTTCAGACTCGGCGTAGATCGTGTCGCCGGCGAATACCGGCGCCGTAAGACGTACCTTGTCCCAGCCGAGGTTGGCAACCGTCTTCTGGCTCACGTCCGAGACGCTCATGCCGGTGACGATCGCGAGTGTCAGCGCCGAATTGATCAGGCAGCGGCCAAAGTCGGTTGCCGCACCGTAAGCATTGTCGATGTGCAGCGGGTGCTGGTTCATCGTCAAGAGCGAGAACCAGATGTTGTCGGTCTCGGTGAGCGTGCGGCCGGGGCGGTGCTCGTAGATATCACCGATTTCGAAGTCCTCGTAATAGCGACCGGCCGATTCGCGATAGCGCTTCGGTCCGACTTCCTTTGCGCGGCTGACCATAAGAGAATCCGACGGGCAATGATTGAGAAGCTTCGCGACATTGTAGGCGCCGCTCACGTCCTGACGGCGGCGCAAGATACCCGGCCGTACTTTACTGACTGGCGGCGCCAATATACCGGGAGCGCCGAGTGCGTCGTGCGGCCGGCGAGCACCGAGGAGGTCGCGCGCGTGGTGCAGCTTTGTGGCGAGCACGGCGTCGCGATCGTGCCCCAGGGCGGCAACACCGGACTCTCGGGCGGCTCGGTACCCATCGGCAAGGGCCGCGAGCTGGTGCTCGCCCTCGGGCGCATGAGCCGCATCCGCGAGCTCGACCGGCTTAATGACACGATTACCGTGGAAGCCGGCTGCGTGCTCGCGAACGTGCAACGCGCGGCGGCTGAAGCCGGCAGATTGTTTGCGCTCTCGCTCGCCGCGGAGGGCAGCTGCCAGATCGGCGGCAATCTTTCGACCAACGCCGGCGGCGTGAACGTGCTGCGCTATGGCACGGCGCGCGAGCAGGTGCTTGGCCTGGAGGTCGTGCTGCCCGACGGACGCATCTGGAACGGGCTGCGCGGCCTGCGCAAGGACAACACCGGTTACGACCTCAAGCAGCTGTTCCTCGGCGCCGAAGGCACGCTCGGCATCATTACCGCGGCGGTGCTGCGCCTTCATCCGAAGCCGAGTGCCAGCGCCACGGCATGGGTCGCGCTCGAAAGCTGCGCCGCGGCGATGGAATTGCTTGCCTTCCTGCACGAGCGCCTCGGCGAGCGGCTGAGCGCGTTCGAGCTGCTTTCGCGCAACTGCGTCGAAGCGGTGCTCGCATTCGCGCCCGGTACGCAGGACCCGCTGGCAAAGCCCCATCCCTGGTACGTGCTCGTCGAGATCGCCGACAGCGGCGAGGAACAGCCCTTGCGCGAGCGCGTCGAGCGAGCGCTGCTCGATGCGTCGGAGCGTGGCGCGCTCGCGGATGCCGCGCTTGCGCAAAGCGGCGAGCAGGCGCGCGCGCTGTGGCGCATCCGCGAGAGCGTGCCCGAGGCGCAGTTCACCAATGTCAAGCACGACGTTTCCGTGCCGATCTCGAAGACCGCCGAGTTCATCGAGCGCGCAGCCGAGCGCCTGCGTGCACGCTATGCCGATGTGCGGATCTACGCCTTCGGCCATGTGGGTGACGGCAATATCCATTACAACGTCGGTCCCGAACGGCTGGTGGCAGAGCGCGCGGCGGTGAATCGCCTCGTCTACGACACGGTGGCGGAGCTCAACGGCTCGATCTCCGCCGAGCACGGGCTGGGACAGCTCAAGCGCGAGGAGGTCCGCTCGCATAAGTCGCCGCTCGAACTCGAGCTGATGCGCCGCCTTAAGCAGGCTCTGGATCCCAAAGGCCTGATGAATCCAGGCAAGGTTCTCTAGAGAAGCAGCAAAGATGTTGGCTAGCGCTCGCGATCGAGCACGCGCCCATCGTCGCCAATGATGCGATCGCCCCGCACGCTGCCGTGGAAGCTGCCGTTCGCGGTTCGCCACCGGATATCGCTGCCGCGCAAAACGGCCTCGGTTGCGCCGGCGACGTCGATTTCCTGGAAGTTCTGCTCGATGCGCACGCGCATGCCGGCGCCGCTCCAGGTGCCGCGTACTTCGGCCGGCACGATCCACAGGTAGAGCGTGCTGTCGTCGCCCTGGCCCGGATGCACGCCGGCGACGCGCAGCGTCTCGCTTGCGTCGGGCCGCCAGCCGGTCATGCGGAACGCGTGCGAGACGATGCGCGTGCCCGGCTTAAGGTCCGTCAGGAAGCGCGGCTGCAGCCGGCCGATGAGCTCGGGCAACAGATACACGGTCACGACGGTGGCGCGAGAGAAGTCGGCGGTGAGCACATCGCCCTGTACGAAGCGCGCGCGATCGGTAACCCCGGCGCGCTGCGCGTTGTCACGCGAAGTGCGCACGAGCGCTTCATCGAGCTCGATGCCCAGACCGCGTGCGCCGAAGCGGCGTGCGGCAGCAATGACAATGCGGCCGTCGCCCGAGCCGAGGTCGACTACGTAGTCCTCAGCGCGCGTGCCGGCGAACGCCAGCATGCGCTCGACCACCTGGTCCGGCGTGCTGATGAAGGGGACGCGCCATTCGTCCTGCGCGCTCGCCGAGAGGCCGAGCGCAGCGAGGAGCAGGCAGAAAAGGGCGCGCACCGGAAAACTGTAGACGAAAAAAGAGCCCGGCTCGCGCCGGGCTCGATTTTTCGAACCGAAAGCTTACTTCTTCGCTTCGTCGCTCTTCGCCTTGCCCTTGCCCTTGGCCTTGGCTTTCTTGTCGCTTTTGGCCTTCTTCGAGTGCTTCGTCTGGTCTTTCTTCGTCTCGGTGGACGACGGCGTCGAAGGCGTGGTTGGCGTTTGGGCAAACGCAGTGAACGCGAACGCCGAGGTGATGAGGATTGCAAGCAGCTTCTTAAGCATGGGATTTCTTCTCCTGTCTGAATAACCGATCCGTTAGGGACCCTTAGCGAACAACGCGTCCGCGCGGAAACGGTTGACAGGCCCGGCATAATGCAGCGAAAGAAGCATGAGGCTCGCCGACTTCAGCGCCGCGCTCCCCGACCGGGACTTCTGGGTCTTCGGCTACGGCTCGCTCATGTGGTCGCCGTGCTTCGCCTACCGCGAAAAGCGCCTCGCCCGTGTGCATGGCTATCACCGCGCGCTTTGCATCCTTTCGACGCGCTATCGCGGAACGCACCGCAAGCCCGGGCTGGTGATGGGCCTTTGTCGCGGCGGCTCGTGCTGGGGCATGGCGTACCGCATCCCGCGCAGCGAAGTGCGCCATGCGCTCGCGCGGCTCTGGAACCGCGAAATGCCGCGCCGTGTATATCGGCCGCGCCTCGTGCCGGTCGCCCTGCCAGGCAGCCGGCGCGTGCAGGCGCTTGCTTTCATCGCCGACCCCGAGCACCCCGCCTATGTGCGCGAGCTCGATTTGCACGGGCGCGCGCGGCTCGTGGCCCAGGGCATCGGCAAGCGCGGCCCGTGCATCGACTACATCCGCAATACGCTCGAGCACATGCACGAGGTCGGGGTGCGCGATCCGCACCTCGAGCGCGTGCTCGACGCGGCGCTCAGCCTGCGGAACGGAGCGCCGTCTGCATGCGCGCCAGCGCTTGCCGCAGGCGCGCGCGCTGCGTCCCGTAGTTCAGTCTGACAAAGCGCGGCGCGCCGAACTGCGCGCCGGGTGAGAGCGCCACGCCGTGGCGCAGGAAATGCTCGTACGGATCGGCCGCCCGCAACCCGCTGCAGTCGATCCACGAGAGATAAGTGGCCTGCGTGCGCGCCATCGGCAGCGGCAACTCGCGCTCGACCAAGTCGCGGTTGTCGCGGAGATAGTCGATCTGCGCGGCGAGCCAGGCGTCGCCTTCGCGCAGCGCGGCGAGCGTCGCGGCATAGCCGAACACCGAGGGCGACGGCAGCACATGCGCGCGCACATCGACCGACATCGCTTCGCGCAGCTGTGCATCCTCGACGATCGCCCACGCGCAGCCCGACGACGGAATATTGAATGCCTTGTTTGCCGACATGAGCGTCACCGTGCGCCGCGAGATCTCCGGCGCGAGGCTCGCGATCGGCACGTGGCACGCCGCTGGGTCGAGCACCAGATCGCAATGGATCTCGTCGGAGACGATGATGCAGCCGGGCGTGAGCTCCGCCAGACGCAGCAGCTCGTCGCGACGGAACACCGTGCCGCCTGGGTTTTGCGGATTGCAGAGATAGAACACCCGCGTCTTCGCCGTGCGGGCGCGTTGCAGGGCGTCGGGGTCGAAGACCCAGCGACCGCTTTCGAGCACGAGCGCAAGCTCGGTATGAGCCCGCGGCGCCAGCTCCAGGGCGCGCTTGAAGTGCTGGTAAAGCGGTGTCGGCAGGAGCGCGTGCTCGTCCGGCGCGAGCAGCCGGCGAGCGCTCACATGCAGGCCGGGCACGACGCCCGGCAGGAAGACGATCCATGCCGGGTCCACGGTCCAGCCATAGCGGCGCGCGAGGCGCTCGACGATCGCCTGGCGCAGTTCTTCGGGCGGGTTGGTATAGCCGAAGACGCCGTGCTGCACGCGCGCCTCCATGGCTTGCAGCACCGCGCGCGGCGGGCGAAAGTCGGTGTCCGCGACCCATAGCGGAATGACGTCGCGCCCGGCGTAGCGATCCCAGCGCACGCTCCAGGTGCCGGCGCGTTCGACCGGGTTGTCGAAATCTACTTTGTCGGCGGCTTCGACAGCTCGTCCTTCTCCAGGCTGTCCTGGTCTTGCTCCGGCTCGGCCTTGTACGGATCTTCCTCGAGGCGGTTCATGCTGTCGTCGACCTCCTCGGCCGGCGTAGCCTGCGACTGCGCCTGCATATGCGCCGGAAACCACGTAGCGATACTCGGCACGAACATCACGATGGCGATCGCGATGCACTGCAGGACCATGAACTCGAACATGCCCTTGTAGATCGTGCCGAGCGACCACTCTTTGACCACCTGCTTAAGATAGTAGGCCGACATCGCCACCGGCGGCGAGAGATACGCCGTCTGCATCGTCACGGCGACGAGTGCGCCGAACCAGACCATGAAGAGCTCGGGCGGGATGCCGAAGCTCTGCGAGAGCGCGGGCTTCAGCGCGTCGACCACCGGGTAGAAGATCGGCAGGAAGACCAGGATGATCGCGGGCCACTCGAACGGCCAGCCAAGCAGGAACAGCAGCACGATCACGAACGCAAGCATCACGAGGGGCGGCACGGGCAGCGAGACCATGGCGTTCGTGATCCAGTCGGCCGTGCCCATGCGCGCGAACACCGCGCCAAAGATGTTGGAGGTCACCGCCAGCAGCAGCACCATGCTGGAAGTGAGTGTGGCGCTGATGACCGCCTGCCTGAGGCCGGCATAAGTGAGCCGCCGGTAGCAGATCGCGAGGATCAGCGCACCGAACGCGCCCACCGCGGAAGCCTCGGTCGGCGTGGCGAGGCCGGCGAGTATCGAGCCAAGCGTGGCCGCGATGAGGAGCGCGAGCGGCAGGACGCCGACGGCAACCTCGCGCACGATGGCGACGGGATCGGTGACGCGCTCTTCCTTCGGCACCGGTGGGCCAAGGTGCGGGTTGAGCATGCTGCGGGTAAACAGGTAGACGACATAGATGCCGGCGAGCAGGAAGCCGGGGCCGAACGCGGCCGCGTATAGGTCGGCGACCGAGACGCCGAGCACCGGGCCCATGACGATCAGCATCACCGATGGCGGAATCAGGATGCCGAGGGTGCCGCCCGCCGTGATGGCGCCGGCGGAGAGCACCGGGTCGTAGCGCGTCTTGATCATGATCGGGCCGGCCATGATGCCGAGCACCGTGACCGCCGCGCCGACGATGCCCGTTGCCATGGCGAACACCGTGGAGGTAAGGATCACGACGAGGTAGAGCGACCCTCGCACGGGCGCGAGCAGCATGCGCAGCGCCGAGAACAGCCGCTCCATCAGACCGGCCTGCTCGGTGATGAAACCCATGAAAATGAACAGCGGCACCGCCGCGAGCAGCTCTTCCTTCATCATGCCGATGGTCTGGAAGTACGCGAGGTCGAACACCGTCCGCCCGAGCCCGAGATAGCCGAACGCCAGCGCCAGGAAAAGCAGCGTGAAGGAGATCTGGATGCCAATGAAGATGGCCCCGATCATGACGATCAGCATGACCAGTCCGATCAGGATTTCGGCCGTCATATCTCGATCTTTTCCTTCTGTTCGAGCACGACGCCCGTGCGCCAGGCATAGACGCTCTTGATCGTCTCCGAGATGCCCTGGACCATGAGGAAAATGCAGGTGAGCGGCACGACGCTCTTGTAAGGCCAGAGAATTGGCCGCCACGGTGTCTGCTCGGACGTCTCGTGGATCGTGTAGGCGTACCACGCCTCGTTGCCGCTCGCGACGAGCAGCATGATGAGCGACGGAAAGAAGAACAGCAGATAAGAGATCGAGTCGACCATGCCCTTGGTCTTGGCGGTCCACTTTTCGTAGAAGAAGTCCGTGCGGATATGCGCGCCCTTGTGCAGCGCATACGCTGCGCCCAGCATGAAGATGGTGCCGTAGAGCATGTAGGTCGCGTCGAACACCCAGATGGTGGGCGCATTGAACGCGTAGCGCATGACTACTTCGTAGGTCACGATGAGAACCAGCGGCACGTTGAGCCACGCGATCCAGCTGCCGCTGCGATCGGTGAACCGGTCGATCGCGTTGACAGTCCTCACCAGGCCCTGCGACGGTTCGGGCATGCCTCCCTCCCAATGAAACGGGGGCGGATCTGCGCCCCCGCCTCGACTGCGCGGTGTTACTTGCTCGCCGCAGCCTTCGAGGCCCCCGCCTTGCCCTCCGGCCAGTAATAGTTGGCGGCGAAGGAGTACGGCGGGAAGTAGAAGCGCTTCGCCGGCACCACGATCGACGCGTACTGGCGCTGCGACTCGAGCGTCTTCTTGAAGAACGGGCTTTTCTTGCTTTCCTCGGCGGCGATGATGTCCCAGGTCTTCAGGAACTCGAGCAGGATGTCGGGCGGCGTACGCAGGACGTGCACGCCGTGCTTTTCCTGCAGTTCCTTGACGGCCTCGGCATTCTGGCGCTGCCACTTCGCCCACCAGACGAGGAAGCTTTCGTTCGCCGCGCTCTTGATGATTTCCTGATGCGTCGGCGACAGGCCTTTCCAGACGTCCATGTTGAACACCACTTCGCCGATCGTGACGTTCTCGTGCATGCCCGGTGTGTAGTGGTATTTCCAGACGTTGTGGAAGCCAAGCCGCATGTCCTCGACGCCGCCGACCCATTCGGCGCAGTCGATCACGCCGCGCTGCGCCGAGGGGATGATCTCGCCGCCGGGCATGTTGACCGTGGTCATTCCCATGCGCTGGAACACTTCGGCCGCCATGCCGGTCTGCCGGCACTTCATGCCCTTGAAGTCCGCGAGATTCTTGATCGGCCGCTTGAACCAGCCGAACGCCTGCGGCCCGGAGGGCAGGATCGGCAGCCAGTAAATGTTGAGCTTCAGCTCCTTCTGGAAGAACTCCTGCGCGAGCTCGAGGCCGCCGCCGTTCTGCATCCAGCCGAGCGCATCGATCATGTCCATGCCGAAAGTACCGCCCGGGCCGCCGGTCATCAGGATCGCCGCCTTGTTCTTGCCGACCCAGTAGCCGGACCAGGAGTGCGCGCCGTCGATCACTTTCTTGTTGGTAGCGTCGAGGACTTCGAATGCCGGCACCACCTGCCCGGCCGGCATCGCCTCGATCTTCAGCGAGCCGCCGGAGATTTTCGAGACACGGTCGGCAAAGAAAGTGAAGTTGTCGTACAGCGTGAGGCTCGACGGCCAGGTGGCCTGCATCTTGAGCGTGACCGTCTGCTGCGCTTGGACACCGCTGCAGAACGCGGCCGCGGCAGCCAGCACGGCGAGCGGCTTGACGAGATGCCTCATGGTTACCCTCCTCCTCTAAGGTGGTCTTAAGGCGCGGCCAGCCTACACGCTGCGCCGTGCCGCGGTCAACGCGCCGTCAGTCGAGGCGTGTGACCACCCCCTCGAGCGACGGCGCCGGCGCCTTGTAGCG
>DASREB010000155.1:0-3159 GCA_035652275.1 Burkholderiales bacterium
TTGTTTTGTAGAATGCCGCTTCCTCCGGAGTGATGCCCGAGTGGCCGAAGGGGGCGCCCTGCTAAGGCGTTATACGGGCTAAACCCGTATCGAGGGTTCGAATCCCTCTCACTCCGCCAGCTTTTCCTGCAGACTAACCGGGCTTATGCCAGAGTCGCACGTTCAAAGGCGCCGCACGACCGTGACCTCGTCGCCCTCGCGCGTTTCTTCCTTGAAGCCCAGACGTGCGGCGAGGTCGAGCATGTCGTGGTTCGCCCGCAAGATCACGCCGTAAAGCGCACGGTAGCCGGCCGCTCGGGCAGCGCCGGCAAGGCGCTCGAGCAACGCGCGGCCGAGCCCTTTGCCCTGCCAGGCGTCCGCCACGACGAGCGCGAACTCGGCCGTCTCGCCGTCCGGATTGGGCGCGTAGCGTCCGACCGCAATGAACGCTTCGTCATGCAGCGCGACGAGCGCGAGCTCGCGGTCGTAATCGAGCTGAGTGAAGCGGGCGAGCAGCTCGGGCGGCAAATGCCGCAGGTGCTGCATGAAGCGCTGGTAGCGCGAGCGCTCGGAAAGTGCGACGAAGAAGCGCTGCTCGAGCTCGGCGTCCTCCGGCCGCATCGGCCGCAGGCGCACTTGCGCGCCGCCGGCGAGCGTGAGCTCCTCCTCGAGCTCGACCGGGTAGGGATGGATCGCCATGTGGCCGTAGCGCGGACGAGGCTCGAGCTGCGCGGGATCGATCACGATGCGCGCATCGGCGATCACTGCGCCCCCCGGATGGGCCAGCACCGGGTTGAGGTCCATCTCGGCGAGCCAAGGCAGCAGGCACACCATGCGCGACACGCCGTTCAGTACCTTGCAGAGCGCCTCCATGTCGACCGCCGGCACGTTGCGGTAGGCGCCGAGCAGCCGGTAGACGCGCGTCCCCTGCATCAGCTCGCGCGCGAGCGCGGCGTTGAGCGGCGGTAGCGCGAGCGCCGTGTCGCGTACCGCTTCGACGGCGACGCCGCCGGCGCCGAACGAAATGACCGGGCCGAACGCCGCATCGGTGGCGACGCCGACCAGCACTTCGCGCGCGTGCGCATAGCGCAGCATCGGCTGCACCAGCGTGCCGTCGATGCGCGCCTGCGGTCGCAGCGCGCGCACGTGGCGCAGCATGTCGTCGTACGCTGAGGCGACCATGGCGGCGTTCTGCAGGTTGAGCCGCACACCGCCGACATCGCTCTTGTGGCTGATGTCGCGCGACTGGATCTTGAGCACCACCGGAAAGCCGATCTCGCGCGCCGCCTGCAGCGCAGCTTCCTGGGTCGTAACGACCACGCTGCGCGGGACCGGCAGGCCGAAGGCGTCGAGCAGCGCCGTCGCCTCGCGTTCGTTGAGGAGCTTGCGTCCCGCGGTGAGTGCCGCGTCGCGAATCGCGCTCGCTCTCGCCAGGTCCGGCGGCGGGGTCTCGCCGTGCAGCGCGGGCGGCGCCTGCATTAGCTGCTGCTGATTCCTCCGATGCGCGCAGAGGAACGAGAACGCCTCGACCGCGTTCTCCGGTGTGTAGAAGTTCGCAATGCCTTCGGCGTCAAGATAGCGACGCGTTTCCTGCGGATTGATGTCGCCGAGCCAGCCGGCGAGCAGCGGCTTTTTCGTCCCGCGTGCTGCCTGCGCCACCGCGCGCGCCGCGTCCTGCGGCGAGGTCACGGCGACCGGCGAATAGAGCACGAGCAGCGCATCGACGCCGGGGTCGGCCAACGCGGCAGCGGTGGCGAGCGCGAAGCGCTCCGGCGGCGCATCGCCGATGATGTCGATCGGATTGCCATGCGACCACTGCGGCGGCAGCGTGGCGTCGAGTTTTGCGAGCGTCTGCGGCCCGAGCACGGCGAGCGGCACGCGGTTTTCGGCCGCGCTGTCGGCCGCGACCACGCCCGGGCCGCCGCCGTTGGTGAGGATCGCCAGGCGCTCGCCGGCAGGAAGCGGGCCCTTCGCCAGCACGCGCGCGGCAGCGAAGAGCTGGGTGTAGGTTTTCACGCGCACGGTGCCGCTTCGGCGTAGCGCCGCCTCGAACACCGCATCGCTGCCGACGAGTGCGCCGGTATGGCTGGTGGCCGCGCGCGAGCCACTCGCGTAGCGGCCGACCTTCAACGCGATCACCGGCTTCACGCGCGCCGCCGCGCGCAACGCCGAGACGAATCGCCGCGCGTCGCGGATCCCTTCTACGTACATCAGGATGGCGCGCGTGGCTTCATCGGCGAGCAGGAAGTCCAGTACCTCGCCGAAGTCGACGTCGGCCGCGCCGCCCAGCGACACCACGCTGGTGAAGCCCACACCGGCGGCATAGGCCCAATCGAGCATCGCGGTACACATCGCGCCGGACTGCGACACCAGCGCGAGCGGCCCGGCATGGGCATAGCTGCGCGCAAAGGTGGCGTTGAGCCCGACGTCGGTCCGCACGAGTCCAATGCAATTCGGGCCGAGCAAGCGCACGCCAGCGCGACGAGCGGCATCCACGAGCTCGATCTGCAAGCGCTTGCCATCGTCGCCGGCTTCGGCGAAGCCGCTCGTCAGCACGGCGGCGGCTTTGATACCCACCTCACCCGCCTCGCGCACGATGCCGGACACGGTGCGCGCCGGCGTCACGATCACTGCAAGGTCGGGTTTTTCCGGAATGTCACCCAGCCGCCGGTAGGCTGTCGCGCCGAAAAGCGTCGCATGCTTCGGATTCACCCCCCACAGCCTGCCCCGCAAGCCGGCGGCCGCCAGGTTGCGGTAGACGATGCTGCCGAGCGCACCGTCGCGCTCGGTTGCGCCAACGAGAGCGACGCTGTGCGGTGCAAGGAGCGGCTGGAGGTAATGGCGAAGCATGCCGGAGCCTCCCAAATGTAGCGCGAGCGCCTTTGATGGACATCAAAACCACCGCCGCATGCGCGCGCCCCCTTTTGCTGCTCGGCGCGCGGAGCGTGAGTTGTGGTGCGCGGGCTGCGAGGCGGTGGCGCGCAGCATCGTGGATGGCGGGTCGGCGCGTACTACGAGAGGCACAGCCAACCGACAGAGACCGTTTGGGTCTCGGCGCAGCGGACTCACTCCGCCAGTCAACTTTACGTACCGGTCGCGCATGGCTACAGTCCGCCGCGGGAGGGTTTGCTTACTTGGGGCAGCGGTCGGCCGGCAGGGGCGGTGCTCGTTGCGTGCTGG